>CAJTOK010000053.1 GCA_910577825.1 uncultured Lachnospiraceae bacterium | reverse complement strand
CTGCCTGTTATTTGGAAGCAACATTACCCGGATTGTTTTTATCATCTCTTCCACTACTTTCTTCTGCTAATATAAATTATAAAAGCCAGCACTTATTTATAATTTTTTATAAGTTTGTTTTATCTGTTAAAATATCTCCCTCAAAATAATTCCACCCCTGTTTAATTTTGTTGCCGTTATAAAATGCTTGTTATTAATATAACATATATTTTAAAATTATTCAAATTTTTTGGGAAATAATAGAGCAAAGGAGAGATGGCAGCCTTGCGGCTGCCACCTCTCTGGATTATAAAAACAACTATTATTTTAGTCAGTTTCACCCTGCAAAGCATCAAATCCTTCTTCGCCTGTACGGACTTTTACTACATTTTCAACATCATATACAAATATCTTGCCATCTCCGATATTTCCTGTATAAAGGACTTTCTTTGCTGTTTCTATTACTGTTTCAACTGGTATTGCACTTACTACTACTTCAACTTTCATCTTAGGAAGCAGTACTATGTCAAGTTCTGCACCACGGTATTTTGTAACCATGCCCTTCTGTGTGCCACATCCAAGTACCTGTGTAACTGTTATGCCCATTACACCGATTTCATTAAGGGCTTCTTTGAGTTCATCAAATTTGTTCTGTTTACAGATAATGGAAATCCTTGTGATTTTCTCTGTTAATGTTTCTTTTGTTTCTGGAACTGCTTTCATTACAGCAGCTTTTGGCTCTGCTGGTACTTTATGTACCTGTACAGCATTATCCATAGATACATTTCCTTTAAGCGTTTCAATAGATGCGCCTGCTGAATAGAACATATTGCCAGCTGGCATAAAGTCTGCATATGCAGATGGCAGCCCGTGTTCTTTAAGGTCAAGCCCTGTAAGCTCTTCTTCTGGTGTTACACGCAGCCCCCATATTTTATCTATTGCTGTAAATATAATTCCCATACATATTGTGGTGTAGGCAGCTACCGAAACAACACCAAGGCACTGTATGCCAAGCATATGTATACCGCCGCCATAAAACAAGCCATTGCTTGTATCAAAAAGCCCAACTGCAACTGTGCCCCACAGCCCGTTAAACCCATGTACTGCAACTGCACCAACCGGGTCGTCAATTTTAAGCACACTTTCTATAAACCATACACCAAAGCATACAAGCAGCCCGTCAACAATTCCTATAATAATTGCACCAGTGGCATCAACATTGGCACATCCTGCTGTAATGCCTACAAGCCCTGCAAGTGAACCGTTAAGGCACATTGATACATCAGGCTTGCCATACTGTACCCATGTTACTATAAGGACTGCAAGTGTTGCAAATGCAGGGGCTAATGTTGTAGTGCCAAGGATTTTTGCAAGCTGTGCCACATCCGCTGCTGCTGCCCCGTTAAAACCATACCATGCAAACCATAGTATAAAGCAGCCTAATGCACCAAGCGGAAGGTTATGTCCTGGTATGGCATGTGGTTTGCCTGTTCTTTTGCTGAATTTGCCAATACGCGGCCCCAGGATTGCTGCACCTATAAGTGCTGAAATGCCGCCAACCATATGTATAACACATGAACCTGCAAAATCCACAAACCCAAGCTTTGCAAGCCATCCTTGTGTATTCCATGTCCAGCCTGCTTCAACCGGGTATACAATAATGCTTATAATTGCTGAATAAATGCAGTACATGCTGAATTTTGTCCTTTCTGCCATTGCGCCAGATACAATAGTTGCACAAGTAGCACAAAACACAAGCTGGAAAAAGAAATTTGACCAGTTAAACCCTTCAAAATCAGTAAACATGCCATATTCAGGCGTGCCTATAAATCCTCCTATATATGAACTTGAATTCATAATTCCATAGCCAAATAAAATAAATACTGCTGTACCAATACAAAAATCCATCAAATTCTTCATAATTATATTTCCAGCATTTTTAGCCCTGGTAAAACCTGCCTCTACCATTGCAAAGCCTGCCTGCATAAAGAACACCAGGGCAGCACCTACTAAATACCAAATACTCATATCCATAATAATTGCCTCCTTCTGCCACATAAATTATGTATTAAAATCTGTATATTTATTGCAAACAGCGGCTGTGTCCGGACAGCAACAGCTTACAGCAGCTGGCAATAAATAAAAACAAACGCTGCCACGCTCCGCGTAGCGCTTATTGCAACAAAAAGACGCCACGGATAATTAATTTATCCATGACGCCTTTGTCATTAACTATTATATGCAAATATGGATTTGTGTCAACAGTTTATTCGCAATTTATAATATTTTGTTAATATTATATAAATTTTTTTAAATAAAAAATTAAATTTCATTTATTTTTAATCACATGTCTTGTTTCTATCTTATATATTTTATTGTAAATTTTTTTCAAATGACTCAATTATGCAGTTATGTTTTTTACTTTTTTTATCGTAATTAATACCAACTAATAAAAGATTTCCTGAATATTCTTCTAATGCTTTTATATATTGGTTATCTTTTATCTGTTTTATTGCCCCCTGCTCTGTCTGGTTCCATTTTAATTCCACAATAAGCGCAGGTTTACCTGAGTGTTTTCTTGGTAAAAATACAATATCTGCAAATCCTTTTCCAGCAGGCATTTCACGTATTAATGTATAATCTTTCTTTTGTTCCTTCCGCTGCATTTTTAAATTCTTCCATAATTTCCATATTTGGAATAAAAACCTCTTTTGTCCGTCCATCGTAAGCAAGATAACCCAGATGTATTAACAATGCCAGCACTTCATCTTTGCTTGTAAAACTTGTCATATCATTCTGGAATTTCCTTACATTAATTTTACATCTGGCACCTCCAATCATTGAAATAATAGCATCTTTCAATCCGTCAAAATTCAAATCAATATAAATTTTTAATGCCTCATAAGTTTCTGTTCCAGTCCAGTAACTTTGAAACTCTTCCTCTGTCATTGCATCTACAATAGATTTTGGATTATATATATGCTTTATCTCTTTAAACTGGTATCCGTCATACCAGCGTCTTGCTTCTTCAAAATCCATATTATATTCAAAACATAACTCTTTTACTTCCATTTCTGTGAAACCTGCAAATTCTGCAAGGTTTTTAGGGCCAGTCATGGAAAATTCACTAAAAATATTTAATGCAGAATGTGTCCCGTACTTTTTAATTGGTAAAATTCCTGTCATATATGCAAGTTTTACATAAATCCTGTCTTTTAATAAATCTTTTAAAAAATCCAGATAAACTTTTTGTGCTTTTTTATTTTGTTTATCTTCACGGAAAATACAGTCCCATTCATCTATTATAAAAATAAATCCTTTTTTTCTCTTTTGTCTTTGGAAAATACTGCTGAAAGTGCTGCAGGAAGCTGTTTTTCTTTATCAGGAATCCAGTGGCCATATACTTCTTTTAATTCTGCCAGAACTGTCTTTTCCAGATATTTTGTTATATTGCCTGCACTTTTAGCGCCACTTAAAAAATGCTGCATATTCAGAAAAATTACATCATACTGGTTTAAATGTTCTTTATAAGAACTTTCTCCTGCAATTTCCAGGCTGCTAAATAATCCATCTGAACTGCATCCTCTTGAATAATATGCCAGAAGCATATTGGCTGCCATTGATTTGCCAAACCGTCTTGGCCTGCTGGCACAAATATACTCCTGCTCAGAATCCATTACACGGTTTGTATATGCAATTAATCCTGATTTGTCCACATATATTGCAGAATTTAAAGCTCTTTTAAAACCATCATTGCCTGGATTAAGATAAATGCCCATGTTTTGCTCTCTCCTTTTATACTGGATTTATCTGGAAAATCCGTTCTGTATTTTTTCTTGCATGTTCTATTAAAACTTCTTCCGGGACTTTCATATATTTTGCAAGTTCTTTTGCTACATATACAATATTCTGTGGCACATTGGTTTTTCCTAAACCGCTTACATTCCTTGGCACAAGATATGGTGCATCTGTTTCAATTAAAATCCTGCCAAGTGGTATGATTTTTACTGCTTCCCTAAGTTCTCTGGCACGCCTGTCATCACAAATCCAGCCTGTTATCCCGATAGAAAACCCCATTGAAAGATATGTCTCCAGTGTTTTTTTATCCCCTGTAAAGCAGTGTACAACGGACTTCTGGCAGATATCCGGATGCTTTTTAAACCTGCGTATAAAATCACCTGAAGCTTCACGCTCATGCAGGAATAATGGTTTATTATATTTTTCTGCAAGCACAATATGTTTTTCAAGGCATCTGGCCTGGTTTTCCTTTGTGGAAAACATCCTGTCATAATCCAGCCCGCATTCGCCAACTGCAACAATTTTTTTATTGCTGGCAATAATTTTTTCAATGGAAATAAAATCTTCTTTGCTGGCGTTGTCTGCATTATGCGGGTGTATCCCGGCAGTGCCATAGACATTATGTGTTCTGGTAAATTTATCTATCTGGTTATTTTCTTTTGCATCAGTGCCTGTTAAAATACAGCATACATTGCTGTCTGCTGCATCCTGTATGATTTTCTCCGGCTCTTTAAACTGCCTGCAGAATAAGTTTAACCCAATATCATAATATTTTATTTTCATATAATCCCCCTGCTGTTTCTGCTTCTATTTCCATGCTTAGTTTTTCATGCTGGCTGTATATAAGCAGTTCTTTATTGTAACGGAAATATGAATCACTTCCCCACTGGTTAATAAATGCAATGCTGTCATGGCCTGCTGTCAGTTCTGTAACAAATAATACTATTTCCTGGCTGTTTCCCCATGCCTTTTCAATAAATGCAAAAGCATTTTCAAGCTGTGCTTTTACCTTATCTATATATTTTTCATGCTGCTTTGTTTCTTTGGTAAATGCTTTTTTTACTTTTAAAAAGTCCTTGTCTGCGTCTTCCCCTGCCAGAAGCCCTTCATATCCGCTAAGTATCTGCATTGATGACAGATATATTGCCCTGCCCCTTTCTGACAGGCTGTTAGCTGCCATCTGGCTTTCCATTTCCTGTTTAATTTTCTGTTTCTCTTCATTTATATAAGATGAAGCTGGCAGTTTCCGGGTATTTTCTTTTTCCTGTTTTATTTCTTTTTTTACAATGCGCAGGCTTTTTACAACCATCTGGAGTATGCTTTCCCTGTCTGTTGCTGTCCTGAAACCAGTATTTAGTTCATCTAAAAAAAGCCCGAGGACAGAAAAACGCTCATCAAGTTTTGCTTCCATTGATTTCTGGAGCACATCCACGGGGATATTTCCAATAAGTATATCTTTAATCTGGTAACTGGACTGGTATTTTTTATGGAGTTTGTAATAGGCCGTAAACTTCCTTGCAACTTCTGTATTGGTAATATATTGCCGGATTAAACTCCCGCTTACATCAAAGTCTTTCTTTTCATAAAGTTTTATTGCAGATGATAAATCCTCCCAGCCTCTTGCTGTTACATACTGCACACCGTCCACATCCGCCTGCACTGAATAGAACCATTGTTTGTTTATCTCCAGGAATGAAATTACAGCCGCATGTATTCCCTGCCTGTAGGCATATTGTTTCCATACACCGAAGTCTTCCTCAACTTTAATACATTTCAGACGGTCAAGTGTTGCAACGTCAAATTCTTTTACTGACTTATTATATTCTGGCGGGTTTCCTGCTGTAACTACTACCCAGCCTTCTGGTATCTGCTGGTTTCCAAATATCTTATACTGCAGGAACAGAAGCATTGCAGGTGCAAGTGTTTCTGATACACAGTTTATTTCATCTAAAAATAAAATTCCTTCCCTTTTGCCAGACTGTTCCATAACATTGTAGACAGATGCAACAATTTCGCTCATTGTATATTCTGAAACAATAAACTGTTTCCCGTTAAATTCTTTTGTTTCAATAACGGGAAGCCCAAGGGCACTCTGCCTTGTGTGGTGTGTCATTGAATAAGACACAAGGGCAATGCCAAGCTCCTCTGCAATCTGCTGCATAATGGCAGTCTTTCCAATACCTGGCGCACCTGTCATAAAAACAGGGCGCTGTTTTTCCACTGGTATGGTGTATCCGCCAAATTCATTTTTATCAAGATAAATTTCTATAGTCCGTTTAATCTCTTCTTTAGCTTCATTTATATTCACGTCAATCCACCTCTAATGCCTGTCCGTCAAGGTATAGTTTCATTGCCCAGGGCGGCACGTATATATCATTTTCACTGTCAACAAATACAAATGCTGTTTTATAACCTGGGGGCTTCTTAGGGAACTTTCCATAGCCATCTGTAAAATAGACCAGCCCGCAAAGCCTTGTAAAACTGCCATCTGCAATTAACTTGTCCACATACTGGAATACAGGGCAGAAATCTGTCCCGCCAAATCCTTTAAGCTGCATGTTTTCTATATATTTTTCAAGTTCCTGTAATGATTCTGCCTTGTAATCTTCCTGTATACAGGCATCACACTGGATAATGTGTATTACAGTTTTTCTTGAAAAATTATCTGTCTGTTTTAAAATACTGTAAGTTTTTTGTATAAATTTCTGTACAAGCTCCCCGCTGCATGAACCTGAAGTATCAATGGCAATTACAAAGTCCCTTATCTGGTAATCCTCTTTATATTCCAGTGGCTCTATTAACGGGATTTTTTTAAACTGCCTTAACCCGTATGTATAGTAAACAATATCAAATTCATCTGCATCTATCTTCATTTGCTCTTCCATAACAGCAAATTTACGCAGGAAAGAAGAATAATCATAGTTATCACGTACAAGTTTTTTAATGTTCTGTGTAAAACTGCCCGGCAAGTCTCCCCGTATGCTGCCATATTGTACTGCAAATTTCTGCCCGGCAAAAAGAACATTCTCTGCGGTTTCCTTCCATTCTTCTGAAAGCCTTTTAGTGCCATTCCCGTTATATTGCGGGCGGCTTGCAATATGCCACCATAAATCATGGCAGTCCATCCTGAATAAATCTGCCATTTTGCCAGTTTCCATCCCACACAGTTTTTCTATATGCAGCTCATTGTCTTTCAGGTAATGGTATATATGGTTTACTGACATTAAAGGGATTTCACGCTTTAATATGTTAATAATAGTAAAACACCCTGCCGGGATACATTGTACTAAATCTGTTATGCAAAATTCCTTTATAACATCTGCTGCTGCAATATCTGCTGCCAGGTCCCAGTATTTCCTTGTATGGCTTCCCGCCTGCAGCGGATGCTGGAAAAGACAGTGTATTACTACATGCAGCAGGCTGCATGTAACAATATCCGGGCATTCCCTGTATTTATTAAGAATGTATAATGTATTATAATATAATTTCTTTGCATCACTTCCAAAGAAAACTTCTTCCTTTTGTTCTGGCACAAGGTAAAATAGAGCCTGCTCCATAAAACGCATTTTAAAATAAAGCTGGTTGCGGCATACTTTTAAAACCTCTGATGCAAGATATCCTTTTTTATCCATAACATTCCCCTTTACAGCCTGAAACTGCTTTTTTTCTTTTTGCCCCCATCCTTATTAAGAATCTGGGCAATATAAGCTGAACATACAACAAGCCCCTGTTCATTGCTGTATTTAATAAGTTTTTTAAGTGCTGCCTGTGATAAAAAACCACGGCTTGCAAATTCCAGAAATTCTTTCTCTTTTCTATGCTCTAAAAGCCTGTATGCAATCTTGCCAGAAACCCTTTTTACATAAGATGCAAAAGGATTATCCATATCATCACCAAGGCATGAAAGCCTGTTCTCTGCAAATTCAAGTTTCTCATCTGTATCTTTTATCCCTGCAAAACACTCATCATACTCACTATAATCAATGCTTTCACCGTTCCATGCAGCATCAAGGCAGCAGGCAAGGTTTCTGTTTAAACTTCCTGGTATAAGGAATGTTTCTTTTATCTCCCCGTCTTTACCAAGTACAGATACTTCGCAGCGCTGCCATATAAGGTTAGCTGCATTATCTTTCATATAAGGGTTTGTTGCATTCACAGCAGCCGGAAGCCCTCCCGCTGTACCTTCATATGCCGTGACATGCCCTATATGCAGGAGCGAGCCTTTGCCAAGGCGTTTAAGCGAAGCTGGCAGCTTTACATCATCTAATTCCGTTAGTGCAAGCCCGTATTCACCAATCTGCTCCAAATGGCTGCCAATCTCTATAGAAGAAAGCCAGCTTTCATAAAATGCAAAACTTCCAAGATATTCAAGATGCTCTGGAAGCTTTATATATGATAAACTGCTGCACCCCTCAAATACACCCCCGCGCTGGTAAGCATTGGAATCAGGGATTTCCTTTATGCCATCTGGCAGATATATTTCTTCAATCTCTGTACACTGGTAAAATGCACTTGCGCCTATTACCTTTACACTGTCTGGCACTACAAGTTTCCTGAGATAATTCTGTCCTGCAAATGCAGACCTTCCTATTTTCTTTACGCCATCTGGGATATAAAATTCCTTATCTTCTTTAGCGGACGGGTACCATACAAGTACCTGCCCGTCTGCTGAATAGACGACACCGTCCCTTGTACTGTATAAGGGGTGGTTATCTGCAATTACAACCTCACTGAGCCATTCCATCTCTTTTAAGTTTTTAATATTAATAACAGCAGATGGCGAAGTAATATGGTATGATTTCAACTTGTTATAATATTCCATGCTATTTATATCAGATAAAGAAGGCATAAAACTGCATATAATTTTTTCATAATTACATTCACTTAAAAACCCCCGGTTAAATTTCTTTACATTTTCCGGTACTTTAAGGACACCATCCTTATACCGTGAAGATATAAGGACACTGCCTGCAATTACATAATCCTCCTGTAATCCGGACCACTTTGAATTATCAAACGCATCTGCTGCAATCTCCATATTATTATATGGAAAATTTATTTCACTATAACATGTCCCATAAAATGCCTTACTGCATATCTCCTTTACACTGCCAGGAACTGTAATGCTTTTTCCGTCATTTACAAGGCACGCATGCAATTTCCCGCCTTTACCGCTAAAAACCATCCTGCCATCTGTAGTAAAATAGCTGTCCGCCCCTCCAGTACATACTGTTTTTACCAGTTCTGGAAAATTGCTGCTGGTAACTTCCAGTTCCTTCATATCCCCTGGTATATACAAAACCTTTACGCCATTATAAACCTTGTCCTGTGGCAGTTTGATTCCATAAACAGCCCTGTTTTTAAAAGTTACAGGAAGCCACACTTCCTCTGTCTGTACATCAATATCTTTAACATAATAATCCCAGTAACCGTACCCGTCAATTCCAAAACGGTTTCCCTTAAATTCTATCCAGTCCATATAATCCTCCTGTCTGCAAAAAATATCTGGATATTACTAATAGTTCTCTTATTATAGCATACTATCTTTTATGTTTAAAGACATAACCAGCAAAAAACAGTATGTATAATTCTTATTTTATAAGGGATATTATTAGCAGGGAATTTTATAATAACTTAATGGAGGATTGTTATGGAAGATGATATTAAAGAATTTGGCTGCAAAAGGCTTGAAAATGCCGGGACTGGCAAAACCATACAGCTTATATCAATTATAGGTGAAATAGAGGGGCATGAATGTGCGGGGAATAATACAAAGACTACAAAATATGAACATATGATTCCGCTTCTTGCCTCCCTTGAACATGACCCGTCTGTTAATGGAATACTGTTTATGGTTAATACAATAGGCGGCGATGTTTCCTGCGGGCTTGCACTTGCAGAACTTATCGCCTCTATGTCCAAACCTACCGTTGCGCTTGTTATGGGTGACAGCCATTCTATCGGCGTGCCGCTTTCAGTTGCTGCGGATTATACTTTTATTGCGCCATCAGCTACAGTTATAATACATCCTGTAAGGCTTAATGGAATGGTTCTTGGCGCACCCCAGACTTATGAATATTTTAAGCTTATACAGGAAAGGATTACAACATTTATATCAGACCATTCAAATGCTGCCAAAGAAGATTTAGAAAAATGGATGGTTGCACCGGGAATACTTACACGTGACCTTGGCACTATCTTAGTAGGAAAAGAAGCAGTTGACAGGGGGCTTTTCCAAAGCACTGGCGGCATATCTGATGCAATATCCAGACTAAATGAAATGATGTAAATGCCAGTGCTTAAGGAAGTTTAAGGCTGCATTGTCCTCGGGAACTTAAGCACCACCTTAAATAAATCCCCGTCCACATGCAGTTTTAAGCTTCCGCCCATAATTTCTGCCAGGTTCTGTGCTATAGAAAGCCCAAGCCCGCTCCCTTCTGTATGGCGTGAAGCATCACCACGTACAAATCTTTCTAAAAGTTCGTCACTTGATATATTTAACGGGTAACTTGATGTATTGCGGAATATAATTATAACTTTTTCATCTTCTGTTTCAATATTAATATAAACCCTTGTGCCCGGCTGGCCATACTTGCAGATATTGTTCATAAGGTTGTCAAATATCCTCCATATATGCCTGTTGTCCGCCATAATAAATATATTTTCCATAGATTTATTTATTATAAGTTTAAGCTCTTTATTATTTAATTTTTCCTCAAATTCCCCAAGTGTCTGGGTAAGAAGTATATTTACATCACAAAGCTCCAGATTTACTGTAACATTCCCGGTTGATGCCTTTGAAGCCTCCATTAAATCTTCAATAAGCTTTTTAAGCCTTGCCGACTGGCGGTCTAAAACTTCAATATACTCTTTTGCCGCCGGCTTTTGTATATTTTCTTTTTTCAGTAAATCAACATAGTTAATAATAGATGTAAGCGGGGTTTTTATATCATGTGATACATTTGTAATAAGTTCTGTCTTAAAATGTTCGCTTTTTATCTTTTCATCTACTGCCACTGACATGCCTTCACTTATCTGGTTAAGGTACTCACCATGTTTCTTAAATTCCCATGCCATTTTTGAAGTATCTGTTTTGCTTTCAAGGTTTCCTGCCGCCATTTCCCTTGCATGTACCTGTAAAGCCCCCATCTGTAATACAGCTTTTAAGACAAAGAAATCAAAAGCGGCACATATTGCAAAAGCAATAAAAAACAGTATAATGTCCCCGCTAAATAAAAATCCAGAAAGCAGCAGCAAGTCCATTAAAACAAGTACCAGTGATGTCTTTATAAATAATGATGTATTTCTTTCTGCTTTAATATAGGCATCTTTTAATGTACCATAAATTTTGCTTAGTATATTATAAATAAGATATAAAACTGTAGTTTTAAAAAATATCCCTGCCCCAAGCCGGCAGCTGGCTTCCAGGCAAAACATTATAAAAAGGAAAATACATGCCATAAACCAGAGTGCCACAAAAAAATATAAAACAGCCAGCATTTTCAGTTCCTGTGCATACCAGACCGGCCTTAATAATTCTGTACCAGCAGCAATAACTATAATAAAAATGACCGCAATAAAAGCGGTATATATTAAAAAAGGTATACGGTGGAACCAGTTTTTACTTACACTGCAATTATCTGGACAAATATACCTGCTATAACAGCAGAACATAAGAAGCACTATAAATATTACTGCTGACATTATTGCTATCACTATTAATGGATACCTCATTTCATACAGGAATTTAATAACCCTTTTCTGCTTATAAAATAAATCATCTGCATTTTTGTCAAGTGGTGATGCAACATTAGTGAAAACAGCATACATACTGCTATATGTTTCGTCTT
This sequence comes from uncultured Lachnospiraceae bacterium, assembly GCA_910577825.1. GTDB lineage: Bacteria > Bacillota > Clostridia > Lachnospirales > Lachnospiraceae > Butyribacter. The sequence continues at coordinate 15,276 of CAJTOK010000053.1, read as the reverse complement.
TAACATCATATGTGATAACAATATTTAAATAGTCTATATCTGGATAACCTTCCATATTCTCTGCATAACTGTCCTGGTTCTCAATATCACAGAAATAACTGTTATCCTTTTTATCCCAGTTAAATATTTTTATATCCTTACCTGGCTTTCCTTTTTCTACTGCTTTGCCCTGGAAAGGTATATCATTAATTAAAACCTTGTCCCAGTCTTTGTAACTTGAAGTTTTAAGGACTATATTATAAATCCAGGGACACCTGTAAAAAAGCTTCCCGTCTTTGCCATGCTCCAGTTCATATTTTACATAATCTTCTACACCTGAAATATGTCCTTCTTCCTGAAGCATTTTATAATCATGGTTGTTTAACCTGGTTGCTGGTATTTCCACACTATATGCAGGGAAAGCATAATTTTCTGTTTCAAAGTAAAATATTCCGTTATGGTAAAATATCCTTTGTACATACTCTTTACGTGATTCATAATTATCAAATGTTATATGGTTTTCCCCGTCACTAAAAAGACTTGATATAATACCCGCCTGTTCATATTCTGCTGGTTCTTCCCAATTAAATATTTTATAGTTTTCATAATAAAATCCAGATGGACTTTCCCAATAATGGCTGCTGTTAGTGTAAATAATATTATCATCATCACTAATAACCACTTTGCCTGTTTCACTGTTTATATCATTATCCGGGTTTATCCCCTTTACAATAACATACTCAAGGTTAGACTTCTCCATGCACCCGGGATTGCCATGCTCTTTCATGCTTTCAAAAATATTCCCTGAATACAGCCCTGACAGGTTTGCCCTGCCATTATCCAGTAATTCTTTTAAATCATTGCCATAAATGCCTGCAGAAGCTGCAAGGATTATGCCTGTTATAGAAACAGCACATGTACATCCGGCAATCACAGCTATAAATATTAAAATATATCTTAGTAAATTCGGTACTATTTTTTTCATTTATTAGCCCCCGTTTCCTGTAAAACTTTCTGGTGATTACCTTTTTTACTGCCGCCATCTTCCATTTTATATCCCCGTCCCCATACGGCTATAAGATATCTTGGGTTTGCAGGGTCATACTCTATTTTTTCCCTTAAATGCCTTATATGCACCGCAACTGTATTTTCTGTGCCAAATGGTTCGCCCTTCCATACCTTCTGGTATATTTTCTGTGGTGAAAATGCTTCCCCTGGGTTCTGCATAAGGAATTTAAGTATATCGTACTCTGTCTTTGTAAGCTGTACCGGCATACCATCAAGAGTAACTTCCTTTGCCCTGTCATTAAGGGAAATCTCGCCCATTACAAGCAAATCATCATGCACATTTCCGCCGCCAAGTTTTAAATACCTTCTAAGCTGTGATTTAACCCTTGCCTGCAGTTCAACCGGGTTAAACGGCTTGGTTACATAATCATCTGCGCCAATATTAAGCCCAAGCACTTTATCAGCATCTTCCCCTTTCGCAGTAAGGAAAATTACTGGTACATTGCTTATCTGCCTTATCTTTGAAATAGTTTCTATCCCGTCCATGCCTGGCATCATTATATCCAGAAGCACTAGATGTATTTCTTCATCTGCTATAATTGAAACTGCTTCATTTCCATTGTAAGCTTTATATGTTTTATAGCCATCTGCCTTTAAATATATCTCCAGGGCAGAAACTATGTCCCTCTCATCATCACAAATTAAAATATTGTACATTGGTATATAATCCATGCCTTTCCCCTGCACCAGTGTATTACTGGTACAGATATTATTTTTTATGTCTTTAATATTGTATGAAAATACAGATTAAGTTTCAATATGGAAAACGGTTAAGATTTGTTTAATTTTTTGGGGTTTTTACAGACTATAGATATAATAAAGATTATTAATATAAACTTGCTGGCAGTTCCAAAGCATTCCATGTACAGCTTCAATCCCATATTTTTCTTCAATTCCTTTAATATTAATTGCTGTGCCTATTGCCATATATTTTGCTTTGTCCTCATCAGAAAGCCTTTCCAGCCTTTCTTTGTCAATTTTTACATTATTGCACAATATTCAATATATGCTTCTATACTGTCAAAAGCTTCTGGTTTCTTATCTGCGTCTTCTGCCTTTATGCTAAGTTCTTCTGGTGTTTCATTCTTATCTTTTAACCACAGTACCTCCGATATTGCAGATACAGCATTTACAATAATACTAAGTGCGGCTATTAATCCAGGCAGTCCAAGCCCTGGCATAATTAATGAAACTGCCAGTGATGCAAAATTCCCCATGCACCAGAAAATAATGCCCCTCTGGTAAATACAATTAAATTATTATATTGTTAAGTATACGGTACTCCGTATTGGCAGGCTCTATAACAAGGAAAGGCAGCCCGCTGTCCAGAAGGATTATTTCATTGTCACTCTGCACAAGCTTTCCAAAATTAATCCTGTTCTCCTCTTTAACATCTGTGCTTGTGCCCTCTGATTTACTACCGCCAGTAGTTTTTCCTTCAGAATGGCTAGTACCACTTGAAGTCCCTTCTGTGCCACTTTGGCTTGTACCTGAGCTATCAGTGACACTTACACTTTCCTGACGGCATTATCTTTATCCGTTGTTTTTTTATTATCACGTAACAAAATAATAGATGTATATTTTTTCATTAACCTTTGTGTAATTTCCTCACCTTTTCTAATCAATTCCGCCTGTTTAACCCCCATTCAGCTGCTGCTTTATTATCTTCTGGTTTTTCACTTAAAATACTTCTTCCAGACATATAACTACCTCCCTGATGGTCTTTATATACAATATTTGCTTTGTGACAATTTGATAAAAAACAAGATACTGCTTTTTGATAGTCATATATACTACTTCCATTATTATGCAAACTAACCGCTTTATATATTATTCATTATCTTTCTTGTATAATTCCATTATTTCACGCCCGGCTTTGGAATTAATGAATTTTTCATAATTCTCTGTTGCAACACGTACAAACTCCTGGTCATTCTCTTTTTCAGCAGGTATATATGGCTTTCCTGGTTCCCTGCGCCTTAAATGGAACTGCCCCATAGATGCTTTTAACACTTCTGCGTTCTTTGTAATTTCTTCTGTCATTGCGGCTGTTTCTTCACTTGAAGCTGCATTATTTGATACCAAATCAGATATCTGCTGTATTCCCCTTTCAATATTGTCCATATTTTCTTTTTGTATAGTGCCTGATGACATAATACGGTCTGTTACATTTATTATTTCATTTATAGAATCCGTTATTTTATTAAATGCTGCAAATGTGTCGCCTGACAGTTCACTTCCCCTTACGGCTTTTGTTATTGTATCTTCAATTAATACTTTGCTTTCAGTTGCTGCCTCTGTGCTTTTCCTTGCAAGTTCTGTAACAGAGTTTGCCACAACACTAAAGCCTTTCCCTGCTTCACCTGCCCTTGCTGCTTCTATTGCCGCATTTAAAGCAAGCAGGTTTGTCTGGCTTGCAATATCCTCTATATTGGAAATAACGCCTGATACTTTTTCTGAAGCTTCCTGTATTGCAGACATGGCATCAAGGAGTTCGTGCATTTTCTCTTTGCTTTCATCTGCATCGGATTTTATTGTATTGGAAAGTTTGTAGGCAATTTTTGCATCATTGGCATTTTCAGACATTAAAGCATCTGTCTTGTCTATCTCGTTATAGAAATCAGATACTGCCTGTGCTTCTGCTGTACAGCTTTCTGCAAGCTCAGAAGCAGCTGTTGCAATGGAATCTGTACCTGTTTTAACAGAATCTGCAATAGCTGATATCTGTGCAAACATAATATCATTATTTTGTACCATTTTATATAAACTTTTGCCAAGTACATCACCACTTGAACGTATATTAACGAATGCTGTCATATCGCCATCAGCAACTTTTTGTACTACATCTGCATTTTCGTGTATGGAAATTGCCATTTTGGAAAATGCCTGTACCATCTGGTCGATTTCTGCTAAATGCACACTGCTGCCATTTGCAGCATTTTTTAAAGCATTTACATCTGCCCCGCTGCCCATGGAAAGGCTTTCAGCCCACTGTGCAACTGCTATTACCGGCCCTGCGATTGAATCTGACATATTTTCCCCTATATTGCGGGCACGTTTCATTGAAAAAACTGTAAGAACCCCTCCAACTATAATACATAATATAATAACCCCTGTACCTATGCCGCTTGCCTGTGACTGCATTTTAGAAAAGCTTTCTGATGCAAGGCTTAATACATCACGTAATTCTTCAAGCTTGCCATATAACTCCACATCACACATATCTGTTGCGGCCTCAGGGTCTGTACTGTATGTATCCACTGTCTGCTTTGCAATTTTTAAAAACTCATCATACAATCCCTTCGCATTGTTAATACGGTTTATAACATTGCCATGTTCTGACTGTACCTTATTATATAGTTCCATAAATTTTTCTCCTGGTTCAAATGGCCCTGTATATGCTTCTCCGCCATAAACAAAGTCATCTATTGCACGGAAAATCCTGTTTGCTTCATCTGAAGCTGAAATACATAACACCCCTTTACCTGAATACCTTACCATGCTAAACTGTATTAAGACTATTAATAACATAAATACAGTAAAAAACGCCGTAAGAAATACAAGGTTTCTTGCGATTGACTTTGTACCTTTTGTAAGCTGTCCCTGGATTGTGTTCATGTTTTCATCCTGCTTAATCTTTTCTTTGCTCATAAGATTTCCCCTCTCTTTATTATCTTCCGGCCTGCCAGCCGTTTTTTCCTATTTAAGTATTGCACTGAATTAACTGTCCGTCAAGACTTTCTTTTTAATTTTCTTAATTATAAAAATGCCAAAAACCCGGAGATTATGCCCGGGTTTTTTTATTCCTTTTTCTTTTATAATAAATGTTTTTTTAAACAGAAAATACTTCCTGCTGTCAGAAAAAATATGCCTGTTATAAAAAGCTGCCTGCCTTTTTCCTTGCAGTAAAGCCCTTCTGCTTCTATTGCTGTTTTTCCAGTGTTTTCTACTAATTCCACCGCCCTGCCATGTTTTTGGAAATTCTGTTTAAATCCCTGGAAATCAGACCACCTGCCAGGGATTATTTCTTCAAGCCATGCCAGGCTGTAAAGGTAATCCCACCTTAACACACTGGCATAAAGCCCATGCCTGTTAATAAAATTTTCACCTGCCCTGCGCCTGTCTTTCTCATTTCCCAGCCTTATATTAATCCTGTCAAATGCTATTTTATCTGCTATGCCTGCTGCTTGTGCCATAAACAGGCTGGAAGGTTTTTTAACTACTCCCCTTACAATCCATATATTGTCCCTCCATATAATTTCCATCCCTTCTGCATTATGGCTTCCAAAAAGCTCTTCTGCAAGTTTAATGCCGATAATACATCCCTGCCTGTCTGCAACAGGAAGATTCCTGTCAAAAGGAAGGACACAGCCAGATTCACCATAAACAGCACATACATCTGTACTACACTGCCTTGTGCCATCCTTTGCAGAAACCTGTTCACCCTTTAATTCCGTCCAGGCGGCAAAAGAAACATTATCTGTATTATCTAAATCATCCCCTTTGCCAAGCGTATTATTAAGCCATTTGCCAGAAAACCCTTCCCCCTCTGCCTTAAGCGCCAGGTTATGTAAAAAACTGCTGCCGTTTTTGCACTGGCAAATCCCTGCTGTTATAAAAATCCCTGATAATAAAATACAGGCGGCTGCCACAATAAAATTACCCTTTATTTTTATTTTCCCTGCCAACTTTATTCCTCCATTACCCGCACCCTGCTGCCTTCTTCCACATACCTGTCTGTATCTGCAATAATCCTGCTTCCGTCTGGCAGCGAATCAGCTTCTAATGCAGCATAAACACTATTCTTTTCCAGGACATTTACTTCCATTTTCCTTGCTACCTCCTGCTTTCCAAGCACAGTATCCTCTGACTGCACTATAAATATATAGCTCTTGCCTTTATCTGTGTATACAGATGTGGCAGGCACAGTACATGGATATTTTGCAGACTCATTTACTATTTTTATAGAAGCTTTTTCGCCAATAGAAAAAGCCTTAGCTGGAAGAACTGCCATAATATCCATAAATTCCCCGCTTTCATCCATTTTAAGCGATGTAACCTTAATGCCTCCCTTCTCCATGTCCGCCGTGCCCACTGTAACTTCATCACCTGCTTTAATATACTTTGCATCTTCTGGAAAAACCTGTCCTTCAAATTTAAGCCCTGTACTGTCATCTGTCATAGTAAATATACTTGTATCAGGCATCTTTTGTCCTACGCTTACAAGCACAGCTGTAATAACACCATCCCTTGGCGCTAAAATCCTGCCTTTCTGTCTTTTTAATTTATACAGCCTGCCTGATTTCTTCTTTAATTCCTTTATGGAAATATTATTAATTTCTGTTTCCCTGCCACTGGCATCTGCCTCTTTTGCATCTTCTGCTGCCCTTTTTGCTGCCTTTTCTTCTTCCCTTGCAAGCTCTTTTAAATTATTTAAAGCCTTTTTCTTTTCTTCTGCTGCAGCTTTAAGTGACGCCCTTGCCATCTCATCCTGCCTTTTTTTCTTTTTATATTTTTCTAAGTCTTTTTTTGCCTTTGCAAGCTCCTTTTCTGCCTGTAAAACAGCCTTTTTGTTCTTTTCCTTTATATATTTATAATCTTTCTCTGCCCTGTCAATTTCCCTTTGGCGCCTTCTTTCATTTTGTGCCATCTTGTCATATAATGCCTGGTTCTGCAGTTCTAAAACCTTTATATTATCCTCTAATTCCTTAATCTGCCTGTTTAAATCAGCCATATCAAGCCTTGCAAGCATATCATCTTTAACTACACGCTGCCCCTCGCTTACAAATATACTTTTAATAAGAATATCTGGCTGTGATAATACAGAAACTTCACGGTTCTTCCCAATCCTGCCTTCAATATTTACAGTATACTGCAGCTTTCTGGCAGAAGGGTTTGTAACAGATACCTTTGCAACAGACAGGCTGTCTGCTGCCTTTGAAACTATTGTAAAAAGAAACATAACAACAAACAGCCATAAAAGGCCTTTAAGCCAGAAAATACTATTCCTTTTTCTACGTTCCACTATAAAACCCCCCTATTCCTTAACTGCTGCTGATGCTATTCCCTGTTCCAGGTAATCCTGCCCTGCAAGGAATACAAATATAGCTGGCATTAGTGCCAGTAATGATGCACATAATGATATCCCTGCATTGCCTCCATTTATATCTGGCAGGAACAGTGAAAGCGGCCACAGGCTTTTTGTCTTTAAAAATGCCATTGGCTGTTCAATCATGCTAAAACATTCTAAGAAGGAAAGTACAAGTGCTGATATTATGCCAGATGAACCCAGCGGTATTCCAAGCCTTGCAAAAATCTGTATTTCCCCTGCCCCGTCAATTCTTGCTGCTTCAATTATGCTTTCTGGAATCCCGCAGAAGAAACGGTACATTATAAATACTGGAAATGTAGAAAACATTCCTGGTATTATTACTGCGGCAGCTGTATCTAAAAGCCCTAAGTTATCAAGTACAAGATATTGTGAAAGCATTGTTACCTGGAATGGCATCATCATCATAACTATATAGACCATATATATAACTTTTCTTCCTTTAAACTGGTATCTTGCAAGCCCCCATGCTGCAGGCATCCCGGATACTATCTGTCCTGCCAGTATTAATCCTGTTATTCTGGCAGTGTTCCAGAACATCTGGAAAAATTCTGGTGAATCAAGAAGGACTCCTGCCATATTGCTTAATGTGGGAAATGAAGGCACAAGCCCCCAGGTGGCATATCCGCCATCTTTATTAAATACAGGTGAAATATAGCCTGTTATTTCCTGGTTATCCATAAAAGAACCAGAAAGCAGGAATATTAAAGGGCTTATTTCTAATAATGCAAATAAGGTTAATATAATATTTTTTATAATTTTTCCCATAACAGTCCCCCTGCCGTTTATGTTTCCCAGCTCCTTTGCAAAAATATTACAAATACCACAAGCACGGCACAAAGCATTACAGAACCTGCTGCCATCTTGTCTACAGAAAGTTCTGCAAACCAGTTATTAAATACATGCTGCAGCAAGTAAATCTGTTCCTGCGGGTAGTTTCCTGCTACAAGGTAAGCTTCCCTGAATACTTTAAATGAATTGAGGAATGAAAGTATTATAATTGTAACTGCCACCTGCCGTATATTGGGTATTGTAATATAGATAAAGCTTTTAAACGCCCCTGCGCCGTCTACCTTTGCTGCTTCATAAATACTCCCTGGAATCCCGCCAAGCCCTGCTGTCCAGAGCACTACATCATAGCCCAGGTTTTTCCAGATATAACTGAATACCAGTACACCAAATGCAGGACCTGTATTCATCCAGTCCCTTGTTTTAAGGTGCAGGAATGACATTATACCGTTTAGCATCCCTGAACTGTCAAATACAATGTTCCATAGAAGCACTACGCTTGCCGCCGGTATTGCAAGCGGGACAAGGTAAGCACTTTTTAATAAATGCTTATACCTTCCTTCCCCCTGCAGAAGTACGGCAATTCCAAGTGAGAGAAGCAGAAGCAGTGGTATGCAGGTAAACACAAAACGGGCTGTATTGCCTGCTGCCATCTGGAACGCTGTACTTCCTGCTGCCTGCCTGTAGTTAGAAAGCCCTGCAAACCCATTTCCCATAGCTTTCATAAAAGAACGCCGCACTACATCTGCAAATGGGATTATATAAAAAACAAGTATGCCTGCAAGCCCTGGCAGTATAAAAATCCATGCCATCCTGTTTCTTTTTCCCATAGTATCCCCCCCTGTTCTGACAGATACAGGTTTACTTTCTTTAAAATGGTATCTGTTGTTTCCTCAAGGCTTTTTACGCCAAGAAGGTAAGCACTGCCCTGCTCTAATACAATTTCCTGTATTACACGGTTAGTTAATGATGGTTTTTCAAGGCTCTCTATAATATCTGTAAACTTTTTAATATCCTTTTTTGTAAGGTTTATATGTTCATACCCATACATCTTACCATCACCATCTGCCCCGCCAAATGCTATTGACGACTGGTCTTTTACATTTTGTGCATCAAGCTTTTCTGTAATTACTTCATTATAAGCTGTCCTGTTTACAGGTATTCCATTTAACTGGCTGCTGCCCGCCTTTGCACTAAAGAGCATTTTTACAAATTCCTTTGCAGTTTCTTTATTTCCATTTTCAGTTATCCCTGTAATAAGATATGGTATATAGGATTTAACTTTTTTGCCATTAAGCAGGCAGTAGTCTGCCTTAGTCTGTGCCTGTGTGCTTATCATATCCTGTAAATCATATATACCTGGCAGTGTGCCAAACGACATCTGGAAGTCCCCGCTTACCAGCCCGGAACTCTGGTTTGTACCAAGTTTTTCACCTTCTAAAGCAGCATCGCCAAACAATTTATCCTGGCTGTCTTTTTCAGCGCTGCATGAATCTGCAGCATAAATCTGCCCGGCATATGATAAATATTCTTTTACAGCTTCTTCATCAAGGCTTCCGTCTTCTTTCTGCCATGAAGCGGAATCTGCATAATATAAATCCCTTAATAATGTCCTTGTACCTTTATCGGGAATTGCATTGACAGAAGGATTGTCTTTCTTTAGCTGTGTTACTGTCCTGGCAAGCGTGGCAAGGCTTTCACCTGCTTTTGCAGTTTTCCCCCTGCCTTCTGATACAGGAATAAGGAAACGTACAGGCATGGCGTAAATTTTGCCATCTTTTATGCTGTTTTCTTTAATATTCTGGAAAAGCCCCTCTTTTTTATCTATTTCCCCGGTTATATCACTGATATCTGCAAGAATCCCTTTTTCAATATAGCTGTCTAATGGCATTCCATCAAGGATAAGTACATCAGGCCCTTTTCCTGCAAGGATATTTGTACTAAGTACAGAAAGCGCATCTTCAAGTGTCACGCCGTCATCACCTGACAGCCCAAATTCCAGGTTTACATGTATATCTGGATTCTGTTTCTGGAAAAGTGAAACAGCCTTTCTTAAAAAAACTGATTCATCAAGGGCATAAACTGTAATTTCCTTATCTGGTGCAGATTTTGCTTCTTTATCATAAGAATACAGGAATAATTTATAACCGGCACTTGTCCCCGCTGCTATAATAATGTTTTCCATATCAAGCACTGCCATGCCCTGGAATATAACATTCCCGCTTCCAAGACTTACAAGCTGGCCTTCCACAAGCTGTTCGGCAATACTGCCGCCCCTTGTAAAATGGAATATGCCGTCTTCACTGGCAAAAAACAGGCTGTCCCCGTTCCCTCCGCCTTCTGCTGCAAATGCCATTGGCCAGCCGGAATCTGAACTGGCAGAAGCCAGGTTCTGGTTCTTTGCAATAGGGCTGTCCAGCAGTTCTTCATTTCCAGACATTTCCCCGTTGCTGGTATTAAAAAATAAAATTCCATTGTCACCCGCCGCTACAAGGGTATCCCCGGTTATATAAAAATAATTAATGCTTTCACCCTGTGTATCAAAAGCCTTTTTACATGTACCATCACTGCCCAGTTTAAAAAGAGAACCTTCTGCATCAAGCACCACAAGATTTTTCTCACTGTCATAATCCGCACACATTACATGGCCTGTGTCTTTTTTATCTGGAAATTCAAATGAAAAACTCTCCGTTTCCCCTCCTGCATCTGAAATATATGTATTTATTTTTCCGGTTTCTGCATAAGAAAATATTGCCGCACCCCCGTCTGGTGCAATAGCAGCATTCTGCATAAATTTTCCGCTTAACCCCTTTATTTCTGCCTTTTCCCAGGTCTGCCCCTTGTCATTGCTTTTAAAAATATAGTAACTGTAACTGTTTTCCCTGCCAGTTTTCTTTCCATTCCTGCTATTCCTGCTGCTGCCTATAACGGCTATGCTTCCATCTTCCAGTCTTTTTAAAGCATTGATATTCTGGAGCTCTCCAGGCAATGTTATTCCATTCTCAAAAAACCTTCCAGTGCCTGCTTTTACCTGTACTGTATTATCATTATTAACGCTGCCGTTATCCTGGCTTTGTATCCTGCCCTTTTCTGGCTGTTTACTGCCTCCGCCCCCGCAGCCTCCGGACAGCATTATAAGCATAACAAATACTGTTACTATGGCAATAAATTTATTCTTGCCCTTCATAATAATCTCCCCTTTCATTTATTGTTTTAAAATATAGTAACAGCATAATCTTTAAAAAACCTTTAAAACTGCCTTTAAATTATGAAAAATTTTTTAAGAAAGCCCTGTAACTAAAATAAGGCATCTGGATTATATTTTTCCAGATGCCCTTTCTGCAGGCCGCTATTTAATTAATGATATATAAGTATCTAATTGTTTATCTTCCAATACTGACAGCATATCAGTAAATGGCCTTAAATTTCCATTTACAGCATATTCTTCTAATGTATTATAATATTCCAGCCTGTTTTTTTTATCAATGGATACTGGCAAAAATCCATTTGACATAAGCTGGTAATTCATAATAAGCCTTGATGTCCTTCCATTGCCATCAATAAACGGATGTATACGGACAAACTCTGCATGGCTCCACGCTGCCATTTCAACAGGATTAAAGTTTTTATATGGCATATCAGCAAAAAAGTTCTTTATTTGTATATACATATCATTTCCTGCTGGCGGAATATGGGCCGCCCCGCTAATCCTGGCTTCCTGGTTTCTGTATATGCCGCCAGTAATAATATTTTCCATAAGCAGGGCATGTATTTCTTTTACTATGCTTCCGTCCAGCTGCCTGCCACCAGCAATACAGCCTTTTACATATCTGTATGCTTTCCTGTGGTTTACAATTTCATAAATCTCCCTTAATTCCTTCCCGCCAACTGAAATACCATCTTCAAGTATGACTTTTGTTTCCATTAATGTAAGTGTATTTCCCTCAATGGCTGTAGAATTATGTGTAAATTCCAGTTCAAAGTCTTTTTCATAAGAAGATATTGTAACCTTATCTATTATATTTTTTTTCTGTTCCAGAATATTTTTCTTTTCTAAAAGACTGGAATAATCCATTTTGGCCACCTCCTTGGGTATATTATACACTACTTCTTTTTCTTGTGGAAGCCAAAAACCCTGGTTCTGTAAACCAGGGTTTTTATAATGTTATAAAGTTTCCAGGTATCGTTACCTTCCTGCAAATACTGTATGGCCGCCATAACATCCAGTCCCGCCAAGTCCTTCCTGTATCCTTAACAGCCTGTTGTATTTTGCAACTCTCTCACTCCTGCATGGTGCACCTGTTTTTATCTGCCCTGCATTAAGCGCAACTGCAAGGTCAGCTATTGTTGTATCTTCTGTTTCGCCTGAACGGTGTGATACTATAGAAGTGTATCCATGTTTTTTTGCAAGTTTAATGGCTTCTATTGTTTCTGAAAGTGTGCCAATCTGGTTAAGTTTTATAAGTATTGAGTTGCCACAGCCTGTATCTATGCCTTTTTTAAGCCTTTTTGTATTAGTTACGAACAAATCATCACCTACAAGCTGTACACTTCCGCCAAGTTCTTTTGTAATCTGTTTCCAGCCTTCCCAGTCTTCTTCATCAAGCGGGTCTTCAACTGATTTTACAGGATACTGGCTGCACAGTCTGTTCCAGTGGGCTATAAGTTCACTGGAAGAAAGTGTCCTGCCACTTTTAGGAAGATGGTATTCACCAGCTTTGCTGCCTTTCCATTCACTTGCAGCTGCATCAAGTGCAAGCACGAAATCATCACCTGGCTTATATCCTGCCTTTGATACTGCATCAAGTATAAGCTCTATTGTTTCTTCATCACTTGACAGGTCTGGCGCAAACCCTCCTTCGTCACCAACTGCTGTAGCAAGGTTTCTGGATTTTAATATACCTTTAAGCTCATGGTAAACTTCACAGCACTGCCTTAAACCCTCTGCAAAACAGCACGCACCCACGGGCATTATCATAAATTCCTGGGTGTCAACGGTATTTGCTGCATGTGCCCCGCCGTTTAATATATTCATCATAGGTACTGGAAGCGTATTGCCGCTTATTCCGCCTAAGAACCTGTATAATGGCATTTTATAAGCTGCTGCCGCCGCTTTTGCACATGCAAGTGATACGGCAAGCATTGCATTAGCGCCAATTTTACTCTTATTTGCTGTGCCGTCCTCCTCAATCATTTTCTGGTCAATATTATAAATATCTGCAGCGTCCATTCCTTTTAACCTGAAAGCAAGAAGCTTGTTTATATTATCAGCCGCATTTTTAACACCATTGCCGCCATAACGGCTTTTATCACCATCCCTTAATTCATGTGCCTCATAAATGCCTGTAGATGCCCCGCTTGGCGCTGCTGCCCTGCCACATGCCCCGCATTCAAGCACCACTTCTGCCTCAACTGTAGGATTACCCCTTGAATCAATAATTTCCCTTCCCTGGACTTCTTTAATCTTCAAACAATCCATCTGTTAAACCTCCTGTAAATTTAAGCCTCTGTTAATTCCTGTATTATATTCTGTGGAATTTTCCTTAAATTATTCATCTCCCTGGTTCTTTTCATCCCTCACACTTTCCAGTTTTCTGCATATTTTAATCTATGGAAATTATTTCATATAGATTTTAATTATAAACCAAATGCAGGAATGAGGTAAGGTATGAATAAATCAGGGATTATATATTCGTATGGTAACGACAAACGCCAGAAATACCTTGGCAATATGCTTTCAGAGTATGGATTTACAGTAATAGATGTGCCTGGTGCCAGTGCAGGGGAAAATGCCAGTAAAAATAACCCTCCGCTAGAACAGTGTGGAGATATTTACAGCAGCCGGACTAGCAATGAAATACTTCTGCTTCCTGTTGCGGTATCTGAAGAAACATTAGCTGGCATTATTCCGTTTATACACCATGGGACGTATATTATAGGCGGTATGCTGCCTGCTTATCTTATAGATATATGCTCTTCTGAAAATGCTGCATTTTTAGATTATATGAAAATACCTGGCATAGCTATAAAAAATGCAGTTGCAACTGCTGAAGGGGCTATATGTGAAGCCATTAAAGCAAGCAGCATAAATATACAGTCAAGCAGATGCCTTGTTATAGGTTATGGCAGGTGCGGTACTGTTATTGCAGATAAATTAAGCTGCCTTAAAGCAGATGTAAGTGTACTTACAATAAAGCCTGCCGACATTGCAAGGGCATATGCCAGCGGGTATAACAAAGCATCTGGGGATTTTAGTGCATATGATTTTATATTTAATACTGCACCTGCAATGGTTATAACCCCTGGACGTATAAATACAATGAAGGGAAGCTGCATTATAATAGATATTGCTTCAAAACCCGGCGGGACAGATTTTTCCTACTGCAAAAGCAGGGGGATAACAGCAAAACACTGCCTTGGGCTTCCTGCCGCTTACTCACCAGAAACCTCAGCCAGAATTATTTTTGATGAGATTATAAAATATATATAACCACAGTTATTTTAACTTTTAATGCGCATACTGCGCAGGATTGGAGACCATATGAATGAAGTAAAGAATACACTGGATATTGGTTTCGGCATAACAGGCTCATTTTGTACACATGCAAAGATTAAGAAAGTCATTTCAGATATGAAAGGCCATTATAATATATATCCAATCTTTTCACCAAATGTCTGCTCATTAGACAGCCGTTTTGGCAAGGCATCTGACTTTATTGCGGATATAGAAAACATTGCTGGAAGAAAAGGAATATATACAATACCAGAAGCAGAACCCATAGGCCCTAAGAAATTTTTAGATGTGCTTGTAATAGCGCCATGTACTGGCAATACCCTTGCCAAACTTGCAAACGGCATTACAGATTCTGCTGTATTAATGGCAGCTAAAGCACATTTAAGGAATGAACGCCCTCTGGTTATTTCTGTTTCCACAAATGATGCCATGGGAATTAACTTCCGTAACCTTGGAATGCTTTTCAATATGAAAAATATTTATTTCGTGCCATTTGGACAGGATGACTGCGTTAAAAAACATAATTCACTCGTTGCCCATGTTTCACTTATTCCTGATACAATAGAAGAAGCATTAAAAGGAAGGCAGATACAGCCTGTAATAAAATCACCATTTTAAAAGCCAGAAACATAATCCTGTATCCAGGTACCCTGTATTTTGCACCGGGTATCTGGATTTTTCATTGAAAAATACCATATTTATGCTATAATTTTAATAAAAATATAGCCTCTCGGATTTATAAGAGCTAGTTTAGATTTGTGTATTGCTACGAAAATAAAGCCCGTAGCCAAGAACTGAACCTTGACAACAAATGTTT
>CAJTOK010000052.1 GCA_910577825.1 uncultured Lachnospiraceae bacterium | reverse complement strand
AATATAGGTTTGTTTTAGAATTTTCAGGGTTGTTTTACTGTTCAGTTATCAATGTGCTTTTCTGTTGTTTCCAACAGCGTGTTTAATATTACCACTTCTGCTTGTCTTTGTCAACAGTTTTTTTAACTTTTTTAATTTTTATTATAAGCATTGTAATCTGTCTTATATATAAACCGCATAACTTTTGCGGCAACAGATAGTATATTACCATTACTCCATATATATGTCAAGTGTTTTTTTGTAAAAATCCCAAAATATATGGATATATGTTGTTATCTGGCATGTTTTTTGCCAGATGTGTGCATCCAGCGGTAAAGAAGCCACCGGCATTTAAACCCTGGATTCCAGGGTTTAAATGCCGGTATATGCAGCATCTGGATACAAAAAACTATCAGTCAAATACTCCAAACTCATCAAGTATATCAAGTCCTTCTAATTCTTCTTCTTCATCTGCATCAGAATAAACCAGTTCACCATCTGCTGCTGCCACTTCATTGTCTTGTTCATCTTCTATATCAGGCAATATATCCTTTTCTTTATCTTTGCTTTTACTGTTTTCCTCCGCTTCTTCTTCAAGACTTGCCATCTGTGCCCTGCGGTGTTCCTCAATAAATTTCTCCGCAGCCTCATCACAGTCAAGCTTGACAGAGCGGTAACGTTTCATGCCTGTACCTGCTGGTATAAGCTTACCAAGAATAACATTTTCTTTAAGCCCGACAAGAGGGTCTATTTTTCCTTTAATTGCAGCATCTGTAAGAACTTTGGTAGTTTCCTGGAATGATGCTGCAGACAGGAATGAATTGGTAGCAAGTGATGCTTTTGTAATACCAAGCATTACCTGTTTGCCTTCTGGCGGCTCTTTGCCTTCTGCTGTAAGCCTTTCTACTTCATCTTCAAAATCAAGTGCATCTATCATTACGCCTGGAAGGAATGATGAATCACCATTATTCTCAATACGTATCTTTTTAAGCATCTGGCGCACAATTACTTCAATATGCTTATCATTAATCTCAACACCCTGCAAACGGTATACACGCTGTACTTCACGTATCATATAATCCTGTACTGCACGTACTCCTTTGATTGCAAGTATGTCATGCGGGTTTACGCTGCCTTCTGTCAGCTCATCGCCTGCTTCAATAACTTGTGCATCTTTAACTTTTATACGTGAGCCATAAGGTATAAGGTATGCCTTCTGCTCACCATTTTCAGTATTTGTAACGATTACCTCACGTTTTTTCTTGGTATCACGTATGGCAACAATACCACCAAATTCTGCAATAATTGCAAGCCCCTTTGGTTTACGTGCTTCAAAAAGCTCCTCAACACGTGGAAGACCCTGTGTAATATCATCGCCGGCAACACCGCCACTATGGAAAGTACGCATAGTAAGCTGTGTGCCAGGCTCGCCTATGGACTGTGCTGCAATAATGCCTACAGCTTCACCAACTTGTACCGGGTCACCTGAAGCAAGGTTTGCCCCATAACATTTTGCGCATACACCAATATGTGACTTACATGTCAGTATTGTACGTATTTTAATCCTTGCATTATCAATATCTTCTGCCACTTCTTTTTTAGCGACAATACGTGCAGCACGTGCTGGCGTAATCATATGGTTTGCCTTGACAATAAGCTCCCCTGCATCATCATATATATTTTCACATGAAAAACGTCCTGTTATACGTTCTTCAAGGGATTCTATCATTTCTTTGCCATCTACTACACCAGATATCTCCATGCCAGGTATAAAATCCCTGCCAGCACAGCAGTCTACCTCGCGTATAATAAGCTCTTGTGACACATCAACAAGACGTCTTGTAAGATATCCTGAATCCGCTGTACGTAAAGCTGTATCAGACATGCCCTTCCTTGCACCATGTGCAGAAATAAAGTATTCCAGTACATCAAGCCCTTCACGGAAATTTGACTTAATAGGAAGCTCTATTGTACGTCCAGATGTATCCGCCATAAGCCCGCGCATACCTGCAAGCTGTTTAATCTGCTTGTCAGAACCACGTGCGCCAGAATCTGCCATCATATAAATATTATTATATTTATCAAGCCCGCCTAACAATGCAGTTGTTATGTTATCATCTGCATTTTTCCATGTATTAATAACAGCTTTGTAGCGCTCTTCTTCTGTAAGAAGACCACGGCGGAATTTACGTGAAATATTCTCAACAGTTTTTTCTGCATCTGAAAGAATTGTTTTTTTAGCTTCTGGTACTGTCATATCTGAAATAGATACTGTCATTGCAGCACGTGTTGAATATTTATAACCAAGCGCTTTAATATTATCCATAGTTTCAGCTGTACCAGTAGCACCATAGACGTTTATGCACTTTTCAAGTATCGGTTTAAGCTGTTTCTTGCCTACATGGAAGTCTACTTCAAGCCTTAAAAAGTTATCAGGGTCTGTACGGTCTATAAAACCTAAATCCTGTGGAAGTATCTCATTAAAAAGAAACCTTCCAAGAGTAGACTCTATAACCTTCTCTTCCTCTTCACCTTTGGCATTTATGCCTTTCCTTCTTACTTTAATCCTGGCATGGAGGGTTATAACGCCATTTTCATATGCAATAATGGCTTCATTTACATTTTTAAATGACTTGCCTTCACCTTTAGCCCCAGAGCGTTCCTGTGTAAGGTAGTAAATGCCAAGCACCATATCCTGTGAAGGGACTGCAACCACGCCGCCATCTGAAGGTTTTAAAAGGTTATTTGGTGAAAGCAGCAGGAAACGGCATTCTGCCTGTGCTTCAACTGATAATGGGAGGTGGACTGCCATCTGGTCACCATCAAAGTCAGCATTAAATGCTGTACAAACAAGCGGATGGAGTTTAATTGCCTTGCCTTCTACAAGTGTAGGTTCAAACGCCTGTATGCCAAGCCTGTGCAGTGTAGGCGCGCGGTTAAGCATAACAGGGTGTTCACGTATTACTTCTTCCAGCACATCCCATACTTCCGGCTGGAGTTTTTCAACCATTTTCTTTGCCTGTTTAATATTATGTGCTGTCCCGTCTGAAACAAGCTCTTTCATAACGAATGGCTTAAAAAGCTCTATAGCCATCTCTTTAGGAAGCCCGCACTGGTATATTTTCAGTTCAGGGCCTACGACAATAACTGAACGCCCTGAGTAATCTACACGCTTGCCTAAAAGGTTCTGGCGGAAACGCCCCTGCTTTCCTTTAAGCATATCCGAAAGTGATTTAAGCGGCCTGTTGCCAGGACCTGTTACAGGCCTTCCACGCCTTCCATTATCAATAAGCGCATCTACTGCTTCCTGTAACATTCTTTTCTCATTACGTACAATAATATCAGGTGCACCTAATTCCAGCAGCCTTTTTAACCTGTTATTCCTGTTTATAATACGGCGGTATAAATCATTCATGTCAGAAGTTGCAAAACGCCCGCCGTCAAGCTGTACCATAGGCCTTAAATCTGGCGGTATAACTGGTATAACTGTTAAAATCATCCATTCAGGCTTGTTCTTTGACTCACGGAAAGCTTCTATTACTTCAAGGCGTTTTATTATCCTTGCCCTTTTCTGCCCTGAAGAACCTTTAAGCTCTGACTTAAGTTCTGCTGATTCTTCTTCAAGGTCAATGCTCATTAAAAGTTCCATTATTGATTCAGCACCCATGCCAGCACGGAATGAATCACCAAACTTGCTCCTTGCTTCCTGGTATTCTGCTTCTGTAAGAACCTGTTTCTGCTGCAGTCCTGTACCATCCTGTGTTTCAAGCACAATATATGACGCAAAATACAGCACTTTTTCAAGGTTTCTTGGTGATACATCAAGTATAAGCCCCATACGGCTTGGAATACCTTTAAAATACCATATATGTGACACCGGGGCAGCAAGCTCTATATGCCCCATGCGTTCACGCCTTACACTTGATTTTGTAACTTCTACACCACAGCGGTCACAGACTACACCTTTATAACGTATTTTCTTATATTTACCACAATGGCACTCCCAGTCCTTGCTTGGGCCAAAGATTTTTTCACAGAAAAGACCATCTTTCTCAGGTTTTAATGTCCTGTAATTGATAGTTTCAGGCTTTTTAACCTCACCACGTGACCATTCCCTTATTTTCTCCGGGGAAGCAAGCCCAATCTTTATAGAATCATAAGTTATATGCTTATCTTCCTTCACATTAGTTTCTGTCATAATAACCCTCCATCCGGTTAACTAATCAAAATCTGGAACTGGAATTAAATCATCTTCTTCAAATGCGTCAAATGAAGCATCTTCAAGCTCCTCTGCGCTTCCTTCAGTAAATCCTGCAGATTCAAATGATTCACCATCTCCAAAGGCAAAATTGTCGTCACCCTCAATTAATGGCTTGATTTCTGCATCGCCATCTTCTTCTATTTCCTCGCCAAGCTTAACCTCGTTACCTTTTTCATCAAGAACAGTAACATCAAGGGCAAGTGCCTGTAATTCTTTTAATAACACCTTAAATGATTCTGGTATTCCTGGTTCAGATATATTGTCACCTTTAATAATAGCCTCATATGTCTTAACACGCCCGATTACATCATCCGACTTGACAGTAAGGATTTCCTGGAGGGTATAAGCAGCGCCATAAGCTTCAAGTGCCCATACTTCCATTTCACCAAAACGCTGCCCGCCAAACTGTGCCTTACCGCCAAGAGGCTGCTGTGTTACAAGTGAGTAAGGGCCTGTGGAACGTGCATGTATCTTATCGTCAACAAGATGGTGGAGTTTAAGGTAGTGCATGAAACCTACTGTGACAGCCCCGTCAAAATATTCACCAGTGCGCCCGTCACGCAGCTCTACCTTTCCGTCACGGTTAATCGGCACTCCTTCCCATTCCTTGCGGTATTCCTTATTTTCTATAAGGTATTTCATAACATCAGGGCCCAGTATGCCTGAATATTTATCTTCAAACGGGACTATATCTTTTAATCTCTTTATTTCCTCTTCATCCTGTTCATTTTCTGCCTTTTCCAGTGCCTGCTCCAGCTCCTCCTTGTTAAGAGGTGTATTTACATAATCATTGGCAACTTCAAGGGTATCCATAATATCAGTTTCATTAGCCCCGTCAAATACAGGGGTTGCAACATTAAATCCCAGCACTTTGGCGGCAAGGCTTAAATGTATTTCAAGCACCTGGCCGATATTCATACGTGAAGGCACACCCAGGGGGTTAAGCACAATATCAAGCGGACGCCCGTTTGGAAGGAATGGCATATCCTCAACAGGAAGTACCCTTGAAACAACACCCTTGTTGCCATGGCGGCCTGCCATTTTGTCACCAACCTGGATTTTACGCTTCTGTGCTATATAGATACGTACTGTTTCATTGACACCAGGAGGGAGTTCATCACCATTTTCCCTTGTAAATACTTTGGCATCAACAATTATGCCAAACTCACCATGTGGTACTTTTAATGAAGTATCCCTTACTTCACGTGCTTTTTCACCAAAAATAGCACGCAGAAGCCTTTCTTCTGCTGTAAGCTCTGTTTCACCCTTTGGTGTAACCTTGCCGACAAGGATATCCCCTGCACGCACTTCTGCACCAATACGGATAATCCCTCTTTCGTCAAGGTCTTTAAGTGCATCATCACCAACACCTGGCACGTCCCTTGTTATCTCTTCTGCGCCAAGCTTTGTATCCCTTGCCTCTGCTTCATATTCAGTAATATGGACTGATGTATAAACATCTTCCTGTACAAGCCTTTCACTAAGAAGTACGGCATCTTCGTAATTATATCCTTCCCATGTCATAAATCCTATAAGCGGGTTCTTGCCAAGTGCAATCTCACCGCCACATGTTGAAGGGCCATCTGCAATAACCTGTCCTGCCTTTACTTCGTCACCTTTATTTACTATTGGCTTCTGGTTCATACTTGTTCCCTGGTTACTGCGCTGGAATTTGTCAAGCTTATACCTGCGGCGTGCACCTGCTGGTGTCTTTATTATAATCTCATTAGAAGCAGAACGTTCAATAATGCCATCTTCTCTGGCAATAACACAGTTTCCCGAGTCAACTGCTGCTTTAAGTTCCATGCCTGTACCAACCGCAGGTGCTTCTGTTACAAGCAGCGGCACAGCCTGGCGCTGCATGTTAGAGCCCATAAGTGCACGGTTGGCATCATCATTTTCAAGGAATGGTATCATGGCTGTAGCAACTGAAAATACCATTTTAGGTGATACATCCATTAAGTCTATCTTGGACTTCTGGAACTCGGAAGTTTCCTCCCTGAAACGCCCGGATACATTATTCCTTACAAAATGCCCGTCTGTATCAAGTTCTTCATTTGCCTGTGCAACCACATATTTATCTTCTTCATCGGCAGAAAGATATACAACCTCGTTGGTTACTACAGGGTTTGCCGGGTCAGTTTTATCAAGCTTACGGTATGGTGCTTCTATAAAGCCATACTCATTAATACGTGCATAAGATGCCAGCGAATTGATAAGCCCGATATTAGGCCCTTCAGGCGTTTCTACAGGACACATGCGCCCATAATGCGTATAGTGCACGTCCCTTACCTCAAATCCTGCCCTGTCCCTTGAAAGACCGCCAGGGCCTAATGCAGACAGACGCCTTTTATGTGTAAGTTCACTAAGCGGGTTATTCTGGTCCATAAACTGTGACAGCTGGGAGCTTCCAAAGAACTCCTTTACAGCAGCTGTTACAGGTTTAATATTTATAAGTGACTGTGCTGTAATTGTAGTAATATCCTGTGTGGACATCCTTTCACGCACAACCCTTTCCATCCTTGAAAGCCCTATACGGTACTGGTTCTGCAAAAGTTCGCCTACAGCACGTATGCGGCGGTTGCCAAGGTGGTCTATATCATCATCATTGCCAATGCCATACTCTATATGGATATTATAATTAATTGAGGCAAATATATCCTCTTTAGTAATATGCTTTGGCACAAGCTCTGAAATATTAAACTGTATAAGTTCCTTTACTTCTTCTATATCATCATTTTCATCAAGAATCTGCTTTAAAAGCGGGTAATACACAGCCTCCGTTACCCCAATTTCTTTTGGGTCTGTATCTGGAAGGTATGTCTTTAAATCCACCATAAGGTTAGAAAGGACTTTTACTGTTCTTTCTTCTGATTCAATCATTACATAAGGAACAGCACAGTTCTGCATCTCTGTTGCAGTTTCTTCTGTAATAACTGTACCCTGCCCGTAAATTTCACCTGTCAGCGGGTTTACAACATCCTCTGCAAGCTTACAGCCTGCAATACGGTTCTTGAAATGAAGTTTCTTATTAAACTTATATCTCCCCACCTTTGCCAGGTCATACCTCTTAGGGTCAAAAAACATACCATTAAGAAGGTTTTCTGCACTGTCAACTGACAAAGGCTCTCCTGGACGCAGTTTCTTATATAATTCAAGAAGCCCGTCCTGGTAATTATCTGTTGTATCTTTATCTATACTTGCTAAAATCTTTGGCTCTTCACCAAATATTTCCTTAATCTGTTCATTAGTGCCAAGGCCCAGTGACCTTAAAAATACAGTAATAGGCACTTTCCTGTTCCTGTCTACACGGACATAAAATACATCGTTGGAGTCAGTTTCATATTCAAGCCATGCACCACGGTTTGGTATTACTGTAGCAGAATACAGTTCCTTGCCTATCTTATCATGGCTTACCGCAAAATATATGCCCGGTGAACGTACTAACTGGCTGACAATAACACGTTCAGCCCCGTTAATTACAAATGTGCCTGTTGCAGTCATCAAAGGCAAATCTCCCATAAATATTTCATGCTCTTTGATTTCTTCTGTTTCTTTATTATGCAGCCTGACTTTAACTTTTAAAGGCGCAGCATATGTTGCATCCCTTTCCTTGCACTGGTCGATATCATACTTAATCTCATCCCTGCAAAGTTCAAAATCCACAAATTCAAGGCTAAGATGGCCGCCAAAATCAGAAATAGGGGAAATATCCCGGAAAACCTCTTTTAACCCTTCGTCCAGAAACCACTGGTACGAATTAGTCTGCACCTCAATGAGGTTAGGCATATCAAGAACTTCACTCTGATGGGCATAACTCATCCTTAAACCATTGCCTACTTTTACCGGACGTATTCTGTTCTTCTCCATACGATGTTCCACTCCTTAATTTTTAGAGTATTTTGTGGCATTAGTAATCTTTTACACAACATATATTGGTATATTTTGCAAAAGGGCTTTTCAATTAAAGCAAATTATGTTATAATAATCCAGATTTAATTTATTGTATAGTCAGCCACAATAGTGCATTTTTCATATTATCATCAAAATATTTTTCTGTCAAGCTTTTAACAAAATCTTTTTAAACCATAAGGAGAACAAAATAAAATATGGGAAATCTAAACATTGAAGAAATTTTAAACCATCTGTCCCTTGAAGAAAAAGCATCCCTGTGTTCTGGTGCGGATTCCTGGCATACAGAAGCAATAGAAAGAACCGGGCTTCCTGCAGTAATGCTTTCAGACGGCCCGCACGGGCTGCGCAAACAGGATGAAACCACATACCAGATTGGCCCTGATGAAAGCATAAAAGCAGTATGCTTCCCTACTGCATCTGCAATGGCATGTTCATTTGACAGGGAACTTATTTACAAAGCCGGGGCTGCACTGGGTGAAGAATGCCAGTCAGAAGATATTAACGTACTGTTAGGCCCTGGCATTAATATGAAACGCTCCCCCCTGTGCGGGCGCAATTTTGAATATTATTCAGAAGACCCTTATCTTGCAGGCGAACTTGGTGCAGCATTTGTAAATGGTGTACAAAGCCAGGGGGCAGGCACAAGCCTTAAACATTTTGCTGCCAATAACCAGGAATGGCGCAGGATGAGTATAAGTTCAGAAATGGATGAGAGGACTTTAAGGGAAATATACCTTGCAGCATTTGAAAAAGTAGTTAAAAAGGCACAGCCATGGACTATTATGTGCAGCTATAACAGGATTAACGGTACATATTCCTGTGAAAATAACTGGCTTCTTAATAAAGTGCTGCGTGATGAATGGGGATTTAAAGGCCTTGTAATGACTGACTGGGGCGCTATGAACAACCGCATAGAAGCAATTAAAGCAGGCCTTGACCTTGAAATGCCTTCAAGCCACGGCGAAACAGACAAGCTGCTTGTTGCCGCAGTAAAGGACGGCTCACTCCCTGAAGAAGTGCTTGACAAAGCTGTAAGAAGGGTTCTGGAATTAGCGGACAAGTCAGTAACTAATAAAAAACAAACCACATATAATAAAGAAGAACACCACCGCCTTGCTAAAAATACTGCTGTAAATTCTGCTGTACTTCTTAAAAACAACGGAATACTGCCTTTATCTGGCAATGAAAAAATTGCAGTTATAGGAAAGTTTGCAGATATCCCAAGGATACAGGGCGGCGGTTCAAGCCATATTAACTGTTTTAAAACAGAAAGCGCACTTGAAGCTTTAGGAAACCAATACAATTATACTTATTCACAAGGCTATAATACAGATAAAGATGAAACAGACAAAAGTCTTTTAGAAGAAGCAGTAAAGAATGCTGCAGATGCAGATGTTGCAGTAATATTTGCAGGGCTTCCTGATTCCTTTGAAAGCGAGGGCTTTGACCGTACACACCTTGATATGCCAGAATGCCAGAACCATCTTATTGAAGAAATCTATAAAGTACAGAAAAACATTGTTGTTGTACTCCATAATGGTTCACCAGTCCTTATGCCATGGCTTGGCAAGGCAGGTGCAGTCCTTGAAATGTACCTTGCAGGACAGGCAAGCGGTGCTGCAGCAGCAGATTTACTGTTTGGCAAGGCAAACCCTTCTGGGAAGCTTGCCGAAACCTTCCCGCTCCGCCTTGAAGATAACCCTTCATACCTGGATTTTCCAGGAAGCAGGGACAAAGTGCACTACAGCGAAGGAATATTTATTGGCTACAGGTACTACGATAAAAGAAATATGGATGTACTGTTCCCGTTCGGGCATGGTTTAAGCTACACAACATTCAGGTATAGCAATATATCTATAGAAAAAGATGGCGTTATTACAAATGGCAATCCTTTAACACTTAACGCATGTGATACAGATAAAATCAAAGTATATGTTGATATTACCAATACCGGGAACATGGCGGGCGCTGAAATTGTACAGCTATATGTCAAGAACTTTATTGGACTTGAAAACAGGCCTGAAAAAGAACTTAAAAACTTTGACAAAGTATTTTTAGAGCCAGGAGAAACAAAAACTGTCTGTATGGAACTTTGTTTCCGTTCATTTGCATACTATAATGAAACTTTAAAAGACTGGTTTGTTGAAAGCGGCACTTATGGGATACTTATAGGCGCATCTTCACGTGATATAAGATGCTCTTCAGATATTAAAATCATATCATCACAAAAACTCCCATTCCATGCCTGTGACACAACAACCTGCAAAGATATAGAGCTTTTTGCAGACAATACCAGCCCGCTTGATGAAATGCTTCTTAAAAGCAAAGCAGATGAAAAGAACAACGGCACAGATGAAGAGATAATAAAACAGCTAAAAACAGCATTTGAGGAAACACCAGTACACTCCATACTTTCATTCAGCAGCAAAGCGCTAAAGTATGAAGATATACAGCTGGCACTTAAAAAGTTAAATAATAGCATAAGTTTAAACTAATAAACTGCCATATTAATGTCACATTTATATTTAGTGTTTTCTATTGACATTTCCTGCATTTAATTTTAAAATTAACATGCAACGTCAAAATAAGTTAATTCATCCAAAAATCTCCGGAGAGGCATCTCTGGGGATTTTCTGTTTTTATATTTGCCATTTTTACTAATATGTGTTATATTCAGCTTAATAAAAGGAGGCATTTATAATGAAAGAAACAGGAATAGTAAGAAAACTTGATGAACTAGGCAGGATAACACTGCCTATCGAACTGAGGCGCACACTTCATATAGCTGAAAGGGATTTTATTGAGATATCAATACAAGATGATAAAATTATACTTTCAAAATACGAACCTGTAGATATCTTTACAGGGGAAAAAAATGATTTAATAGAGTATTGTGGCAAGAAGGTTTCTAAGAAATCTATTATGGAAATGGCTGGAATAGCAGGAATGGAAATTAAGGAGGAATTTAATGAATGATATTAAAGAAAATATACAGACTTTAAAAAACTGGGTTAATACAGGCAATAGTATTGTATTTTTTGGCGGGGCAGGTGTTTCAACTGAAAGCGGCATACCTGACTTCCGCAGCACAGACGGGTTATACCACCAGAAATATGATTACCCGCCTGAAACAATACTAAGCCACACTTTTTTCCGCAAAAAGACAGAAGAATTTTACAAATTTTACCGTGATAAAATGATTTGTACAGATGCAGAGCCTAATATTACGCATTTAAAACTGGCAGAACTGGAAGAACAAGGGAAGCTTAAAGCTGTAATTACCCAGAATATAGACGGGCTTCACCAGAAAGCTGGCAGTAAAACTGTTTATGAACTGCATGGTTCGGTTCTTAGGAATTATTGCATGAAATGCCATGAATTTTATGATATTGGTGCTATCACATCTTCTACAGGCATACCTTTATGTAAATGCGGCGGTACTATTAAGCCTGATGTCGTCTTATATGAAGAAGGGCTTGATAATAATACTATAAATGCTTCTGTAGCCGCCATAGAAGCTGCTGATGTATTAATTGTAGGAGGTACTTCGCTTGCGGTTTACCCTGCTGCCGGGCTTCTGCAATATTATAAAGGCAACAAACTTGTACTAATCAATAAATCTGCTACACCGCTTGACAGCCAGGCAGACCTTTTAATACAATGCCCTCTTGGGGAAGTATTTTCACAGCTTTAATAAGAAAGGGATTATTATGAGATATAAATATAAAACAAAAGGCACATGTTCATCACAGATTGAATTTGATATTAATGGCAATGTTATTACCAATGTCACCTTTACAGGCGGCTGCAATGGAAACCTCCAGGCTGTACGTTCACTTGTTGACGGGCTTACAGTTGAACAGATTGAAAGTAAAATACAAGGCATAAAGTGCGGAATGAAAGGCACATCATGCCCTGACCAGCTTGCAAAGGCAGTACGTGAAGCATACGCACAGACACATGCTTAAAAGGCCTTGTGCAGGTATTTATGCCAGGCGGCACTTTTTAGCTGCCTGGCATAAAATGCCTGTCAAGCCTGTTTTCATCATCAAAGAGGTAATTATACTGCACGATTTCATAATCCTCCATAAGCTTTGCATATTCATTATCCTTTTCATTCTCCCCATGCAGCACGCCATCACTGTCATAACTGCCTGCTGCACTTATAGCTGGAAGTTTTCTGTATAAATCAAGAAGATACCTGTTAAAATTGCTCATTTTAAGGCCTGCAGCATCTAAAAACAGGGATGAAAGGTAATTTATGGAAGCACGCTCTATAAACAATTCAGGAATATCATAATTAGCCCATATAAGAAATGGCACTTTATGTTTTAACATTGCATCCTCCTTTGTAAACTGTAATGGTTCTTTACCCATTACATCTTTATAAAACAAATCTGGAAGATGTGGCTGGTGGTCACCAAATAAAAGTATAATAACAGGCTCATCAACATCCTGGAAATATGTTATTAGCTGCCTGAGTGCATCATCAGACATTTTCATAAGTGAAAGGTACTGTTCTGCCTGCATATTGGTAACAAATGATGTAATCTTTATATTGTCTTTAAATTTATATTTTGTGTCATTATATGGGTTATGGTTCTGCATTGTTACATTAAACACACAAAGCGAAGAACCCTCCTTTTTCTGTTCATATAACTCTTCTATCTTCTTGTAATCTGACTGGTCACTAATATAATCCCTTACTAAAACCGGCTCTTCAAAATCATCTGCTGACAGAAACCTGTCAAAATATAATAAAGGATATACCCTGTTCCTGTTATACCCCGAAGCATTATATGGATGGACTGCCACAGCCTCATCATAACCTTTCTGTGACTTTATAGTGCTTATAACAGATGGCAGGTACCCGTCCATATATTGCAGGTATGGATTACCTGGAAGAAAAACCTTGCTGCATCCTGTAAGGAACTCAAACTCTGAATTTGAAGTATATCCCCCGTACACTGATGACTGTACATAACCTTTAATAGTATTTTCCTTAAGGCTGTCATAAAATTCCATTACATTCTTACTGGTTTTAAAATTCCCAAGCACACGCAAATCAGAAAAAGATTCATTCATAATCATTATAATATTAGGATTTTTTAATCCCTTCTTAATATTCTTCCCTTTATCTTCTGCTGTCCCATAAGCTGATAATATCTGGTCTGCCCTTTCCACTGAATAGCCAGGCGGCATATCTGGCTCTGCCGTCCCTGCATTGGCAGTAAAATACAGCAGATACCCGTAATCATTTATGCCAATATTATGGTCCCATGTAATAGAGCTTACCCCTTTAAAAAATGTCCCATCAAAGTTTATCCATATAATAAATAATACTGACACGGTTATGCCAGATAATGATGCTGCCAGGGAACGTTTATTAAAGAAACTGCCATTCCGCCTGCGTGGCATATAAAAACTTGTTAAAATTCCTGCCGCACCTGCCAGGCATCCTGCAAGAAAATAATAATCCACACTGTAAGAATACCTGCCAGCTACTGTTGCTGCTGTCCTTATGGCATAAAAATCCATATAAACAATACCATATCCCCTGAATGATATTATAAAAAAATTAGCTATGCCTGCAATAAGCATTAAAACAGATGAAATTAAAAATGCAGTCCCCATACTTTGTAAAATACTGGTAAGCACAAGATTTACAAGCATAATAAGAACTACATTTTTAATAATTATATCTATGGGAAAATCTGCAGCTGGTTTCTTTAAAAAGAGTTCCAGATACAGAAATTCCCAGAAACTTAAAGCTATAAAAAGTATGGCATTAGTTAAATATTTAATTTGAAAATGGGTTTGAGAAAAATCCGCCAAAGCCATTGCCTCCCTGGTTATCATCCTGGCCATCTCCGTTCCTGCCAGTGTAAACACTGCTGTTATCATCAGGCAGGTTTTCAAGTGACTCCTGTCCCTGTAATTTTACTTTAATTTTATTTTCCTCATATGTGCCATTATTACTGCGCTGGAACACTACCTCAATCTCTGTGCCCTTACGGTAGCTGTTTACTTTCTCCTGGAGGCTTTCCTTTGTGGTTACTTCCATATTATTAATACAGGTAATTATATCACCCGCCTTTAAACCAGCCTTGTCTGCTGCACCGCCTTCTGAAACAGCCTCAACATAAACGCCGTTAGGGATATTATAATAGCTTGCTTCATCTGTCACTGTCTTTACAGATACCCCGAGATAGCCTTTTTCGCTTTCTGTTAATTCCTCTTTGTTCATAAGTTCATCAATAATCGGTGTTGCCACTGAAATAGGTATTGCATAGCCTACGCCTTCAACTGATGAATCTGCAATTTTAGCTGAATTAATCCCTATTACCTGCCCTTTAAGGTTAAGAAGTGCACCGCCGCTGTTGCCCGGGTTTATTGCCGCATCAGTCTGGATTGCCTTAATCTTATTAACAACACCTGTACTGTTAGAATCTTCTGTGATTTCCCTGTCCTTTGCACTTATATAGCCAACTGTCACTGACTGCCCGTAGCCAAGTGAATTGCCTATTGCAACAGCCATCTCACCGACCTTTAAACTGTCAGAACTCCCTAAATCTGCTATCTTAATCTTATCCATTGTGGCAGGTTTGACAGAGCTGGTCTTAACCGCTATAACTGCAAGGTCATTGCTTGCCGCAGTACCTTTAACAGCTGCCTCATATACCTCATCATCTATAAACTGTACAGAAATTGTCTTGGCATTATCTATAACATGGTTATTAGTTGCTATAAAAAGCTCATTATCATTCTGTCCTACTATAAAACCTGAACCACAGCTGGTCTTGTCACGCTGCTGGTAATACTGCCCGAACAAATCATAGTAATTAGCACCCTCTGTTGTACTTGTAATAGCTACTATTGCAGGCATTGTCTGTTCAACAATCCCTGATACATCAGTAACTGCACCTTTAACAGATACAGAACTGTTGTTTGCTGTTTTGCTTGTAGTTGTCTTGCCTGAATCTGTAGTAGTACCGATTTTCTTAGTATTCTGTGCAGTAATCCCAAGTACATTATCTGATACATAATGTACTGCTTCAAAACATGCACCTGCAACAACACCAAACACCACTGCACATGCAACTGTTATAAACATCTTTTTGCCAGTGCCCATGCCCTTTTTCTCCTGGCTGCTGCCATTGCTGTTAATATTGCTGCTGTAATTATTATAACTGCTGTCCTGGCTGCTGCTGCCATAGCTGTTATAACTACTGCTGCTGTTATATACAGGCTGCTGCCTGTCCTCTGCCTGCTGTGGATATACAATGTCCTGCCCCTCATTCTGTGGTGTGCCCCCTGTAACACCATCCTGCCCTGGATAATAATCACCTGAATGGGTTACACTATTATCACCATCTTTATAAGAATAACTGTAAATAGAAGAGCCAGGGCGGCTTGCACCCTCAACCGGGTTTCCATACTCGCCTGTATAAGAATTATTTTCATTTTTATTATTTTCTTCCATAGTTTACCCCTCATATCTTTCTATGCTGAAAAGTTACATATATCTGTTATTATCCTACTTTTTGGGCTATGCGTCAATACAATTTCCAAACAAACTTTATTACATAACCAGTTTAGCCGGTTTTTGTGTTAAAGTTGTGAAAAAGAAATTAATTTATCATTATTTATTGCGAAATGGAAGTTTTATGGATATAATAAATAAACGGCACAGGGACATGCCAGAAAATTCTTTTAAGAAGAAGGTGGAAACTTGATACGCGAAAACCAAAAACTGCTTAATATTATGCACATTATAATTGATGCAATTATTATAGCCTTTTCATTTCTGCTTGCTTACCAGCTCAGGTTTGACGACACATGGAGCCCTCTTATAAAATACAATATTATAAGGCCTCCTTTTGGATATTATAAATCACTTGAAGAATACCGCAATATGCTTATTATGCTTATCCCATGTTATATTATTATATACTATATATGTGGGATGTATGACCCTAAACGTACCTCTGGCAGGCGTTCAGAATTATTCAGCCTTATTAAAGCGAGTATCCTTGGTATGCTTTACACTGTTGCGATACTATACTTCCTTTTAAGGGAAAATAACTATGCACGTCTGTTCCTTGGTATTTTTGTTGTATTAAATATAAGCATTGATTACATGTTCAGGCTTTTTGTAATTAAAATGCTGCGTAAAATGAGAAGGGCAGGCAAAAACCTTAAGCATATCCTGATTGTAGGCTACAGCCGTACTGCCAAAGGATATATTGACAGGCTGCGTTCACATCCTGACTGGGGATATTCCATACACGGGCTGCTTGATGATAACCAGCCAGAAGGCGAAACATACCGCCATGTACAGATTATTGGCAAAATTGACAGGCTGCCAGAACTTTTATCTTCTAATGAGTATGATGAAATTGCAATAACGCTTGGAATTGATGAGTACAGCAAGCTTGAAAAAATTGTTGCAATATGTGAAAAATCAGGTGTGCATACTAAGTTTATCCCTGACTATAACAATATTATCCCTACAAAACCTTATACAGAAGACCTCGACGGGATTCCTGTTATCCATGTGCGCCATGTCCCGTTAAGTTCCTCATTTAACAAAGTCCTGAAAAGATGTGTTGATATATCTGGTGCACTTGTTGCAATTATAGTATTCTGTATACCAATGCTTGCCAGTGCCATTATTATTAAGATAACCTCACCAGGCCCTCTTATATTTAAGCAGAAAAGAATAGGGCTCCATAACAGGGAATTTTCAATTTATAAATTCCGCTCCATGAAGGTACAGGAGGAAAGCAAAGAGAAAAAAGCATGGACTACAGAAAATGACCCCCGTGTAACTAAATTTGGCAGGTTTATGCGCAGGACAAATATTGATGAACTTCCACAGCTTTTTAATGTCCTTAAAGGTGATATGAGCCTTGTAGGGCCAAGGCCTGAACGTCCCTATTTTGTAGATAAATTTAAAGAGGAAATTCCAAGGTATATGATAAAACACCAGGTACGCCCTGGAATGACAGGCTGGGCACAGGTCAACGGTTACAGAGGCGACACATCTATTACAAAACGTATTGAATGTGATTTATATTATGTTGAAAACTGGTCAATGTTTCTGGATTTTAAAATACTTTTCCTTACATTTTTCGGCAACAACGTAAATAAAAACGCATACTAATGCAAAGGAGGCTTATTATTGAAAATACGCGGCAGGCTTATTGTTGCCTTCCTTATAATGACAGTTTTTCCATTATGTGCAGGTGCAGTAAGCTTTCACAGAACAGTACAGATGCAGGCGGATACCATTATTTCATACTACAGTGCCGACCCTGGTGATTACGAAGCTTATGGCTTTATATCCAACCCTGTACAGGTGCTTTATAAAATTACATCAAGGGATTTTAAAACCATTTCCAGTATTGCAGAGAAAAACCCTGACAGGCTTCTGGACAAAGACACAATATATTCTATTACCAAAACACTTGCGGGCAGGGACACTTTTATAATTATAAGATATAATAACGATGAATTTTACATTGGCAATAAAGAATGTTATGATAAAATGCCTGTACTTCCATATTTTACAGAATACAGGGAAAGCAATAATTATATATCACTTGACACTGAAAATTCCCTGTTAATACGCGGCAAAGATTTTTATTTTACAGATAAAACAGAGGGGCAGTTCTACCTTGTAACAGACCTGTCAAAACTTATGCCCTACTGGAGAAATTCCCTGCGTGACCTTATGGCATGTTTTCTGGCAATTATTGTTATAACCGGGACAATCCTTATACTCTGGCTTTACCACAGTATTGTAAAACCGCTTGATATCCTCCATATAGCCACAATGCAGATAGGCGCAGGAAACCTTGACAGCCCGGTACGTGTAACATCTTCTGATGAAATCGGGGAACTCTGCCGTGATTTTGAAGAAATGCGTATACGGCTTAAATCAATACTTGAAGAAAGAATACAGTATGAACAGAATACACGTGATATGATGGGCAGCATATCACATGACTTAAAAACACCCCTCACCGCAATTAAAGGCTATGCAGAAGGGCTTCTTGACGGTGTGGCGTCAACCCCTGGCAAACAGGAAAAATACCTTAAAACAATTATTGCCAAAGCTGTAGATATGACATACCTTGTAGATGAATTATCGCTTTTTGCCAAAATAGAACAAAATGCACTTCCATATAATTTTACAGTTTTAGATATTGGTGAATATTTTAATGACTGCATTGATGAAATTGCATTTGACCTGGAATCACATGGCATCAAGGTTGATTATGAAAATAATACTGATGCAGGCACTCTTATTACTGCTGACCCTGAGCAGCTTAAACGTGTTATTAATAATATAACCAGTAATTCTGTTAAATATATGGATAAAAAAGGCGGCTCTGTCAGGATAAAAATAAGTAATGTTATACCGCCTCCTGTTTCCCCGCCTCTATACCGGCAGATTAATGAAGATGGCACAGATGTACTGCCGCCAAAAGTGCAGGAAGAATTTATACAGGTAGAAATATCTGATAATGGCCCTGGAATCAGTAAAATGGATTTACCATTTATATTTGACCGCTTTTACCGGGCTGATGCCTCACGCAATTCTTCAAAGGGCGGCAGCGGGCTGGGGCTTGCCATTGTACAGAAAATTATATCAGACCACAACGGGAAAATATGGGCAGAAAGCACAACAGGCAAAGGGACTTCAGTTTATTTTACCCTTAAAAAGAAAACCTGATATACAAACCAGAAACTTTTATATAGAATAATAATTTTTAAACAGGCAATAAATTAAAATGACGGAGGTACATTATGAATAAAATACTTATTATAGAAGATGAATCTTCTATTGCTGAACTTGAAAAAGATTACCTTGAATTAAGTGATTTTGAAGTAACAATAGAATCTGACGGGAGTTCTGGCGCTGCACATGCAATAGACGAGGACTTTGACCTTATTATACTTGACCTTATGCTTCCTGGAATGGACGGCTTTGAAATATGCAGCCTTATAAGAGAGAAAAAGAACACACCTATAATTATTGTTTCTGCTAAAAAAGATGATATTGATAAAATAAGGGGGCTTGGAATAGGTGCTGATGATTATATGACTAAGCCATTCAGTCCCAGCGAGCTTGTCGCAAGGGTCAAAGCACATCTTGCACGTTATAAGCGCCTTACATCTGCAGGCATAAAAGAAAATGAAATTATAGAAATACGCGGGCTTAAAATCGACAAAACAGCAAGGCGTGTATATATAAATGGCGAGGAAAAAAACTTTACCACTAAAGAATTTGATTTACTGTCATTCCTTGCACAAAACCCGAACCATGTATATTCCAAAGAAGAACTTTTTAAAGAAATATGGGAACTTGAATCTGTAGGCGATATTGCAACCGTTACAGTACATATCAAGAAAATACGTGAGAAAATCGAAGAATCAACTGCAAAGCCACAATATATAGAAACAATATGGGGAGTAGGCTACAGGTTTAAGATGTAGCAGATATGCACAAGCATGCAGGCGGTTTTATACTAATCCCATAAAGCCGCCCTCATGCCTGTTTTTATTATACTGGTTCCGCATCTGTCTTACATGGTATTTTTAACAACTGCTGCTATAAGAATAAATCCTTACATATTTATTCATTTGTTCCGCAATCCTGCTATTATTTCCATCTGTATTTTTTCCACAGACAGTAAAACTATTTACTTTGCTTCCTGCAAACACTTCAATCCCTGTTACATTTCTTATTGAAAGCCTTTTTAGCTTTTTAAGCCCATATAATTCTTTAAGCCCTTCTGCGCACATATCACACACGTTTATCCTTGCAAGTGAAGATGCTCCTGAAAGTGCCTGTAAATTTTCTGTGCCAAAAGTACAATTAACAAAGCAGATTATCCTAAGCAGCGGCATTTTAGCAACAGTGCTTATTTCTATATGGCAGCAATCCACAGTTTGTTTACTTAGCATATATCTATTTATTCTCTTCATATTGATAATGTCCTCTCCATTCAGACAGATAACCTTCTTTTTATGCTTCCAGTCTTCCTGCAATATAATAGCAGCAGCTTCCATGCACCCATGCCAGCCAGATATAATAAAACACCAGCAATAACTGTAACAATAAATCCTGCGGCAGGGTTAAAATTTTCAATTCCATTAAAACATATATTTATATTTTCCATATACGGGATACCAATATTAAACATACTATCAGCCATTTTAATAAATCCAAGAACAGGCATTACAGCCCCAAAGAAAATAAAAGAAGGGGCAATTATGCCCAGACATGGAATTATAAACATTCCTGAAAGCCCCGCCATACCATAAAATGCACATATCAGAAGAAACTTATTCCAGCTAAAGCCTTTTTCCTCTGAAAGTATGCCAGCCAGATACGCTTTCGCCAAATCTTCAGGCCTGCCAAGCCTTTCAATAATCTCATCAGGATTTTTGCCATTGTTTTGTAATTCACATATACCGCTTTTTATTTCTTTTAATATATCAGTACGTTCAGACACTGGGACACGTTTTAAATATTTTTCTGTCTTTTCAAGATAACATTCAAGAACTTTTTCCATAATACCACTCTCCTTTAATTCCTTCAACTGCTGTTAATAAATTATCCCATTCATGTTCCAGGGCTGCAAGATATTCATTCCCCTTATCTGTAACAGAATAGTATTTTCTTGGCGGAAGCCCCTCTGTGGTTTCCTGCCAGAATGATGATAAAAAGCCATCTTTTAAAAGCCGTCTTAAAAGCGGGTATATTGTACTTTCTTTTGCCGATAAAACATCCCACTGGCCAAGCTTATTAATAATCTCATAACCATAATATGGTCTTTTACTTATCATAAGCAATATACAAAACTCAAGAGTCCCTCTTTTAATCTGTGACTTCCAGCTATCCACATTCATTATTATTCCTCCTCGATATATATCGTACCACACAGTATATAGGCTGTCAATAGCATATAAGAAAAAAATATTTAATATATTCCTGGCTTAGTCAAAATAAAATAATTCTTCAAATTTTTTATCTAATGCAATACATAAGACAAGGGCAAGTTTAGCAGTCGGGTTAAACTGCCCTGTTTCTATTGAACTAATGGTATTTCTTGAAACTCCTGTAAGGCTGGCAAGCTGGCTCTGGGATAATTTCTTCTCCATACGGGCAGTTTTAAGCCTGTTTTTTAATATAAGTTTGTCGTCCATAATTTCCACCTGTTTTTAATGCCCCATAAAAAACCTTATAGTTGCAAAAACTGCTATAGCACATGTAATAACTGCAATAATAATATCATACCTGTTTTTTGTCCTGGCAAAACAATATATACGCCCAGCAAATACAGACAAAGCAACTGTAGCGCACAAATCCATTGACGGCTGGTTATTCATATCCCTGATAAATGCAAAAATTGCCGCACTTAATACCAAAGTTATGTATGTCCATTTCATTGATTTATCCCTGGTCTGCATTTCCATTTCATCACAATTTTCTGCCCTGCTTCTTCTTAAAATCTCCTCTTTATCCATAAAAGCACCTCCAAAATTATTTATGCCAATAAAACTTGGCATTTTTATTATAATCCTGCCAAGTTTTATTGTCGATATTTTTTTGGAAGTTATACCACAGCCTCAGTAATTACCTTATCCCCAGATATAATTCTTTGTACCCCGGTTTTCTTGTTCTTATTAAAATTAAAACTAATCATATAGCCATGTTTAGTATTATAAGCTTCAAGATAATCTGCAAGCTGTTTTTCACCACGGCTGTTATACTCCTCCCCGTGCCAGATTTTTAATTCAATAATATACTGTTTTCCATAATAGTCCACAATAATATCAGTCCTTTTTTTATTTCTGGTCTGGGCTTCTATATAATAATTGCCATTTCCGTTTATAATAGGTTTTAAATATAAAAGAAACAGCCTGCGCCCATTTTCTTCAATAAATTTATCATTATTACCATGGTATATCTCTGTGAAATGTTCTGTAAATTTTTCAAGTACCAAATCCATATCTAATATATTATTATGGATAAACTGGTTTTTATCTGATTCTCCTGACTGGTAAAGAACACTGTCCAAAGCCTGCTCTGAAATAAATAAATTATAAAAAAATATTTCAAAAATACGGTTAGAAACAACGGCAGCCCCATCTCTTTATTTTAGGAATCCAAACATTATGCCAATATCTAGTAACTTATTATACTGGTTGTAAGGAATATGGCTTCCATTAAAAAGCAGTTTATCTAATAAATCACGCAAACCAGGAAAACCTTCCAGTTTTTTTCTTATATCATCAAAAAAAGTACCTGGTTCATTTAAAAACAGCTTTACAGCTTCCAACACGCCTTCCTTTGTCCATGAACGGCTTTTATCCCAGCCTTCCATTAATGGTATTTTTTCATCAAGTAATTTACAAATACCCGAAACAATATAAGGATAACCAGAGGTATATTCATAAATTATTTCTGGTATTAAATCCATATCCATTCCTGTATGGCAGTTATCTTCATAATCTGATAACATTTGTCTTATATCCTCTGGTGAAAAGCCCATATCAATACTAAACTCTGCTGCAATATTCCAGGGATTGTTATACTGGTACATTGTATCTGGCTGTATTTTATTTTTTAAATTTTTAATATCATGGACTCCTGCAAGTATTACAGAGTGGAATGTTGGCCTTTTCTGCCTTTTCAAGTACTTATCACGCAACATACCTAAAAATTTTATAAAAATACCATAATTACCTGCCTGGTCTGTTTCATCAATTATAAGCACAACTGGCTTTTCCAAATCACGGCACATTGCAGAAATGAGATTTCCAAGGTCACGGAAATTGTGCCTGCCAGATTTTTTGTACTATACTTCTGTAACATAGATGCAATTTCATCTGGTATACCTGGCACTTCACCATAATTTGTTGCATCATATAACAGGCCACAGAAATAACAGCAAAAAGAAGCGGCATCTTCATAAACTTTATCATCTATACCCTCTAAACTTATAAAAAATACAACATATTTTTCTTCTATATGGCTCCTGAGCATTTCCAGAATTGTGGTTTTACCATATTGCCTGGCTCTGTTAATAGTAAAATACTTTTTACTGGCAACCATTTCTTCTATTTTTATAATCCTGCTTTCCAGGTTTACTATATAATGTATATCTGGTAAACATATGCCTTCTACATTAAAAAATTTTTCCATGTCATGCTCCGCTCAAAATCTTTATTTAATATAATTTACCGACAATATTGCAACACCAAGCACTACAAGTACAGCGCCTGTCATTCTGTTTAATGTAGCAGGTTCTGCTTTATTAGCAAACCTGGCAGCAATCCTTGCCCATAAAAGTGTTGATAAAATACAAAAAACCAGACACCATACATCAGGAATTCCTCCAATCGCAAAGTGGCTGGCTGAACCAGTAAATGCTGTAAATGCCATAATAAAGACACTTGTCCCAACAGCTGTTTTAAGTTCATAGCCAAGTACACTTGTAAGAACCAGAAGCATCATCATTCCCCCGCCAGCCCCGATAAAGCCACATATAAACCCAATCATTACGCCACATATGGCTGACTTGAAGAAACGTTTCTTTGGTTCAACAGACTGCATACTTTCCTTTGTAGCCATAACAGGTTTTACAATAAATTTAATACCAAGTAAAAGTGTCATAAATACGGAAAAATTCCCCATAGCAGTATTAGGTACAAGGCTTGCTATAAAACTTCCTGCCAGTGTAAAAAGAAGAACCATAAGCATCATAATAATGCCGTTTTTAACATCAAGGTTCTTATTTTTTCCATAAGTATATGCACTTACCGCACTGGCAAGCACATCACTGGCAAGTGCAATCCCTACTGCATCATAAGCAGCCATGCCCAGGAATGTAATTAATACAGGACTGATAACCGCTGCTGCGCTCATGCCAGCAAAACCAGTTCCCAGTCCTGCACCAATTCCTGCAATAAAACATACAATAAATTTATATACCATAAACTATCCTCCTTGCATTGTATTATACCATTCTAATATAAAAATGCAAATATCTGGAATTTATAAAAATATGTATATTTTATTCACTGAAACGTATTCTGTCAATAATTGTTTCCTTTTTAATTGAATGTGCTATAAATGCCACAAGTATAATTTCTAAAACTGCAAGTACACAAGATATAATAATTAATGCACTAAAAGGAAACTGGTATTTATGCACCCCTAATATGCCATGGTCTTCTGCCCATATGTATACAGGATATGACAGCAAAGCACCTCCTGCTATTGTAACAAAAAGCGTCCCCAGGATATAATATGCCCCTTCTAACTGCAGCATTGTAAAAAGCTGCCTGTCTGTCATCCCTGCAGCCTGTAACATCCCAATTTCCTTTTTCCTTCTCTGGACGCTGCTGACCATTGTATTAACTATATTCATTGCACATATACATCCTAATATTCCAAGAAAAACACTGCAGAATACTGTAACCATTAAAGTACCTGACTGTGATAATTCGTATTCTTCCTGCCATGTTAATAATAATAGCAGCGGCTCTTCCTCTTCTATTCTGGCCAGTTTTTCATAAAGCTCTTCATTATAATCTTCTTTTGCCCATACAGAGAAAACCGCGTTTAGATTTTTCTTTGAGATATTATCAAAACTTTTACTTGCCATATAAAATCCTGAAAAGATAATAGGAAAATCCCCAATGGCAGCAATCTCTGCTTCTTTTTTTATGGTTTTTCCGCCAATTTCTGTAGTATATGTAATTTTATCACCAATTCCAATCCCGTCCATATACCATTTTGCAGAACGTTTATCTGCAACAACTTTATTTCCAGACTGCAGTTCTTCATAAGTAACATTTCCCTCAATAATATTATCCATAATAAACGATTTGTTTTCTTCTGGAACGCCCATAATTTCGTATTTCCACGATAATTCATCTATATACGCATAAATACTTTCAAAACGGGTAACTTTTTCCACGCCATCCATTTTCTTTATTTTCTTTAATAAATTCCCTGTAAGCGGATTAGCAGCCATAACTTCCTGCCATTCCCTTTCTGGATGGTCTTTATTATCAAATTCTACCATTTCACGGAACATATACTGCCCATGGCACATATCATCTGCATCAAGCCTTGAATCTGTACATGATATAACTGTAGCCACTACCATAACAAGAAGTCCTGTTGCAGACATTGCAAGGATAGTTGCCATACTGCGTTTTCTATTATTTCCAAGGGTATTTTTCACAAGGTAAAAAATGCTTATCTTATTAGCACTTTTCTTCTTAAAACTTTTCCCGGTATTTCCTGAAGAAGGATAACGTACAGCCTCAATCTCCGTTATTCTTTTTACAGTCCTCATAGGCTTCCTTAATGAAATATACATTGTAAAATATGTAATAAAGAATGCTAAAACCATAATTCCCAGATGGTAAATAACCAGCTTAGGAATTGAAAGATATGGCATAATATCATCCATTGAATACCATGCCACAGAATGTAATACTACAATACTTGCTGCTTCTAAGACCATGCCTGCTATAATACCGGGTGGGGCAGACCTTTTTACAATCCCTGTCCCCTCCCATAAAACAATTTTTTTAAGTTCTTTGGACGTCATGCCAGCTGCTTTTAACCTGCCATATTCCTGTATCCTTTCATTAGTCCCTATATAATAAATACTATAAATTGTAATAATTCCAGCCAGGACTACAACACATATAACAATAAAAATCAACATATACATATCAGGGTCTGCATAGCTGGCAGCCAGGTTATATGTATTTATCCTTGTGTTATTCTCTGGAATGCCATATTTACTTGCAATACTGTTAATTATATTTTTGGTATTATCTGTAGATTCAATATCTTTATCCGGTATACGGAATAAAAAATTATAAAAAACCTGCCCTGCAGGAACTTCTTTTTCCAGCAGTTCTTTAGAAACAAGTGCTATATAAGTTTCTTTCCCTTCAGCATCCATATTGTTTAAAAAACCTGTTACAGTAAATTCCTGCTCCTCTGTATAATCTTTTGCCCCGTCACGGTATATCTGGTATGGCAGGGTAACTTTACCGCCAAGTTGGACAGATTTGCCAAGTTTTTCTACAGCACCAGGGTCAAGTACAATTTCATTCCCTTTTTCTGGCATACGGCCTTTGGATAATTCCAGGCGTAACATATCCATTGCCTTTTCATCAGCATATCTGTATGAAATCTTAGACTTCTTAGAAAGCTCTGTAACACCCATTTCCGAAAATATCCCATATTTTTCTATATTTTCACCAGAAACAATCTGGTCTGCCAAATCTTGTGTAATATAATTATACTGCCCATGCCAGTTAGGATAAAAAGCATTAATAGAAGCATATTGTTCCTGCTGGAATACCACGCCAGCTGCCAGCATTACAAATACCAGAAAAGATGTAAGAAATACAGCAACTCCAATTAAAATATTTCTCTTTCTGTAATACCTCATATTTTGTTTTGCAAGGGTTCTAAGCATATTCATGCTTTGCATACTAATGCTTTGCATATTCATGCTTTATCCACCACCCTTCCATCTTCTATAAAATATACCTTGTCTGCAATTTCTGCAATACTGCCGTCATGCGTAATCATAACAAGTGTCTGTCCATATTCCTCCACACTCTGCTTTAACAAAGCTACAATTTCTGCCCCTGTCTGGGAGTCTAAATTGCCCGTGGGCTCATCTGCAAGTATAACTGCTGGTTCTGTCACAATAGCCCTTGCAATGGCACACCGCTGTTTCTGCCCTCCTGATAAAGTTTCTGGCATTGCATTCTTTTTATTAGAAAGCCCCGTTTTTTCTAATAAACTCCCAACCTTCTTTGTGTCTGGCACTATATTTGAAAGCCCCAGCGGAAGAATAATATTTTCCCATACAGTAAGTGAAGGTACAAGGTTATAGTCCTGGAATATAAATCCAATCTTCTTTCTTCTAAGCTTTGCCAGGCCGTCCCTGCTATGCCTGGAAATATCTTCATTTTCAATAAAAACCTTTCCTGAGCCAGGCTTGTCAAGCCCTCCAAGCAGATGCAGCAAAGTAGACTTGCCAGAACCAGAACGTCCCATAATAACAGTAAACTGTCCGCGCCCTATTTCTAAATTTACATGGTCAACTGCTTTTACCAGACTGTCACCAGTACCATAATATTTAACTAAATCCTGTGCTTTAACTACAATTTCCATTATCCACCGTTACTATTCAGTCATAAAGGCACATTTATAAGGCACACAGTTAAAAAGCTGGTG
>CAJTOK010000051.1 GCA_910577825.1 uncultured Lachnospiraceae bacterium | reverse complement strand
CTTCCTGCATCTATTCCTAAATTAACTGGCTGTGTATAATTTGTAGTATCATACAATAACTGTATTGTGAACGGACATCTTTTTACAACTTTTGCCTGTCCATTTTTTAACATTCTTCTCACTTTGCCATGACGCTTAGTTGGCATAAGCGGAATACCATTTTTGTTTAATACATAAACCATAATAATACCTCACTTTTTAAGTAATCCAGAATAAATTCTGTTATATGCCATCGCCAATGTTATTGTAAGGTTTTTAACAGCAGCACTGTTCCTGCCCATATAGAACTGTTTAACCACTGTTCTTAGAGCTGCAGACTTGGCATTATATCCACAGGTAACTATGTATTCTTACATAACGTAGCTATTT
The DNA here is from genome assembly GCA_910577825.1 of uncultured Lachnospiraceae bacterium. GTDB lineage: Bacteria > Bacillota > Clostridia > Lachnospirales > Lachnospiraceae > Butyribacter. Next base: position 27,384 of record CAJTOK010000051.1, on the reverse strand, counting down.
AAAGCTTAGGCTAGTCAGCTATGGGCTTACCTTACAAGCCCATTCCCTTTAGGGGATGGGTAGCTGACAGTATACCTCTTTCTAGGGATGCTTGTATTTATATAGTCTGTATGGATTTATGGCATCCGCAAATTGTAACAGGTTTAGTCACAAAACTTCATATTGCCTTATTATATGACAAAGTTTTATTTAATGCAAGATGAAAAGTTCTGGTATATATGGCAGCGCACAAATGCACTATTTGGCACAGTGTGAATATATTGTAATACGGACTGCATTTTATTTAATGAAGTGAGGTAGAATTATGAATTATGAGTATTGTAACGGTATAACACATACAGTTAAACAGGGGGAAACCCTTTACAGTTTAAGCAGGCAGTATAATGTACCCCTTGCTATTATATTACGTGCCAATCCATATATTGATGTCTATAATCTCCAGATTGGTGATACAATCTGTATTCCGGTTAAAAAACCAGGGCAGCAGGGTAATGGCAGCGGCATGGGCTGTGGCGGAATGGCAGTTATGCCAGGGCATTGCAAGGATGATGACGATGATGATGACGATAAGGACGATGACAAGGATGATGACGACGATGATGATGACGATGATGATGGCGATGGCAACGGTAATGGCAGCGGCAGGGATACGGGCATGAGGATAAATATGGATATGCCTGCAGGGGGAAGCCCTGGGCAGGTGGCAGTAAACGGAATCCAGGACAATTCCATGAATGGCATGTACCCTATGGGCAATATGGCATGGAATGGCAGTACAAAGCAGGAAAGCATGTGGGTAAAGTATGTTGCACAGGCTGGTGACACACTGCAGGATATTTTAGACCGTTCCGAAGGCACTCTTGATATGTTCTGGGAAAAGAACCAGCCTGATAAAATGTATATGCTGCCAGGTGTTGCATATTTTATTTTAGAAAACAGTGCAGATTAGGTTTGACAAAGATTATTGCTATTACTATAATTATGGCATACTGGTTTTTTATGCCAGTATGCCATCTGGAGAAGTAAGGGCATAAGAATGCGCATGTCATGCCTTTTATTATAATTTTAAAGTTTTGCGCAGGAATGGAGAGTTTTATGGACAAGTTTATAAATAAGCTGGAAAGAAAGTTTGGAAAGTATGCTATACCTGATTTGATAAAGTATGTTATTGTCCTTTATTGTGCAGGTGCTGCTATTGGAATGTTAAACCCTGGCATTTATTATTCATATCTGTGCCTTGACATGAGGGCAGTCTTCCATGGGCAGGTATGGCGGCTTTTTACTTTCCTTATTGAGCCGTATGGTTTTTCAAGAGGTCTTGGGATGTTGTTAAGCATACTGTTTTTTGCTATACAGGTACATTTATTCTTCCTTTTTGGAAGGTCACTGGAGCAGGCATGGGGGACTTTCAGGTTTAACCTGTATTTCTTCTTCGGATATATATTAAATATTCTGGCAGCATTGATTTTATACCTTTCACCAATGCACCTGGAAGTTTATTATTCAGGTTTCCAGTATATATACTGGTCAATGTTTTTTGCATTTGCGGTAATAAACGGGGACATGCAGTTTTTGCTTTATTTTGTAATACCTGTAAAAGTTAAATGGCTTGCAATACTTGACGGTATTTATATGATTTACCAGGTGGCAAGCAACCTTGCCCGGGGAATACAGGCTTTAGTTTTTGGCTATCCAAGTGAGTATGCTGCACTATATATAAGCAGTGCTGTGGCAATAGTAGTTGCACTTGCCAACTTCCTGGTATTTTTCTTCTCAACACGCAATTACAAACGTATATCACCAAAGGATATACACAGAAGAAGGGATTTCCGCAAAAAGACACAGCAGAATACAGGTATGCCAAGACACCGCTGTGCTGTATGCGGGAGGACAGAATTTGACAATGAAAACCTTGATTTCAGGTTCTGTTCCAAATGTGAAGGGAATTTTGAATACTGTTCAGACCATCTTTTCACGCACCAGCATGTAAAGAAGTTTATGTAGATATATAGATTGGAGAATTTTGTGGCATGTTAAATATGAGTTTTATTGTTATTTTAGGGATTATAGGCATGTATGCCTGTTATAAACCGATGTGCGGGTATTTAAGGCAGGCAGGCAAGGCACCTGGCAGCAGGGAAAGTGCTGGTACAGTGCAGGATAAGGACAAAAGCATTGGCTTTTCTGTTTTTATGGTTATCTTTGCAGCAGCACTTCTGGCAAGGCTTGTAATAGCTGTGGTACACAGGGGGTATGAAACAGATATTAACTGCTTTATATCATGGAGTGACATGGTATTTAATGATGGTTTCGGGGCATTTTACAAGTCTGAAAGCTTTACAGATTACCCGCCTGGATATATGTATATTTTATATGTTATAGGTGCAATACGTTCAATCTTTGGCATTGCATGGGATTCCCCTGTTAGCACACTTATGGTTAAGCTCCCTGCAATTATTGCTGATATGGCTTCCGGATGGCTTATATACCATATTGCTTCAAAACGCCTGAAGGAAACTGGCGCAGCGCTTCTTTCGGCAGTGTATTTGTTTTGCCCTGCTGTTATTTTAGATAGTGCAGTATGGGGACAGACTGATGCTGTATTTACATTATGTGTAGCGCTTATGTGTTATCTTGTAACACAAAATAAGCTTATACCATCTTATTTTGTATTTGCAATAGGAATATTAATTAAACCACAGACGCTTATCTTTACACCCGTACTTATATGCGGGATAATAGACCACGTATTTCTGGAAGATTTTAACTGGAACAAGTTTTTCAAAAACCTGGGCTTTGGCATTGCCGCAATATTTTTAACCGGGCTTTTAATGATGCCCTATGGCTTTAGTGATGCGCTTTCACAATATACAGAAACACTTGGCTCGTATGAATACGCTTCGGTTAATGCCTATAATATCTGGGCACTTATGGGGCTTAACTGGGCAGGGCAGGATGGTTATCTTATAGGTCTTACGTATAAGACATGGGGCATGGCTGCAATTATACTTACAGTTATAGTTTCAATAATTATAAGCCTGCGCTGTAAGAAAAATTCTTCAAAGTATTATTTTATCGGGGCTTTTGTTGTTACATGTGTATTTATGTTTTCAGTGCGTATGCACGAAAGATATATTTTCCCGGCAATGCTTCTGTTAATAATGTGCTACAGTGTAAGGCAGCGCAAGGAGATATATATACTTTATACTATCTTGTCTGCAATGGCATTTTATAATATTGTACATGTACTATTCTTTTATGACCCAGGCAATTTTAACCGGCTTGAACCGGCAACTATATGGATTTCGGCAGGAATGTTAATTACTGTGGCATATATGTTTTATGTTACAGGCAAATATTACTGGAATTATACGCCAGAGGAAAATGAACAGAAAGAGATTGTTGCGCAGGCAAGGGCAGGAAGCGCAAAAAAAGAAAAGCCAAAAGGTAATAAAAACCCGGTACATGCTTCATATGTAAATGCCAGAATGGAAAAAACAGATTATATTGCCATGTTTATTATTATGGCAGTATATGCAGTTATAGCATTTATGCGGCTTGGGCATATGGAAGCACCAGAAACCGGCTATTCTGTTGTTAAGGACGGGGAAATATTCCTTGATATGGGACAGGAAACAGCTATAGCAGATATGTGGGATTTCCTTGGTTATAAAAATGACCCAAAGTATTATGTGGAATATTCAGCTGATGGCAATAACTGGACAACACTATGCGGTGAAGGTTCAGAGTGGGATGCAGGCTCTGTATTTGCATGGAACCAGAAAGAACTTGGGATAAATGCAAGATATATAAAGATTTCAATAGCAGCAGATAACTGGGAGGACAGCATACATGAACTTGTATTTACAGACAGTAACGGAAACCAGTTATTGCCAGTTAATTACGAAGAATATCCTGTGCTTTTTGATGAACAGGACATGTTTGAAGGAAGGAAAAGCAATTTAAACAGTACTTATTTTGATGAGATTTACCATGCAAGGACAGCATATGAAATGATACAGGGGCTGTACTGTTATGAGAATACACACCCGCCCCTTGGCAAGATTTTTATAGCGTGTGGTGTGCTTATATTTGGCATGAACCCGTTTGGCTGGAGGTTTGCAGGCACATTGTTTGGTGTGCTTATGGTTCCTGCCATATATAACCTGTCTAAGAAGATTTTTAAAGAAACATGGATTTCAATAGTTACAACACTTCTGTTTACATTTGATTTTATGCACTTTGTACAGACACGTATAGCTACTATTGACGTATTTGTTACATTATTTATAATACTTTCATATTATTTTATGTACTGCTATACAAGATACAGTTTTTATGATACAGACCTGAAAAAAATGTTTATACCACTAGGGCTTTGCGGCATAACTATGGGGCTTGGCTGGGCAAGCAAATGGACAGGCATTTATTCATCCGCAGGGCTCTGCATAATATTTTTTGCAGTAATGGCACAGAGGTTCAGGGAATATATATATGCCTGCAATTACCCAAAAGGAAGCACAGAAGGCATAGAGCACAGGTACATTGTGGAGAACTTCCATAAGAAATTTTTAAAAACCATTGGCTTCTGTTGTATTTTCTTTATAGCAGTACCTGTGGTAATATATTTATTGTCATATATACCATTTAATGATGGTACAGACAGAGGTTTTCTTGAAAAGGTAATAGAAGCACAGAAGACAATGTTTAATTACCACTCACAGCTTACAGACGGGCACGATTATTCATCAAAATGGTACCAGTGGCCAATAATGTACCGCCCTATGTGGTATTATGACGGGACTGTTTCCGAAACAATAAGGGAAGGCATAAGTGCATTTGGCAACCCGCTTGTGTGGTGGGCAGGAATACCAGCATTTGCCTATATGCTTTACCTGGTTTATAAAGAAAGGGATACAAAAGCCGCTTTCCTGTCAATAGGGTATTTATCACAGTATGTACCATGGTTCTTTGTAAAAAGGACAGTATTTATATACCACTATTTCCCAAGTGTGCCATTTATAACAGTTATGCTTGGATATAGTTTTTACAGGATTGTAAAGAAACACCCACAGATGAAGAAAGCGGTATATGTCTATGCGGCGCTTGCCATAGGGCTGTTTATACTTTTCTATCCTGTGCTTGCAGGAAAAGGAATAAGCAAGGAGTTTGCAGTGAGGTGGCTTAAATGGTTTGAAAGCTGGGTGCTTCTCCATACCTGGTGATAAATTTAAGAGGGGGATTTTTATGAATATATCAATAACAAAATGTATACGGGAGTTAAACAGGAACCGTAATGTAGAAGAACTTCTTCCAGAATATGTAAAACAGAGCAGGAATTATTATGGCAGCCATGCCTGTTTTAAACTTGCACTGGAATATTTTATGTTTTTTGAGAATATATCAGAGGAAGCAGGCCCGTTAAGCGGTGATGAAGAAAAGATTCTTAAAGACATTAACAGCATTATAGGCAGGTTTTTCAATGGAATGCCTGGAAGGGAAGAATGTAAGGGGCTTGCAGAAGAACTGCTTGCACTCAGGAAAGAAATTACTGGAAGGATGCAGGTGGTTTCAGCATATATTGACTGTTTTTCTGTATATGAGTATATTTTAAACCGCATTGAATACCGTTTTGCAGAAAAAGAAGAAGAAGTGCCGGACGATATCCAGTTTACAGAAGATGTTGTACAGTTTATATTCAGTTCAAAAGATAATGCTGCAATTAATGAAAAAGTACGTTTTGTAACAGGACAGCTTCCAATGAGGATGTTAAGAAGCAAATATTTTGATATTATAAGGGAAAGTGTTTCTATTTATAAAGGTAATGATTTAAGCTCACTTGAGGGATTTGAATATATGTTCCGTACCAATGCAATGCTGTATAAAGATGAAAATATGGATATATATTTTACAGAGTTTAAAAAGAACCTTGGCAGACTTAAAGAAGCAGACTTTGAAAATATAGACAGAAAGCAGTATAAAGTTTATAATGATATAGAAGAAGAAAGTACCTATGAACTTCTTAAACTGTCGGATTTATATATATTATTTGGGGAAATAACCAATCTTGCATATACAGTAGCTGCAGCTGCAGCATATACAGAGGAAGCAGACAGGGTACAGGATAAAACGCTTGGTGTGGCAGCTGCCATTATAAAGGGCATAAATGAGCTTTTTACTGATAAGGAAACTGATATATGGGAACTTGCAGAAGAACCGCCTGTACTTAAAGAGGACAAGTTTTCATGGCTGTCAGAACTGCTTGACGAACTTACAGGCAAGCAGGAAACCATAAGTGAAATACTTGATATGTCAGAAGCTGCACTTGGACAGATTACAGAAGTACACAGCGAAGCTATAGAAAGCCTCGGGCTGGCACAAGACTTTGACTTGCTTTTAAGGCTTTCACTTCTTAATTCAAACAGCACATTTGCAGAACTTGGCATTGGCATGGAAGATGGCAAAGATTCTGCAGAGGTTACACAGCAAATAGCAGATTCCGTGGCAGGAAATCTTATAAGTGAAGTAAAAGAGCTGTTTAAAGGCAGCAGCCGTATATTAAGAAGAGCCATAATGGCAAATACACTTGAGAAAATACCAGTATTCTTTAATACACCACAGGAAGTTGCTGATTATATATCTGTATCACTTTTGCAATGTGATGATGAAGCCGAAAAATATGCTTCAAAGAAAATTATTATGGATGAAATAGAAGAATACAGTATGTTCCAGCAGATAGAGGATGATGAGGAGTAGTTTTTTATTTTGTAATTAAGAAAGGGTAAAAAGCATGTTTGTCTGGAATAAAAAGATGTATATGGATGAAAAAGTAAGAAAAAGGCCTGCCAGATATAAAAGGCTTGCTGGCAGGAAGAAATCTTTCAGGCAGTGCTTTTGTATTACATTTCCTGCCAATAGTGCCAATATACTGGATATTTATCCTTCAAGGGAAACATGGTTTAAATACCATGCTGTTACAGGTGTTGAAATAGTAGGGCTGGCAGCCGGCAGGGATAGCGCAATGCAGCTTGTGGCAGATATAGCACATGATATTTATAAAAAGTATGGGGATATATCCCCAGGACTGGTTAAAGAATTTTTTGCATAACCAGGAAGGGAGGCAGGATATGGCGGCAGCTTTAATAGCAAAGATTTTATTAACAATTTTAAAAGCAGCTTTATTCCTGCTTCTTGCAGTTCTGTTAATTCTTCTGCTGGTTTTATGCCTTATACTTTTTACACCGTTAAAATACAGTATATATGCAGAAAAGTATGATGCCATTAAAGCAGAAGGCAAAGTATCATGGCTGCTTGGGACAGTAGTTTTTTCATTTTGCTATAATGATGGCAAAAACAGTTATAAACTAAAGATATTTGGGGCAGATTATAAGAAACTGGCAGGATTTTTAGCAAGATTCTTTAAGAAAAAAGAAAGTTATGATTTAGAAGCAGCGGAAGAAACAATTAATAATAAAAGCAAAGAGGAAAGTTATGAAAAGAAGAAAGAAAAAAACCTCCCTGGCAACAAAAATAAAACGCCTGTCAAGGAAAATAAAACGGATGCGGGGAAAGACAAAACGCCGCAGAAAAATGCAGAAGTGGAAATCAGGAATAAAGAAGATAAAAAAACTGTACAGAATAGCCAGCACAATAGAGCAGATAAGGATAAAAGGGCCAGCCGTATTGTTATCCCTGCTGTCAAAGCCTTCTGGCAAAAAATAAAATTAATACCAGTAAAGATAAAAAAATTTAAAGAAAAACTTTATAAAATACCAGAAGCAGTACACAAAAGCACAGGTAAAATAACAAAAATAAAAGAATTTATCTGTTCTGAAATAACAAAAAACATATTTGCACTTGCAAAAGACAAATTTTTTTATTTATTAAAAAAGCTAAGACCACGCAAAATAGAAACTGATATTTTAATTGGTACTGGCGACCCGTGCCAGACAGGCCAGATTATTGGGGCAGCTGCTGTATATATGGCTATGTCAGGTACATTCTTTAACATAACACCTGATTTTGAAAATAAAATCCTGCGTGGGAGAATTAAAGTTCTGGGACATATACGGGCTGTTACTTTGTTAGCTGCCTTTTTGAAAATAATTTTAAGCAATGAATGGAAAAGCTTTTATAAAGAAGCAAAAAAAATTAAGGAGGAATTTTAAATGGGTGATTTTAGTTCAACAGTCCAGTCCTTATTCAAAGGCATGGATGGTTTTCTTACAACAAAGACAGTAGTAGGTGATGCAGTAAAATTTGATGATGGCACAATAATACTTCCACTTGTCGATGTAAGCTTTGGCGTGGGGGCAGGTGCATTTACAGAACCAGGCAAAAAAGAAAACGCCGGTGGCGGGATGGGCGGCAAAGTACAGCCTAGCGCAATACTTGTAATAAAAGACGGGGAATCAAAACTTGTCAATGTAAAGAACCAGGATGGCATTACAAAAATACTTGATATGGTTCCAGAACTTATAGATAAATTTGGCAAGAAGAAAAATAACCAGGATACAGAAGAATACGGCTATGATGATTATGATGAAGACTATGACGAAGAAGAATACGAAGAGGAAGAAGAATCATAATAATTGCCAGATATGCAAAAAAAGGGGGGGGGTATTGCATGGTTTCACGGGATATAACAGCTAAAATGGAAACACTCTCCACAGAAGATTATAATATGGTGGTAACTTTGATTAACAGGCTGGCTGAAAAACCATCAGATGTATTAAGGAAAGCAAGGAATAAATATGTGAAAGAAAACCCTATGACAATGGAAGAGATTGACATGGAGATAGAGAAGTATAGAAACGGGAGTGTATGATGCTTGTTGTAATAGATACAAATATTATTGTTTCTGCATTATTATCTCCAGCAGAAAGTGCTTTCCAATTTTTCGGAAGTTTTGGATGGGAAACATAATGTTTTGATTAGTGAGAATATTTATAAAGAATATAAAGATGTTCTTCATAGAGAAAAGTTTGGATTTGATGAAGAAATAGTATCTTTTATTTTAAACTGGTTTGTTAAAAATGCAATCTGGATAGAACCAAACCAATCAACAGAACCAGTTCCAGATGAAGGGGACAGGGCATTTTTTGACTTGGCAAAGGCGTGCAAGGCAAAATTGGTTACAGGGAATATAAAACATTATCCAGTACATGAAATTGTTACATCATTAAAGGAAATTTCATAGTATTTATATTATTAGCTATAATAGAGATAAATGAAAGTATAAAATGGACAGGAAAGGGGAAACCCTTTCCATATTAATATAGAAGGCAAGAGGCTATAATGGAAAACTGCAAATTACTTTTATTTGATTTAGACAGGACTCTGCTAAGGAGTGATAAAACCATTTCAGAAAGGACTTTAAGGGCATTGCATGTATGCAGGGAAAAAGGCATATTAATTGGTGTGTCTACATCAAGAAGCGGACAGAATGCTTTATCTTTTACAGGAAAATTACAGCCTGGTATATTGATTACAAGCGGTGGTGCGCTGGTAAAGTATACAGATATAGAAATGCTTAAATTATGTGGCAAAGGTATTGCTATGGTAAATGCAATAAATGAAGTTAAAGAAAAAGCAGACCTTGTAATTGGCAGCAATGATGAAGATGGAATTGCAAAATATCTTGAGAGTGGGAATATGGAATGGATGCAGTAAGAAATTCAGATTATTATACAATAGAAGATATATATGTACTGCCTGAACGGCAGCAGGGCAGAATTAATTGATGGTGGATTATATATGATGGCAGCACCTGGCAGGATACACCAGATTAAATAAAGTTAAAGCAGGGATTTATGAAGATTTTGAGATAGATTTCTCTGGAATTAATATTAGATGAGCCAGGTGTGGTGCAAGGTTTCTGTATCCCAGGGGCAAGGCATTTTTCATTCTGGGGCACGTTCCCACTAAAACAGCCCACGCAGCGGTACATAGAATCTGCAAAAACCAGATTCAAGTACCGGCGGTGCTGTATTGCCCCTGCCATGAAATAATGCCTTCCACCCTGGGACATTGCAGCTTGCTAATTTATTTATGTATTATTTCTATCAATTCATTTATTAATGAAGATGATTTTTTTATCATATAATTTTTCCCATTAACAGAAATATCATCAGAACTTGCTATAGATATTGTATTTACCGGGTTTATTATTTTCATCATATGTATAAATGTTTATAAGTTCTTCCCCTATATCTGACATAGAGCCATTTGAAAAAATTGTTCCAAATGTCATTTTATAAGAATATTGTCTGAACAGGTCTGCTATTCTGCTTTTTTCACAATTACAAAATAGCTTAGGCTAAATGCCAGCAGATATGCCATTTAGCATTAAAGACCTTTAACTGCCAAAGAACAGCTTAGCTGGCAAATTCCAATGTGCTTCCTAAAGACAGCTGTTTAAACCCGCCGGCGTTTAAGCACTGTATTAAATGCTTCAAAGATGTTTTTTCTTTGAAGCATAAGGGCTTTATGCGCCGTTGCGTGGTTTATTCAAGCGGAAGCGTGCTGTCTGTGGAAGACATTGGAATTGCCAGCCCATTATTTTGTAAAGAAATGCAGGAATATTTTCAAAAAAATTATCCTGCTAAATTAAAAATTTTCTTGCAATTATACCAATTATTTGTTAGAATAGTCGTGTTGTGCAAATGAAACAGAAATAATGTATTAAAATTAAGGAGGTGCTTACGATGGCGAAATGTTCAGTTTGTGGGAAAAGTGTCCACTTTGGTAATAAAGTGAGCCATTCACATAGAAGAAGTAATAAGATGTGGAAACCAAACATCAAATCCGTAAGGGTTAAGGTTAATGGCGGAACAAAGAAAATGCCAGTATGTACAGGATGTTTACGTTCTGGAGCTGTAGAGCGTGCGTAAGCGCATCCAGTAGATATACAGGAGAGCCGGTGTTTACCGGTTCTTTTTGCATAGGGCAAAGCCTGGCTTTGCCCTTTTATTGTTTTTACAGGATATATATTTAACTGCAAAAAAGGTTATATCCAAGTATAAGGCATAAAAGTATTATAATAATTGCAACAATGCCATTATCAAGAAAAAGCATTATTGTCATCCCTATAGCTATCCAGAAGAGGATAAAACCGGCCATTCTGCGCATAATTACCACCATATTATTGTTCTTGCTTTGAAGGAAGCAATAAGTTATACTATATTATATGATGCAGGATTAGAAAAATGAACCTGGATATAATTTAAGGTGAATGGAGGATGTCTTATGAAAGGGAAAATGAGTACCAATATGGGAAATATTGTAATAGACCGTGATGTGCTGGCCAAATACGCAGGCGCTGCTACCATGGAATGTATAGGGATAGCCGGCATGGCGTCTTTAAATGTAAAAGACGGGGTCGCAAGGCTTTTGAAAAAGGAAAATGCTGGCAGGGGTGTAAATGTATATATAGTAAATAATAAATTAAAAATAGAACTCCATGTCATTGTTGCATATGGTGTAAGCATACGTGCAGTGTCACAGAATGTACTGGAGAATGTAAGATATAAAATAGAAGAATTTACAGGTTTAGAGATAGAAGCAATCAATGTAGTAGTTGAAGGCGTCAGGATTATGGATGAAGATTAAGCAGGTAAGTATACCTTAATACAAGGAGGAATGGAAAAGTGGCTTTAAAATCAATAGATGCAGCAATGCTGCAGAAGATGTTTTTATCAGGCGCCAAAGCATTAGATGCAAAGAAGGATTATATAAATGAATTAAATGTTTTTCCAGTGCCAGACGGTGATACAGGCACTAATATGACTATGACTATAATGGCTGCTGCAAAGGAAGCAGGAAGCCTTGAGAATCCTGATATTAACCAGCTTGGCAAGGCAATTTCAAGCGGCTCGCTAAGAGGTGCAAGGGGAAATTCAGGTGTAATTATGTCACAGATTTTCCGTGGCTTTGTTAAAGGGATAAAGGGAAATACTGTACTTGATGTAAATATCCTTGCCAATGCTGTACAACATGCTGCTGATACAGCATATAAGGCTGTTATGAAGCCAAAGGAAGGCACAATCCTTACAGTGGCACGTGCAGGGGCTGACAGGGCACTGGATATAATAATTAATGATGATATAGATGATGTAATTGAATTTTGTGATGCTGTAGCAGAAAGCATGGAAGAAGCACTTGCAAAGACCCCTGAACTGCTTCCTGTGCTTAAACAGGCAGGCGTGGTGGATTCTGGCGGTGAAGGGCTTATGACTTTCCTGCGCGGGGCAATAGATGCGTTAAAAGGGAAAGTTTCTGATTTTACAATTATAAGCAACGGTACTTCCAGGTTAATCAAGACAAGCGTGCCCGCAGAAGCAGAAACAGATATAAAATATGGCTACTGCACGGAATTTATAATAATGCTTGAACGCAACCAGGAGGCGGCAGAGACACAGCTTAAAGAATATCTGCAGGGAATTGGCGACTGTGTTGTTGTAGTTGCAGATGATGAAATAGTAAAGGTGCATGTCCATACAAACGACCCGGGGCTTGCAATACAGAAAGCACTTTCATTCGGCCAGCTTACAAGCATGAAAATTGACAATATGCGTGAAGAGCACCATGAAAAGGTTATACGTGATGCCACAAGGATTGCAGCACAGCAGAAAAATACGCAGAAAGAAAATAAAAAAGAAGAACCACGCAAGGAAACAGGGTTTATAGTAGTATCTGCTGGTGACGGGCTTTCAGATATATTCAGGGATTTAAAGGCAGATTATATAATTGAGGGCGGGCAGACAATGAACCCGAGCACTGATGATATATTAGAAGCAATAGATAATGTAAATGCAGATAATATATTTATACTTCCTAACAATGGCAATATAATACTTGCTGCAAACCAGGCAAAGGAGCTGGCAAAGGATAAAAATATTATTGTAATCCCTTCAAAGAATATACCACAGGGGATTGCAGCACTTATAAATTATTCAGAAGGAAGCCCTGTAAGTGATAATGAGAAAAATATGTCCAAAGAAATGCTGAATATTAAATCAGGCCAGGTAACATATGCTGTGCGTGATACAAATATGGATGGCAGGGATATTAAAAAGGGAGATTTTATGGGGCTTACAGACAAGACTATTGTTTCTGTGGAGAAAAGCGTAAATGAAGCTGCCATAAAACTTGTAGAGGGACTTGTTGATGATGAATCGGAACTTGTAAGCCTTTATTATGGTGCAGATGCGACAGAAGAAGAAGCAGAAGGTATTGCAGATAAGATAACAGAAATATACAACGGGGTAGATGTAGAAGTACAGTATGGCGGACAGCCAGTGTATTCTTACTTTATATCTGTAGAGTAAAAGGATAAAGCCTGGCCTTTTTATTCTTTTACGTTAATTTGATATAAGCTTTGAAAGGCGGGATATTAACAGAAGTGGAATTAAACAGCAGCATAAGGAATATTAAGGGTATTGGCGGAAAAACTGAGAAGCTCTTTAATAAACTGGGGATTTATACAGTAAAGGAGCTTCTTTGCTTTTATCCGCGGGGATATGATATTTTTGGAAGCATAGAACCTGTATCTTCTGTACAGGAGGGCAGGACGGTAATAATAGAGGCAGTCCTTAAATATTCCCCTAAGGTTACAGTATCAGGAAACCTTAAAGTAACCAGGGCAGTATTTAAAGATGCAAGCGGCAGTATAGCAGCAGTATGGTTTAATATGCCGTTTATGGCAAAAATGCTCCATATGGGCACACATTATATACTGCGTGGCAGGATTATGAACAGGAACGGTTTTCTGGAGATGCACCAGGCAAAACTTCTTGAAAGGCAGGAATATGCAAACCTTACAGGCACATTACAGCCAGTGTACGGCCTTACAGCGGGGCTTACATGCAATGCTGTTGCAAGGGCGGTAAAAAGGGCATTGGAAGAAACGGATTTAAACGGGGATTTTCTGCCAGCAGATATAAGGAAAGAGAATAACCTTGTATTATGGAAAAAGGCAATTTATGCAATACATTTCCCGGCAGATAAAGAAGAGTGCATACAGGCAAGGCGCAGGCTTGTGTTTGATGAGTTTTTCCTTTTTGCGCTGGCACTTGGGCAGCTTAGGAAGACAAAGCATAAAATGGAATCACAGTATATAATGTATCAAAATACACTGCCAGGGCAGCTTGTAAACTCGCTTCCATATAAACTTACAAAGGCACAGCAGGCAGTGTGGCAGGAGATACAGGGGGATTTGCAGTCTGGAAAGGTTATGAACAGGCTTGTGCAGGGTGATGTTGGTTCTGGCAAAACAATAATTGCACTGCTTTCACTTCTTATGGCAGCAGAAAATGGCTTCCAGGGGGCAATTATGGCACCTACAGAAGTGCTTGCCATGCAGCATTATGAAACATTTACAGGGATGTTAGAACCATTTGGCATAAAAACAGGACTGCTTACAGGTTCATTAACTGCTGCACAGAAAAAGAAGGTACAGGCGCAGATAGCAGGACATGAAATTGATATTGTAATCGGCACACATGCACTTGTACAGGAAAAGGTGGAATTTGAAAACCTTGGGCTTGTAGTAACTGATGAACAGCACAGGTTTGGCGTAAAACAGAGGGAAGCACTTTATTCAAAGGGAAACAGCCCTCATATGCTGGTTATGAGTGCAACGCCTATACCAAGGACACTGGCAATAATATTATATGGTGAACTTGATATATCAGTAATAGATACAATGCCAGAAGGCAGGAAGCCTGTTAAAAACTGTGTTGTAAACACTAATTACAGGACGCAGGCATATAAATTCATGCAGAAAGAAATAGAAGCAGGCCACCAGGTATATATAATATGCCCTATGGTAGATGAAAGTGAAAACATGGAAGCAGAAAATGTAACAGACTACTACCAGATGTTATGTACTAAAATGCCGCCTGGAACAAGGATTGCATATCTTCATGGCAAGATGAAGCCTGCACAGAAAAACAGCATTATGGAGGAATTTGCATCACATAAAACCGATATACTTGTATCTACTACAGTTATAGAAGTAGGCATAAATGTGCCAGAAGCAACTGTAATGATGGTTGAAAACTCTGAACGCTTCGGGCTTGCACAGCTCCACCAGCTGCGTGGCAGGGTAGGACGTGGCAGTGCACAGTCATATTGTATATTTATGGCAGGCAATGATTCCAAAGAAGTAATGGAAAGGCTTTCAGTAATTGGAAATTCCAATGATGGCTTTTACGTTGCAGAGCAGGATTTAAAAATGCGCGGCCCAGGTGATTTCTTCGGGATACGCCAGAGCGGGACGCTTGATTTCAAGCTTGCAGATATATACCAGGATGCAGATATACTATCTGCTGCCAGTAAAGCCGCCAGGCGTTTTAAAGACCAGGATATAATGGATATGTGTAAGAAACATGGCCGGTTAAAAGAGCAGATTATGTCTTATACTGGTACTGTTTTCTTGTAATTAAGTAAAGGGCAGCATTGATTTTTAAAAATAATCATAGTAGAATTAAAGAACAAATTACAGTTTGCTATTTTGTTTTGGAAGGAGCAGAAAGGGTATATGGCAGATACACTTTATCCGGATGGGAAGTTATTTGAACTTGGCAGGGTTAATTATGATAAACTTGTCTTATATTGTACAATGCTTGAAGAAAAGGGATTCTGGAAACAGGCAGAACAGGTTATGAAGCAGTCAAGCACTGAGGTTTTAGACATTTATGTGCAGTCTGTCCTTATGAACCTTGCAGTACATTGTGGTGAGATTCTGGATAACCAGCGTGAATTTATGCGTGTAATAACGGCCAGCAATCCTCTCTGCATACCGGAGAGCGGCAGGATAAACAGGACTGCATACAATGACAGCAGGCGTTTTTATGAACTTCCGCCTGTGCTTCTGCAGCTTTGCGGGCTGTATGACAAAGAACATAAAGGGGATATGACACTATATTTTCTAGATGCGTTTTTGAATATATTATTATGTATGGCATATCTTAACCATGGCAAAGATGTACAGATAAATGATTTTATACAAAAATACTATGGCAAAATAAGCAATTTCATTATAGACCAGAATATAAGCTGGCAGCAGGAATATATTAAAAGAAAACTGATGCCAGACGGGATAAATTGTGATATAAGCTGGGTCCAGGAGAGAAAGAAAAAGGCAAAAGAACAGAAAACAGAAATTAAAGGAACAGAAGCCACAGATATCCCAGCAAAGAAGCAGGTTAAGAAAAAGGCAAAGAGAACCCGGAATACTGTAAAAAATAAGGCAAAAGCCATAAAACCAGAAACGGTAAATAATAAAAATAATATGGCGGCAGCAGAGGCAGAGGAGAAAAAGCAGGAGAAAGAGGCTGCACAGAGAGAGGAAGAGAAGAAGCGTTTAAAAGAGGCTTTTTTTAAGCGTGTAGAAGAGGATGCACGGCTTGCAAAGGAAAGGGAAGAAAAACTTGCAAAGGAAAAGTTCCTTGCAGTCAAGAAACGGCTTGAAGAAAGGGAAAGGGCAGAGCAGGAAGAACAGGAAAGGCAGATTAAGGTACTTCTTGATGAATTAAATTCACTTGTGGGTTTAAAGGATGTTAAAGGTGAGATACAGTCACTTGCTAACCTTATTAAGATAAGGAAGTTACGTGAAAAAATGAATATGCCGGTTATGGACATGTCTTACCATATGGTATTTACCGGAAACCCGGGTACAGGCAAAACTACTGTGGCAAGGCTTGTAGGCAGGATATATAAAGCACTTGGCATACTTTCAGATGGCAAAATGGTAGAAACAGACCGTTCCGGGCTTGTAGCAGGGTATGTAGGGCAGACCGCAATAAAGGTACATGATATTATCGAACAGGCAATAGGTGGCGTGCTTTTTATAGATGAGGCATATTCACTTGTAAACCCTGATGTGCCAAATGATTTTGGCACTGAAGCGGTAGATACTCTTGTAAAGCTTATGGAAGACCACAGGGACAACCTTGTAATAATAGTAGCCGGCTATACAGAAGAAATGAAAACATTCTTAAAAAGCAATACAGGGCTTATATCCCGTTTTAATAAATTTATAAATTTCCCGGATTACAGTACAGAAGAACTTATAGAAATTATGGATGTCATGGCAGATGAAGCAGGGCTTAAAATAGAAGAGAGTGCTAAAAAACGTGTATCAGAACAGCTTAGCAGCATGAAAGAGGAAGAATGGGAAGATTTTGGAAATGCAAGAGGGATAAGGAACATGTTTGAGAAAATTGTAATAAACCAGGCAAACAGGCTGGTACAGGCCGGGATGCCCGATAAGGAACAATTAATGACAATAACCGCCCAGGATGTCATCTATAATTAATTATCTAAAATCTCCCAAAAGCCGCCCGTTTATACCATTTTAACTGCCTGGATATAACATAAAGCGCATATTTTCCAAATCAAAGGCAGATTTGACCATAAAAGAATGATATGTTACAATAAGACGATAACCAAAAAGGCGGTGTGTACATGAAAATCATAGCAGGGACAGCAAGGGGCATGAACCTTGTAACACCACAGGGGCGGCATACAAGGCCAACAACTGGCAGGATAAAGGAAACCTTGTTTAATATAATACAGGCTGATGTGCCAGGCAGCCGTTTTCTTGATTTATACAGCGGGAGCGGAAGCATTGCAATAGAAGCATTAAGCAGGGGTGCTAAGGAAGCCGTGCTTGTGGACAATAACAAGGAAGCACTTTCGTGTATTAATACGAACCTTAAAAAGACACGGTTCAATGACAGGGCACAGGTGATGCCTTTAGAGGTTCTCCATGCACTAAGGAAACTTACTGGCAGGGGGGAAGCTTTTGGCATAATCTTTATGGACCCGCCATATGGAAGGGGATTTGAGAAAGCAGCAGCAATGTTTCTTTTAGGTTCAAATCTTGTAGAAAGCGGGACGCTGGTAATAATAGAAACGGCAATAGATGAAGATATATCATATATGGAAGCATTTCCATGCAGCATTTGGAAAGTTAAAGAATACAAGACAAACAAGCATATTTTTCTGAGGGTATGATTATGGCAGCAGCAGTATTCCCGGGAAGCTTTGACCCGGTTACAACAGGACATATGGATTTAATAGAAAGGGCAGCCGCCATATTTGACAGGCTGGTAATAGGTGTGCTTGCCAACAGCAGCAAAAGCCCGTTATGTACAATAGAAGAGCGTGTACAGATGCTAGAGGGGCTTACAAAGGATATGCAGGGCATAGAAGTATTATCATTTGACGGGCTTCTTGCCGATTTTATTAAGAAGACAGGTGCTGATACAATAGTAAGGGGGATAAGGACCCCTGCAGATTTTGAATATGAGCTTCCTTTAGCCCAGGCAAACTATAAACTTAATTGTAAAGCAGATACCTTATTTCTGGCAACAAGGCCGGAATATTCATATATAAGTTCAAGTGCAGTAAAGGAACTGGCAAGGTATAAAGGGAATATTGAAGGGTTTGTTCCAGAGGCTGTTTACCAGTTCCTCAAAAAGAAGTACAATTACCCGGATTAATTATGTCTATACGGCAGATAGGAGTGTACATATGCAGGTTAGCAGGATTGAGCAGAAGATTGAAGATATTTACGCATTTGTAGAAAGTTGTAAAATGCAGCATTTATCAACAACTAAGGTGGTAGTACCGAAGAATGAATTATATGATTTACTGGATGATTTACGCCGTGATGTACCGGAGGAAATAAGAAGGTACCAGAAGATACTAAGCCAGAGGGACGCAATTCTTGAGGATGCAGAGGCGAAAGCCAATGAAATACTTGTAGATGCCAGGGAACAGTACAGGGGTATGGTTGAAGAACACAGCATAATGCAGCAGGCTTACCAGCAGGCACAGCAGATGGTACAGCAGGCAGCAGATAAAGCAGATGCAATAGTTGCCAATGCCTTAAAACAGGCAGAAGAGATAGGGAGCGGGGCAATTTATTATACAACAGATATGCTTGATATGGCTGAGAAGGTTATTGCAAGCGCATATGAGAGTGCAGTAAATAATTCCAATGCCCTGGAGGCTGCTTTAAGGAACTACCTTGAAACAATAAGGCAGAATAAAGCAGAACTTCTGGCTTCAAATGCACCTGAAGAAGATACAAGGCAGATGAATATGCCGCCAAAGCTTGAAGAAGAACCAGAAGAATAGGGATGGGCAAAAGTACAGGCGCAAAATCCTGGCAGGGAGGATTGTTATGAATACAAAGAATGATGTTGAAGTTATTATAAATGGCAAGCAGTATACAATGAGCGGCTATGAAAGCAGTGAGTATTTACAGAAAATTGCTGCACATATTAATGAAAAGTTTGCGCTGTTTAAAGAGAAGGAAGGTTACAGCAGGCTTGATACAGATATGAAGTATATAATGCTTGCAATAAACCTTTCTGATGATTACCATAAAGCCCAGAACCTGGCTAGTGACCTGCGTATTGAAAATGAAGAAATGGGAAAAGAAATATTTGATATGAAACATGAACTGATATCAATGCAGGCGCAGATGGAAGCGCTTGAGGAGAAGATAAAAGTCCTTGAAGAAGAGAAAAAGAAAGCAGAGCATAATGTAATAAGGCTTGAAACAGAACTTGGCACAGCGCCAGATAAGAATAAATAATGACAGTAAGGGAGGCTGTTTTATATTGCAGCCGCCCTTTTATTATATAGCAGACAGGAGGTTAGTAGTCCATGGGAAATAAAAGAAAAGGCCCAGAGATACTTGCACCGGCAGGTTCAATGGAAAGCCTGTATGCTGCGGTAAATGCAGGCTGTGATGCTGTTTATATAGGCGGGGGCATGTTCGGGGCAAGGGCATATGCAGATAACCCGGACCGTGAAACCCTTTTATATGCAGCTGATTACTGCCATCTGCATGGTGTAAAACTATATATGGCGGTTAATACCCTTCTTAAAGAAGATGAAATTATGGAAAGCCTTTATAATTATATAAGTCCATACTATGAAGCAGGGATTGATGCAGCAATAGTACAGGATGCAGGGGTTATATATATGCTCCATAAATATTTTCCGGAGCTTGCACTCCATGCCAGTACACAAATGACACTGGTGTCAGGGGAGGGGGCAGGGCTTCTAAAAGACTATGGCATAACAAGGGTTGTACCAGCAAGGGAGCTGCAACTCGCAGAATTAAAGCAGATTAAGGAAGATACAGGGCTTGAAACTGAGGTATTTGTACATGGTGCGCTCTGTTACTGTTATTCAGGACAGTGCCTTTTTAGCAGCCTTCTTGGCACAAGAAGCGGCAACAGGGGGAGGTGTGCACAGCCGTGCCGCCTGCCTTACCAGCATGGTTTACAGGGAAAGAAGCAGGAAAGTTATATTTTAAGCATGAAAGAACTGTGTACCCTGCCATATATAGGGGAACTTATAGAAGCAGGTGCAGATTCATTTAAGATAGAAGGGAGAATGAAAAGCCCTGCATATACTGCGCTTGTTACATCAATTTACAGGAAATACACAGATATTTATATAAATTATGGCAGGGAAGGTTATAATTGCTATATAAAGAAGCATAAAGAAGATTTCAGGCATGATAATGAAATACTTGCAGAGGTATATAACAGGGAAGGTTTTACAGACGGCTATATGTACAGAAGGACACATGGAAGAAACCAGAAAGAAAATATGCTTGCTTCCAGAAGGCCAAAGCATGGAGGTGTCTGTATTGGAAAGGTAGTTAGTACAGGAAAGGGAGAACTGGAATATAAACTTTATAAAGATATAAATGCGGGTGATGTTGTAGAGTTCCGGAACCATGCCATGGATACATTATATGAATACACCACCAGCAAAGACGTTAAATCCGGAAATATTATAGAAGCAAGGTTTTCAAAGGGATGTAATATACATCCGGGGGATATGGTTTACAGAACTAAGAACTTTGCTGTACTGGACAGCATAAAAAGAAAGTATCTGGAAAGTAATAAAAAAGTGCTGGTAACAGCATGTTTTAAAGCGGCAGCAGGGGAAAGGGCAAGCCTGTATTTAGAAAAAGGCAATGTTAATGTAACAGTATATGGCGGTATATGCCAGAAGGCAGAAAAAAGCCCCGCAACAGATGCCTCAGTACGTAAAAGCCTTTTACAGACAGGAAATACAGAATTTGCATTTAAAGAAACAGGAATTATAATAGAAGATGGCCTGTTCCTTCCCGTATCAATGCTTAAAAATATGCGGCGTGAAGCGCTTGCAAAGCTTAAAGGCAAGATAACCGGGAGTTACAGGCGCAGCCCGGGCAATATATTTGAAGGCAGGGATTTAAATAAATATAATACAGGCATACAGTTACATCCACAGCCAGTTTATAAAGCATCTGTAATGGATGCAGGGCAGCTAGGGGCAGTGCTTTGCAGCCAGGATATTTCAGAAGTTTATATCAAAACAGAACTTTTAGATAATATAAGCATTAAAGAAGCATTAACCCAGGTACATTCATCAGGGAGGAAGTGTTATGTGGTGATGCCGCATATTTTCAGGAAAAAAGACTGGGATACAGAAGGCAGAAGCATTTACCAGTATAACTGGGACGGTTATCTTATAAGAAATCTTGAAAGTTATGTTTTCTTAACTAAAATATGCGGGGTAAACCCGGAAAATATTATTACAGATACAGGGCTTTACACCATGAACAGCTTTGCAATAAATTTCTGGCGTGAACATGGTGTTACAAGGCATACAGTCCCGTTTGAACTGGAAATGCCTTGTATAAAGCAGATTGCAGGTAATTTTATGGAAGCAGTCCTGTATACGCATATACCGCTTATGGTATCCGCACAGTGTACATTGTCACAGCTGGCAGGCTGCAGTACAAATAAAAAAAACAGGCAGGTTATACTAAAAGATATGAAAGGAAGGGAGTTTATAGCAGTTAATTATTGTAAATACTGTTATAGTACAATTTACCAGAAAACCCCTTTAATGGCTTTATCCTGCATAAAAGATTTAACTAATGCAGGAACAGGGGGTTTCAGGTATGATTTTACAATAGAAGATGCAGAAGAAACCAGCATGGTGTTAGCTGGCAGATACAATGGACAAACCCATACAGGGCATTACCGTAAGGGCGTTTTATAATCTGGGGGTTAATATGGACAAAAAAGAAGCAGTTAAAAAACTAAGGGATATATTTGGGGATATGGATATTATAGGGGTACTACACACTATAATGGTTGCTGCCTCTAAATATATAATAATAATATTGTTTGCTATATATACATGGCACTGCTTTACAGTATTTTTAGGTAACAATACAGACAGAAAAGAAAAAGTGTATAAAAGGCAGAAGCATATAATGTACTGTATACATTTTATATGTTCGCTTGTATTATATTTAAACAGCCTTGATATAAAAATTATAGCATACTACCTTATACAGCTTGTATTTTTTATATTTGTGGACAAGACTTATTCATATGTATATAAAGGGCTTTCAAAAACCCTGTTAAATAATATGCTTATGCTTATGGCAACAGGGTTTATAATGCTTGGGCGGCTTGGAAAGGGATATGCTGTAAGACAGATGGCATTTGCTGCAGCAATATGCTTTATAAGCCTGTTTATACCATATCTGATAGAAAAGTTTGCATATTTTGACAAATTTGGTTTTATATATGCAGTAACCGGGATAATACTGCTTGCGCTTGTATTTGTAATAGGAAAGGAGAAGTATGGAGCTAAGAACTGGATAGTAATAGGCAAATTTGCCTTACAGCCATCAGAATTTGTTAAAATAATATATGTATTTTTTGCAGCGGCACTGCTTGCAAAATCCACAAGCTTTAAAAATGTTTTAAAGGTTTCAATATTGGCGGCAATACATGTATTAATACTTGTTGCAGAAAAAGATTTAGGCGCAGCGCTTATATTTTATATAACATATATTGTCATATTATTTGTTGCAAGCAGGAATGCAATATACCTGGGCGCAGGATTTGCAGCTGGCACAGTGGCAGCAGTAGCAGCATATAATTTATTTACACATGTACAGACAAGGGTAACAGCCTGGAGTGACCCGTGGAGTTATATAGATACAGCGGGCTACCAGGTTGCACATTCACTTTTTGCAATAGGCACAGGCGGCTGGTTTGGCATGGGGCTTGGCGAAGGAATGCCAGGTGTAATCCCTGTTTCAGAAAGCGACTTTATATTTTCAGCAATATGTGAAGAACTTGGGTTTTTCTTTGGGATATGTATTATTCTTGTAGAAATAAGCTGTTTTATTATGTTTATTAATATATCGCTTAAAATGCAGAGGCAATTCTATAAACTGGCAGCACTTGGCTTAAGCATAGAATATATATTCCAGGTATTCCTTACAATAGGCGGCGTTACAAAGTTTATACCATCAACAGGCGTTACACTGCCACTTGTAAGCTATGGCGGGAGTTCAGTTATAAGTACAGTAATTTTATTCAGCATAATACAGGGCATGTATGTTTTAAATGGCGGCAAGGAGGAAAATGATGTACAGAGGGAAGAAAAAAGAGGGCTGGCAGGAAAGGCCAGGTAAGGATATAGCTGGCAGTATAAGAAACAGGGATTTTATTAAAGGCGGCAATGCACAGATTATAATAGTGACATATTCAGTTGTAATTGTATTTATGTGCATGATAGGCTATCTTGTATATTTTATGGTTAATGACAGCAGTGAAGTTATTAATAACCCTTATAATAAGCGGAGGAATATACTTGCAGAACGTATTGTGCGTGGAAGTATATATTCTTCTGATGGCAAGACACTTGCAAGGACAGTTACAGATAGTGATGGCAATGAGAAAAGGGAATATCCATATAATGATATATTCTGCCATGTCGCAGGAAGGACTGCCAACAGCATGACAGGTGTGGAACTTTCACAGTGCTATCCGCTTTTAACCTCACATTCAAATCCTTTAAAGCAGCTTGCCAATACTTTCCGTGGGGAGAAAAACAAAGGGGATGATGTATATACAACACTGGATGCAAAACTGCAGCAGGCAGCATATAATGCACTTGGAAACCATAAAGGGGCAGTTGTTGCAATAGAGCCTTCTACCGGAAAGATACTTGCAATGGTTTCAAAACCAGGCTATAACCCGGAAACTATAGAAAGTGACTGGGACAGCCTTGTTGAAGACAAGGATTCACAGTCAGCACTTGTAAACAGGGCAACGCAGGGGCTTTATCCGCCAGGTTCTACATTTAAAGTGCTTACAGCGATAGAATATATCCTTGAAAACCCTTCATCTTATAAAAAGTATTCATACAAATGTGAGGGTTCAGGCTCATTTGAAGGCAATGTTATAAACTGCTATGCAGGAGAAAAACATGGCGGCCTGGATTTAATCCATTCACTTGCCATGTCATGTAATGCGTCATTTGCCAATATAGGAATGTCACTAAACATTAATTCTTTTAGGAAACTTTGTAATAAGTTTATGTTTAATAAAAAGCTTCCAGTTAAATTTGAATATAACCAGAGCAAGTTTTTGCTTGATAAGAAATCAGGTACTGCCGAAATTATGCAGACAGCAATAGGACAGGGCAAAACTACAATAACACCATTGCAAAATGCAATGATAGCAGCTACAATAGCCAATGGCGGGGAAATGATGGTACCTTATGTTACAGACCATACAGAAAATGATGCAGGGCAGGTAGTCAAATCATATAGCCCGGTTTCAAATGGAAATATTATAGATAAAGATGTGGCAGATATTATAGGAAAGTTTATGATGTCTGTAGTAGAGGACGGGACAGCTTCATCATTAAGCAGCCTTCCATACAAGGTGGCAGGCAAAACAGGCTCAGCAGAATTTGATTCAGAAGGGACATCACATGCGTGGTTTATAGGGTATGCACCTGCTAAAAAACCAGAAATCGCCATAAGCATAATAGTAGAAGGTGCAGGTACAGGAAGCCAGTATGCAGTCCCTGTTGCCAAAGAGATGTTTGGAAGTTATTTAGGAACTTGAAGAATTGCCATTAATGCAGTATAATTAATACAAGACATGTTTATAAGGAGGAGGTTATGAAAAAGTACCTTGCGTGGTGTTTTACAGTGCTTCTGGCAATACTTTGCCTGGGAGGCTGTGGAAGGGAAGAAGAAGAAATCCAGAGCAAAAAGCTTCACCGTGCAGATGCACCAGTATATGATGAAAAGTATATTACAGTTGGATTTATCCAGACTGGAAAAGAATCAGACTGGCGGGACGCCAATACAAACGATTACTTAAATACTTTTACAGAGGACAAAGGATATAAACTGGTATATATAGACGGCAATTCAGATTCAGGACGCCAGGTTAAAGCAGCATATGATTTAATTTACCAGAATGTTGACTATATTATTATTGACCCGATTGTAGAGGACGGCTGGGAAGATGTACTGGAATTTGCAAAACAGAAGGAAATCCCTGTTATCATAGCAGACAGGGGCGTAAGTGCAGACCAGTCATTATATAAATGCTGGATTGGTTCTGATTTTAAGACAGAAGGTGTTAAAGCGGCAAAATGGCTGCAGGATTACCTGGAGGAAAACGGCCGCAAGGATGAAGACATTAATATTGTGGTTCTGGAAGGGACAGAGGGGGCATCAGCTGCTATTGGAAGGACAGAAGGGCTTTTAAGTGAGATAGCAAAGCACAAAAACTGGCATGTACTGGCAAGCCGGAATGCTAATTTTACACAAGGTGAAGGGAGGGATGTAATGGAACATATTCTCTGGCAGTACAAAGACATTGATGTAGTTATTTCAGAGAATGACAATATGATGTTTGGTGCAATGAAAGCAATGGAGCAGGCCGGCATAGAATACGGGGCCGGCGGTGGCATTATTACTATTTCTTTTGATGCACTCGGGGAAGCGTTCCATATGATGGAAGAAGGAAAACTAATGGTTTCTGTTGAATGCAACCCTCTTATTGCAGGGATTGCAGAGAAGGTAATAAAAGACCTGGAGAAAGGCAGGGAGGTTGGAAAGGTACAATATGTAAAAGAGTCTGTTTTTACTTATAAAAACGCTGCACAGCATATAGGTAACAGAAAGTATTAGGTAAAGGGAATGAAAAAATCACTTAAAAAGAAAATGTTACTGCTGGTTATTAGTTTTACTATTTTATTAAACATATTAAGCATTGTAATGAATTACCATAACTTTGTATCTACAGTAGAACAGGCAAATTATTCTACAGCAAGCACCGTAGCAGAAACCTGTGCCCTGATTATTGATGGTGATGCCCTTGTAGATTATGTGGAAACCGGGCAAAGGGACAATGCGTACTATGCAACATGGAACAAACTTCTGGATTATAAAAATACAAACAAAAATATTATCTATTTATCTGTAGTATGGTTTGATGAAGAAGGGGGCAATTATATCTTTGATACAGACCTGACAGAGAACGGGGCTTTCTTAGGAGATAAGATTGCATTTGATTCTAAACAGCTGGGAAAGAAAAAGGAACTGGTTAAAGGAAACAAACGGCTGTTTATCACTTATGCAGACAGGATGGACTTATACCGTCCAGTACGTTCTTCATATAATATACCGATGGGCTATGTTATTGTAGGGATTTCAACAGAAGATGCAGCAAAGAAGCAGGAACATTACCTTATAAAGCTTGTACTTGCACTTTCGGCACTTACACTTGTCCTTACAGTTTTCTTTGTCTGGATGGTTGACCGCTCTATTTTAAAACCAGTCAACCAGCTTTCCGTAGCAGTATCAGGGTATGCAAATCCAGAAAGGCTTAAAGGTGGTGAATCCCCGTTATCCAGGTTATCAATACATACTGGTGATGAAATTGAGAATTTATTCAACTCTGTTAAAAAAATGGAGTCTGATATCCTGGATTCATCCAATAACCTTGCAATCGCCATGTGGAACAGCCAGCATGACAGCATGACACAGCTTTATAATAAACGTTATCTTGCCGAATGTGTAAAGGAATACAGCATGATGGAGTCTGCAGGCGCTATTTACTTTGACGTAGACAACCTTAAGAAGATGAATGATATCTGCGGGCATGAATGTGGTGATGAAGTAATTAAAAAAACAGCAGATTTTGTCAGAAAGTACCAGACAGGCAAAAGAGCCGGCTTCCGTATGGGCGGTGATGAATTTATGCTCCTTATAGGAAATGTGGAAGAGAAAGAAATGGAAAGGTACGTAAGGCAGATGAAAAAAGACCCGGAAACAATACTTACACCAGCCGGAAGCAAAGTGCAGTGCAGGATTGCCATTGGTTATGCTTTCCAGTGTGGGAATATTAATATTGGCCGCCTGATAAAAGAAGCAGATCAGGATATGTACAAGGATAAACAGAGCCACCGCTGATAAATTATCTTCAATTAGTCTTTTGAAAATATTATAAAAAACCTGCTATACTT
>CAJTOK010000050.1 GCA_910577825.1 uncultured Lachnospiraceae bacterium | reverse complement strand
TTGGCAAAAATTATTTATTTTTATACCCTAAAGCCTGAATAGTAACAATTTTTTCAATTTTTTAAAAGGAATGCCATTGGCATTCCCATAAAAAGATAACATGTAATCTATGCTTACCGCTTATAAACCCAGTTCTAAATTCGGAATGGCATTTAAATCCAGTCCATCCCTTTTTCCTGCAAGATAATTATAATATCCCTGTACAGCAATCATTGCAGCATTATCAGTACAGTAAACTGGTGACGGGTAATAAAGCTTTATCCCGTTTTTACTGCAATTTTCTTCCATTGCTGCCCTTAATGCCGAATTGGCAGCAACACCACCTGCAACTGCTATACAGTTTCTTCCTGTTTTTATAGCAGCGCCCATTGCCCTTTCTGCCAGCACATCTATTACAGCCTGCTGGAAAGAAGCGGCAACATCTGCAGTATTAACTTCCATGCCCTTCATGCTGCAGCCATTCAGGTAATTAAGGACAGCCGATTTAAGCCCTGAAAAACTAAAATCAAATTCATGCCCGTCTACTTTTGCACGTGGAAATCCAATGGCATACGGGTTTCCCTGTTTTGCAAGCCGGTCTATCTCCGGGCCTCCCGGGTATCCAAGCCCTATAGCCCTTGCAACCTTATCAAATGCTTCACCAGCAGCATCATCATGGGTGTATCCAATTATCCTGAAATCATTATATGCTTCTACCTGTACAAGATGTGTATGCCCTCCTGATACAACAAGGCACAAAAATGGCGGCTCTAATCCAGGATGTTCAATATAATTTGCTGCAATATGCCCTTCAATATGGTGCACTCCTACAAGAGGTTTTCTGGCAGCATAAGATATAGCTTTTGCTGTATTTACCCCAACAAGCAATGCACCTACAAGCCCTGGCCCGTATGTTACACTTATGGCATCAATATCCTTTAGTGTAACACCTGCAGTACAAAGAGCTTCTTCTATTACATAATTTATACGTTCAATATGCTTACGTGATGCAATTTCTGGCACTACCCCGCCATACAATGTATGGATATCTATCTGTGAAGATATAATATTTGATAAAACTTCCCTGCCATTTTTTACAACGGCCGCCGCTGTTTCATCACAAGAGCTTTCAATTCCAAGTATTAACATGTCTTCTAACATAAATCCTCCAAATATTACTTTGCATCTTCATTCTGGCCATCACCAGCATCTGTCTTTTTCCAGCCTAATATCTTCCAGTTATTATCATTATCACGCCTGCACATAAACTCCTCATACACGTTTATGCGTTTTGCTTTCTGCTTAATCAGGGCATTACAGTTAATAGACACAGTTTCCCTGCCGTCAATCTTGCCAGATATGGCAGAACTCCCCTGCCCGACTGTGTATATTGATATCTTCTTTTCATTTTCAATGTATTCATCCCTGTCTTTTTTGAAACTGCCAAGCATATTTTCCCATGAATTTTCTTCTATTGCAAGAAATTCTTCATCATAAAGCTTACGTAATTGTTTTAAAAGCTCCTCAAACTCACTGTCACTCATTTTCTCATTATACATGCACTTATTAAAACGCCAGTATAATTTAAGCACTTCAACAGGTGTCTCCGGATATTTTGTATCCAGGTCTTTATCCAGCAGTTTCTCTACTTCTGTGCCTGGTTCTGTTTTTTCATTTGTATTATCACTGTCTGCACTGGATATATAATAATATACAGCTACTGCACCTGCTGCCAGGCACACCATTAAAATAAATGCGGTTAAAATCTTTTTGCCTGTTTTACTCATAAGCAATACCTCCTGTTCTTTCCAGGCCATTAATACATTATAAAAACTATATGCTAGTCTTCTTCTGGAAATCCAAGTGTAATACTGCGGCAGTCCTTTGCTGCATATACATTTGGAAATATTTTCTGGACATCTTTTATATAGTCTCCTGGCCTTAATAATGACGGGCTGTAATGGGTAAGCCACAGTTCCTTTACCTGTGCCTTTTTAGCAGCCTGTGCCGCTTCACAGAAAGTCATATGCTTATTCTCAATAGCTTTTGGCATCTTGCTCTCTTCCCCATACATACCTTCACATATTAATAAATCGGCATTTCTGGCATTTTCAATTAGGCTTTGTACGGGTCTTGTATCTGTACAATATGTAACTTTTATTCCTTTTCTTGGAGGCCCTATAACCATGTCTGGTGTATAACACCTGCCTTCATATTCAATGCTTCCACCCTTCTGCAGGTGGTTCCAGATTTTAACAGGAACATTATTCTTCTTTGCAAGCTCTGGGTAGAACTTGCCCCCTCTTGGCACATTTATTGTATATCCATAGCATGGGACATTGTGGTTCACCTTAAATGCCCTTATATTGTAACCATTTATCTTTATATCCTGCTCTTTCTCTGAAAGTTCGATAAATTCCAGCCTGAACGGAAGCCCAGGTGCTATTACCAGCAGTGAACTTACAACTTTTTCAAGCCCTTTAGGCCCTATAAGCGTAACAGGCCCTGTACGGCAGGAATTTCCCATTGACAATAAAAGCCCTGGCAGCCCGCTTATATGGTCACCATGGTAATGGGTAAAACATATTGTGTCAACCGGGTTTACACTCCAACCCTTTTCCTTTATAGCTATCTGTGTACCCTCACCACAGTCAACCAGCAGGCTGCTGCCCCCAAGCCTTGCCATAAGAGCAGTAAGCCACCGTCCTGGCAGCGGCATCATCCCGCTTGTTCCAAGCAAACATAAATCTAACATAAATTACCCCTTCAGACACCTGTGGATACTATAATTCTGTTACATCAGTAATCTCAGGCGGAATTGCAAATTTTTTAACCATCTCATCATAACATCCTTCACATATAACAAATGAATGGAGTGTTGCATCTTTTTTTGAAAAATACCCCCACTGCTTCCTTGCTTCAAACGCATCTTCTAAAAGTATATCATTTTCCATATCCAGCTGTCTTCCACACACATTACAGAATATTTTTTTATTCATGGCAATTCCTCCTTGGTTTATACATAATCTGCACCTTTTTTAATGATATATTTTTTATGTATAATTGTATAGTGGAAATGCCTGGCATAGAGCTTAAAAGAAATTCTTTTGTATATCCGTCTAAAGTATCTTTTCCATAATTACAGCATCTTCGCATGGTTCTTTATAATAGCCTTTTCTTCTTCCAGCTTCCTTAAAATCCATTTTTTTATAAAAACTTAATGCTGGCACATTGCCCTCCCTGGCTTCAAGCAGGATTCTTGCAACCCCCTGTTCCTTACAGCGCAATATGCACTTTCCCAAAAGCCCTTCTGCAATATGGCAGCGCCTGTATTCTTCTTTTACAGCAATATTACATAAATCAGCCGTTTCATACAATGCTGTTATAGTACAATAAGCAATGGCCACACCATTATCCTCTGCCAGCATATAAATGTTTTCTTCTTTCATGCAGGATTTCTTATATGTACTTGCATCTGTACATGTGCCAAACATCCTTTTTTCAAAATCTGCTATTGCAGCAGCATCCCCTGGAAGCATATCCCGGTATTTCATAAACAGCCTTTCTGGTGCAGTTTTTCTTCCCGTTCACGTTCAGCCTGTGGCTTGCGCAGGTAAAAAGGCCTGTGTTCTGCTGCGCTTTCATACCTGCCTTCATTGTAATATATAATCCCAAGCATTGCAACAGAAGCTGCACTTTGTTTTGATATATGGGCAGGTGCAAATGAAAACCTGCTTTCTGTTTTCTCCATAATCACATCCTTATACACATCTGCGCCATCACCAAGAAAAAGCACATCTTCACCAGTTGATTCCAGTTCAGATAAAATCTCTTTTATATCACTTGCTTTCTGTCCTATAACATTAACAAGCCTGCCATCTGTTATATGGTATGCTGCTGCATATACCTGGTTTCTTCTTGCATCCATAAGCGGGCATATTATGCCACTGTAACATGCAGCCCTGTATGCAAGGCCATCAAGAGATGGCACAGGCACAACGGGTTTGCCAAGGGCAAGCCCCAGCCCCTTTGCAGTTGCAGACCCTATCCTCAGTCCTGTAAAAGAGCCGGGGCCTGCCGCAACCGCTATTGCGTCAATATCTGCAAGCGGGACTTCTGACATCTTCACTACCTTGTCCACCATAGGAAGAAGTGTCTGTGAATGTGTCTGCCTGTTATTTACAGTAAATTCTGCTATTACATTATTACCATCAGCAACTGCTGCTGAAGCAGCTATTCCTGAACTGTCTATTGCCAATACTTTCATTGCCTGGTTAAACCTCCGTTCCTGTAAAACTTAACATACCTCTATAAGCCTGTAATCAAAGCCTTTCTCTGGATTCTTAGAAATATTTACTTTAATACATCCATCAGGGATTATCTCTTCTATAAGCCCTGCCCACTCTATAAGGCATACGCCATTCCCAAAAAAATAGTCCTCATATCCTGTTTCTTCCATTTCTTCTGTACTGCCAATCCTGTACACATCAAAATGGTATAAAGGGATACGCCCTGTTTCATAAACCTGTACAATAGTAAACGTAGGGCTGTTTATAACTTCTTCTATCCCAAGCCCTTTGCCAAAACCCTTTGTAAAAACAGTCTTTCCAGCGCCTAAACCGCCATTAAGCAGTACAATGCTTCCAGGCTGGCAGCCCTCCCCAAGCATACGCCCGGCCTCAAATGTATCTTTTTCACAAAAACTTTCAATAACTTGGTTCTCCATAACTGCCTAATCCTCTTTTCCCTCTGTTTCTTTGATATCTGTTTCTTCCGGGCTGTCATCTTCTGGCTCATAATCCTTATACTTCTCCATCATATCCTTTACAAGTTTTACAGCCTCATTAAAATTGTTTTTACACTGGCTTTCTGGAAAAATAAAAGCCCTTATTGGTGACATATAAATATACATTGCATTTTTAGTAATCTTCCTTTTACGCACTTCATACCATTTTACAAATGCCTGCTGCTCACCCTGTGAAACCTCTATGCCTTCTTCTGAAATCCTGTAATGCAGGTCATCATTAATACTTTCATTCTTTTTAACCTGTACCCTGGACTTCCAGTACAGCATAACAGGCTGTATTACAGTAAATAATAAACCTGTTATAAGCAGTGCCATTATTGTTGTACTGTCAAAATACTTAAACCTTGCTGCACATAAAACAAGGCTGCCAATGCTTATTACAAGCCCGGCAATGCCTGATGCTGATGAATAGGTGTGGTGCATCGTAAATACAAATAATTCACCTGCTGTAAGCCTGATATCAAATTCTATTTCTTTCATAATAATCCCCCATGCCGCTTCCAATTAACTTTCCATCTATAATATAACAAAACAATTAAAAAAACAATATACTATTTTTTTGAGCTTCCAAGATGGTACTTAAAGCGGGCTGGTAATTCCAAGATTACCAGCCCAATAATAAAAAAAGCTTAAACCCCCAAAAAAATAGACGTATTCCATATTTTGTGTTATTATAACTTTATAAGTTTGTAACAGACTTTTATAAAATGCTACATCTTGTAAGTATGGAAAGGAGCAGAAATAATGGGTGGATTAAATAATTTTACTAAAGAAGGGCTTGAAGCCCTTGTTGAACGTGAGATAGATTTTGAGAAACTTACTGAACTGTGCAGCCATATTACTGATGCTATCCAGGAGATACTTGAATCCTGCGGGCTGTATTTCCGTATTTTTTCAAGAGTCAAGTCTGTAGAATCTACTGCAGCAAAATTACAGCGCGGCAATTACGGCTCTCCCGATAACCCCAAGAAAATGCAGGATTTAATAGGACTGCGTGTAGTATTATATTATTATGATGATTTAAGCATATGCAGGGATATTATGGAAAGTACATTCCAGATGGTTGACACATGGTCAAGAAATACATTTAATGCTGATGAATTCAGGGCAACTAAGATTAACGGGGTATTCAGGTATCCTGCTGAATATTTTAAGTTATACAAAAAAGAACTTTGGGAACTTCCTATTGATACCACATTTGAAATACAGTTCCGCACTGTGTTTTTTGAGGGCTGGCATGAAATAGAACACGATATGCGTTATAAAAGCCTGCTTTCTGATGACCAGTTCTGGAAGGGAAGCGAGGAGCTGTCACGTATGCTTAACTGCATACTTGCCAACCTGGAATTAAGTGACTGGTCACTTGTAAAACTTTTTGAAGAACTTTCCTATAACCACTATAAAACAGGAAACTGGGAACTTATGCTCAAAAGTAAGTTCAGGATTAAAATGGATGATACTGAAAGCCTGCATCCTGCTATAGTGGAAATATTTGATAATAATAAAAGCATTGCCAAAAAGTTTTTTAAATGTTCACGCCGTAAGCTTATACGCAGCCTGCTTAAGCTTGACCATCCGCACCTTAATTACAACCTTATTATAAAGCTTCTTAATGATAATACCGTGCAGGACCAGGAGATTGCCGAGGCATGCAGGCACATTGAAATGCCCATTGATGGGCGTATTTACCATAAACCAGCTTTTGCAAGGCTTGAATCAAATATATTGTTCCATATAGAACTTCCGCTTCTCCATAAAGAAACACGCCTGCTTAAATCGGAATTTAATAATGCTGTGACAATACTTTATAAATGGGCACGTTTTAAGTGCAACCCTGTATTTGAAGATATTCCGGAAGAACTGTCCTCATACCACAACAGGCTTCCTGGTTATAACATTACAATATCATATATTCCAGAGCAGATGTCCTACAGCATGAAAATACAATATATTGACTGCAAATCTGCAGGGACTTTATGGCATGTGCATTCATCAGTTGCACTTATGGATGATGGAAGGCTGCATTTTTACCATATGACTTCACGTGACATGCCAAGGGGGTCTGCCAACCGTTCAACTTTCTGCAAGCCGTCATTTATGCACGAACTTGTTAAAAAAACCGGGCTTGCTGATATAAAGCGTTTAAGCTGCATGGCACATTTTATCACTAACAGCGTGGAATATGCTGATGTACGGGACTTTATTAATAACCCGGAAAGAATGCTCCCGGTAATAGTGATTACACAGAGGACTGGCATAAACAATACTGTTTATCCCGGAAATAATTTTAAAGACGGGTATGATATGAATTCATTCTATGTAAATGGTACAAGGCTTGCCAAAGTTGTAGGGAACTATTCACATGTATATATGGCTGACCGCTGCATTTCAGAAGAATTTGCCAAAGATAATGGCATAAGCCCGGGCAGCCAGGATGGCTGCATATATATATTCTGGCCAGAAAATACAGGCAAAGTACCTGATATTTTTACAAAGGATATAATTAGTAATACACATTTTGACTTTAACAGGCTTATATTCCATGATGAAAACATTACAGAAAAAGCTTTCAGGCATAAGCTTGTACAAATAATTAAAGATGATAATGTAAGCCATTAAACTATTCTAATTCAATGGCAAGTTTCTTGTTATTATTCTTTTTGCCATATCTGCGGGAGACAGTTACAATTATTTTGTCCCCTGTGGTATGGCTTTTTAAAATGCTGTGAAGCATGGATAATGATGTAACATCTTTGCCATCTATCTGTGTAATAACATCAGCTACCCTTATGCCTCCTGAATATGCAGGTGAACCAGAGTATACGGAAGTAAGGTAAACCCCTTCTTCTATACTATGTGCCAGTGCTGTTTTTTTGTCCACGTCATACCCTTCTATGCCAAGATATGGGATATTTTCCCCCTTTACCATGCTGTTTATAATATCAAGTACACTTGATATGCCGATAAAACCAATATTATTATGGCCTGTTGCCTTTACAAATAAATCTGTTACAAAACCTATAACCCTTCCTTTTGTATTAAGGACTATACCACTGGAACTGCTTGTATATAATATATCTGTTGAAAATAATGAAAGCTGGTTATCTGTTACTGGCATCTGGATACCTGATTTTATAATATTGCCTGTCATTACAGAATACATTATGCCATTAGGCGCACCTGTAATTATTACATTAGAGCCTGCAGGCACACTTACTGTACTTCCAAATTCAGGGATTGCAATTTTATTGCGTCTTTCCTGGCTTACATCCTCTTTCTCAATACAAAAAAGCGACAATCCTGTAATGCTGTCAGATGAAATATAATCTGCCTTTACTGTTTCACCGTCCTGGAATTCAACATCAACAACACCTGTATCCTTTAAATTCCTGGATGTAAGTATATAGTAACGGTTTACTGTTTCTTTTAGAAGCATTCCGCTTACAATATCCTTTGTGCCAGCCTGGCTGTCCTTATACCATACAGGTTTATCTTTCTTGTTAATAATACTTACAAGGGAAACTGCAAACTTGTCACCAACAGCAGAAAGCCTTTTTGAAGCCCTGTTATGCTCCTCTAATATTGTTAAATCATCACTCTCTGTACTTTCCTGGGTGCCGGTGTCTGGTATGGCTGTATTGTCTGGTGTCTGGTATTCCATTGCAGAAATTTCTTTATCTGGCACAGAAACAACACCTCCAAGCCTGTTATTCACATTCCAGAAAACAACGCCCGCAATACTGCCAAATATAATTGCTGAAATAACAGTTTCCAGCATCCTTCTTGTAAAACTTATTACATATATTTTTTTCTGCGGACGTATCTGTTCTTTAATAAATTTATACTTTTCCTCTTCATGCACCTTTGCGCATGCTGGACGCTTCCTGAACTTATCCATAAACAACATTCCCTTTACAACATTTATATATAATATCCCTGGCTGCAAAATAACAGAAATTTAAACAAAATTCATAAAAATATACATGGTTTTTAGTATAAATGTAACATAAATTTATGAATATTTTATGAACTAGATGTAAAAAAAGTAACAATTACGTAATTTATATGTAATTTTTCCCATAAATATAGCTTGAAATAAAAGAAAAAGCAGTTTATTATATAATAACCATAAATAACTGGCGGCGGCGTGCATCTGGGGGAAACATTTGTGGAAGCTGTTATCCGGGAAGTAAAGGAAGAACCAGGGTTTACATACCAGCCAGAAAGGCTTGCATTTGTAAATGAATCCCTGTTTTTTGAAAACGGGGATGCGGCAGAGGGCAGGCAGTGCCATGTTATAGAATTTTTTTATCTTATGAAGCCACAGGGCAGAAAACTGTTTAAAGATGGTGAAGAAAGAAAAATACTTTTAGAAACAAAAGATAACCTGCCGGAACGTTTATACTGGATACCACTGGAAAAACTTAAAGAATGCAGGGTATTTCCAGTGTTTTTCCATGAAAAATTATATGATATCCCGGAAGTTACAGAACATTTTATCTCAGATGAACGCAAAGCCTGGAATTAGCACCTTCTGGTGCATAAAATCCAGCCTGTAAGGATTTATGCACCACTTATGCCATTACTGCAGAACCTAACAGCTTTCCTCCCTCATGGACAGCTGGAGTTCTTTCAGGTAATTTGTATCAATCTTTGGTGTTGAACGTTCTTTTAATGATTCATATACCTTTGGCACCATAATGCTCTGGTAAGCCGGCCTTATTATTTTATCAACATTTATAAGCTCTTCTATGCGGTGCGCGCTCCAGCCTACTATACGTGCCATTGCAAATATTGGTGTAAAGAGCTCTGTTGGTATCCCGAGCATATTGTAGACAAAGCCGCTGTAAAAGTCTACATTGGCACTTACCCCTTTATATATTGCACATTCTTCACCAATTATTTCAGGTGCTATGCGCTCTATCATGGAATAAAGCTCAAATTCCTTTTTCTGGTGCT
Source organism: uncultured Lachnospiraceae bacterium (assembly GCA_910577825.1). Taxonomy (GTDB): domain Bacteria; phylum Bacillota; class Clostridia; order Lachnospirales; family Lachnospiraceae; genus Butyribacter. The sequence continues at coordinate 18,270 of CAJTOK010000050.1, read as the reverse complement.
TTTCATTGGCAAGCATCTCCACAAACTTCTTAAATGCAAGTGCCCTTGGGTCTGAAATTGAATAAACCGCATGTCCCATGCCGTATATAAGCCCGCGCCTGTCAAATGCTTCACGCCTTACCAGCTTTCTAAGGTAAGCCCTTACTTCTTCTTCATCACTTGTATCAGATACTTGTTCTTTTAAATCATTCATCATTTCAACTACTTTGATATTAGCACCACCATGCTTAGGGCCTTTTAATGATGATAATGCAGCTGCTATTACTGAATAGGTATCAGAGCCAGCAGATGTTACTACCCTTGTAGTAAATGTTGAATTATTCCCGCCACCATGTTCCATATGGAGTACAAGCGCAAGGTCAAGCACCTTTGCTTCAATATCTGTATACTGTTTATCAGGCCTTAACATCCTTAAAATATTTTCTGCTGCCGAAAGCCTTTCAGAAGGCCTGTGTATATAAAAACTTTCATCACGTTCATAATGGTTGTACGCATGGTAGCCATAAACTGCAAGCATAGGGAATACACTGATAAGCATAATACATTGTTTCATAACATTTTCAAGTGAATTATCAGATATCTCATCATCATAAGAAGAAAGTGTAAGCACACTTTTCGTAAGAGAATTCATAACATCCTTACTTGGGGCTTTCATAATCACGTCCCTTACAAAATTAGTGGGAAGCCTTCTGTTTTTAGCGAGCACTTTCTGGAACTCATCAAGCTGCATTTTGTCAGGAAGTTCGCCAAAAAGAAGCAGGTGTGCTGTTTCATCAAAACCAAACCTTCCATCCTTACGGAAACCATTAACCAGGTCATATATATTATAACCCCTGTAAAAAAGCTGCCCTTCACATGGGACAACATGCCCATCCACAATATCAGTTGCCTTAATAAGTGATATATTAGTTATCCCTGATAAAACTCCCTTGCCATTCTTATCCCTAAGACCACGCTTCACCCCGTATTCTTCAAACAGCTTCGCATCAATAGAGTTATTATCTATACACATCTGTATATATTTGCCTGTGTAATCCTCCATAAACCTTCCAAAGTCATCAACCTTAATCTCTTCCTGCATATTAATATCTCCTTTCCAAAACTGTTTCCAGGTATTCCAACATAATCCCATTTACTTTGAGGACATCTCTAATACCCCGGCAATATTATTACTAATCTTCTCTGCAATCCCCCTTATTATACATTTTTCTCCATCTGTAAGGCCATAAAACAAAATTTCCATAAGTTCCTTCTGCTTTACCTTTACATACTCAATTACAGGAAATGCCTTTTCCTGCAGTTCCAGATGTATGCACCTTCTGTCGTGCTGGTCTGGTTTCCTTTTCAAGTACCCTTTTACAATAAGTGTTTCAATAGCTTTTGATACATATGATTTTGTAAAATAATGGATTTCAACAATATCTTTTGCAGTATCATACATATCATGTTCCTTTAAAAACAAAAGCAGTTTAATATCAAACATACTAAGGCCATACTTATTGGTAACAGGTTTATAAACAACCTCATTTAACTTTTTATACAGCTGGCCATTTAAAAGCAGCTCCAAATGGTCATCCATACACAACCACCTCACATTTTGCTTCTTCCACTTTTGAACTGTTCTATAGTGAACAGGTTTTATATCATTATATAGAATTTATTTTTATATGTCAAGCAGGATTATGCCGCCATTGCAGCAGGTATATATATTTGCCATGCCAATTTAAACGTAAACACTGGCAAAAACTGATATTATATGTTATACTTTTAAAAATCTATCTAAATTAAATGGAGGAATGACAATGAAAGGAATTATACTTGCCGGCGGTTCTGGTACAAGGCTGTACCCCCTTACTATGGTTACTTCCAAACAGCTGCTGCCAGTTTATGATAAGCCAATGATTTATTACCCTCTTTCCACCCTTATGCTTGCAGGGATACGGGATATACTTATAATATCCACAAGCGTTGACATAGGCAATTTTGAGCGCCTTCTCGGTGACGGAAGCAATTTCGGCATACATTTAAGTTACAAAATACAGCCTTCCCCTGACGGGCTTGCACAGGCATTTATTATAGGTGAAGATTTTATAAATGGTGATTCATGTGCAATGGTACTTGGTGATAATATATTTTATGGAAGCGGGCTTGGAAAGCACCTGCGCAGTGCTGCTTCCACCAAAAATGGTGCAACAATATTCGGGTATTATGTTGATGACCCTGAACGTTTTGGCATAGTTGAGTTTGATGAAAACGGCAAGGCAGTTTCTATTGAAGAAAAGCCAGAACACCCAAAGTCTAATTACTGCGTTACAGGGCTTTATTTCTATGATAACAGGGTTGTTGGAATGGCAAAGAAAGTAAAGCCTTCAAAACGTGGCGAGCTTGAAATTACAGACCTTAACAGGATGTACCTTGAAGAAGGCTCTCTTAATGTAATAACCCTTGGACGTGGATATGCCTGGCTTGATACCGGGACGGTTGATGCACTTTCTGACGCCACGGAATTTGTCAAGGTTATAGAGAACCGCCAGGGCATTAAAATCTCAGCTATTGAAGAAATTGCTTTTAAAAACGGCTGGATACCAAAGGACAAGCTTTTGGAATCCGCAGAACTCTATGGCAAGTCTGCATATGGCAAGCATTTAAAACAGGTTGCAAATGGTAAAATTATATATTAAACAACAGAATGGAGGACAGAAACTGATATGAATATAATTGTAACAGGCGGTGCAGGTTTTATCGGTGGCAACTTCTGCCACTATATGGCAGAAAAGTACCCGGAAGATACAGTTTTATGTATTGATAAGCTTACTTATGCTGGCAATATGGAAACCCTGGCACCTATTATGGACAGGCAGAATTTTAAATTTTTCAAAACAGACATTGCAGACAGGGAGGCAGTTTATAAGATATTTGAAGATGAAAAACCAGATATAGTTGTTAATTTTGCTGCCGAAAGCCATGTTGACCGCTCTATAAATGAACCAGAAATATTTTTACAGACTAATGTCATTGGCACAAGTGTACTGCTTGACGCCTGCCGTAAGTACGGGATTAAACGTTACCACCAGGTTTCCACTGATGAAGTATATGGAGACCTTCCGCTTGACAGGCCAGACCTTTTCTTTACAGAGGAAACACCAATCCATACAAGCAGCCCTTATTCTGCTTCAAAGGCATCCGCAGACCTGCTTGTACAGGCATACTCCCGCACATACGGGCTGCCATGTACAATTTCAAGATGCTCAAATAACTACGGGCCATACCATTTCCCTGAGAAACTTATCCCGCTGGTTATCTCCAATGTATTAAATGACAGGCCTGTACCTGTATACGGGACAGGCGAAAATGTGCGTGACTGGCTCTATGTAAAAGACCACTGTATTGCAATAGACCTTATAATACGTAAGGGTACAGCTGGTGAAATTTATAATATAGGCGGGCATAATGAAAAGACTAATATGGAAGTTGTAAAGACAGTTATTAAAACACTTGGCAAAAGTGAAGACCTTATAACACATGTAACAGACAGGCCCGGGCATGACAGGCGCTATGCAATAGACCCGTCCAAAATACACAACGGGCTTGGCTGGCTTCCAGAAACACCATTTGATGAGGGTATTAAAAAGACTGTACAATGGTATATTGACAATAAAGAATGGTGGGAAAATATTATTAATGGTGATTACCAGAATTACTATGAGAAAATGTATGGAAACAGGGAAACCATTTCTTAATACAGGCGGCACAGCCCATTTTAAATGGGCTGTGCTTTTTACCATATACGTCCTGTTTTATCCAAGTTCTGTTTTGCACAATCCAAGCGCCGCAGCTATTACCTTGTCCATATCATAATATTTATATGCCCCGAGCCTTCCGCCAAATATAACATTCTTTTCTTTTTCTGCTAAATCCCTGTATTGCCCGTAAAGCGAATTATTTTTTTCATTATTAATTGGATAATATGGCTCACTGCCTTTATTCCATTCAGATGAATACTCTTTGCTTATAATTGTAAATGGCTGTGTGCCATAGTTAAAATGCTTATGTTCAATAATACGTGTATATGGTACATCTGCAGATGTATAATTAATAACTGCATTTCCCTGGTAATTACTGCACTCAAGCCTTTCTGTTTCAAAACGCACTGAACGGTACTCAAGCACGCCAAGCTTATAGCCATAATATTCATCAATCATTCCTGTGTATATAACTTTATCTGCATCTACACTGTCTTTAATACTAAAATAATCTGTATCAAGCCTTGTTTCAATGCCATCAAGCATCTTTTCCACAATAGCAGTATAACCATCTTCAGGAATCCCCTGGTACCTGTCATTAAAATAATTATTATCATAAGTAAACCTTAAAGGAAGCCTTTTTATAATAAATGCAGGAAGTTCCTTACATTCACGCCCCCACTGCTTCTGTGTGTAACCTTTAATTAACTTCTCATACACATCACGCCCTACAAGCTTTAAAGCCTGTTCTTCAAGGTTCTGCGGCTCTTCTATGCCAAGCCCGCTAATCTGTTCTTCAATAATCTTCTGTGCCTCTGCAGGTGTCTTAATCCCCCACATCTTACTAAATGTATTCATATTAAATGGAAGGTTATAAAGTTCATCATTATAAACCGCCACAGGTGAATTAATATAATTATTAAATTCCGAAAACTGGTTTACATAATCCCATATCTTTTTATCAGATGTATGGAAAATATGTGCCCCATATTTATGGACCTGTATGCCATCATTATCCTCTGTATAAATATTTCCTGCTATATGCTGCCTTCTGTCAATAACAAGGCATTTCTTCCCTGCCTTTTTTGCCTCATACGCAAAGACTGCACCAAACAGCCCTGCACCGGCCACAAGATAATCATACTTCATTATCCAGCCCCCTTAATTTTAAGCTTCTTCTTTTTTAAAAATAAACAGTTTGCTAAATATATAATTTAAAACCACAACAAGTACATTTGAAACAATCTTCATAATAATATCATTAAAATGCAGCAAATCAACTGAAACATACATTACAGCAATATCCATTATTCCAGTTGCAAGCCTGCACCCAAAAAATGAAGCACACTCCTTAAACAACAGTGCAAATGTATCTGTCCTGCTTTCAAAAACAAAAATTTTATTAGTTATATATGCAAAAATTACACTTACAAGCCATGCCCCTGCAGTGCTTGTAACAGTGTCCGTATTGAAAACATATGCAAAAACCGCATATGTAACTATATTTACAAGGGTTGTAAGCCCCCCAAAGACTAAATACAGAATAACTTCTTTATATTTTAAATAAAGTTCCCATATTTTACTAAACATTCCAAACACACCTCTGCACAATAATGAAGCCCTGTATAACAGGACTTCACCTAAATGCCATATCTTTATAATTATAAATCAATAGAGCCTGTCTTTTCTGCATCGTTATTTATAACATAATATGCCTTGCCTTCCTGCGGCTTAACATATAAGTTAACTGCTTCAACTGATGACTTGTCCTGGCCATATTCATTGCAATATGCGTTTACTGCTGCCTCAAACATAAGTTCATCACTAAACTCTAAATCATTATACTGGATATACAGCTTATGGCTTACTGCATTTTCTGTTTTATTATCCTCCCTGCAGTTACATTCCTGCCCGCTTCCATCTGCTTCTGGTTTAACTTCTGCTCCAGCTGTTTCTTCTGCTGCTTTATCTTCTGCAGCCTCTTCTGTTCCAGTTACTGCTTCCAAAACTTTGGTATCTTCTGTAACACCTATGTTCTCTGTCATAATGGCGCCTTCTTTCTCATTATTATTGTTATGTCTTACTCTTCTCTGCTCTCTTTTTGACCTTTTATTCCTTCTCTTATTTGGCATTTATATACCCTCCATATATTTAGTATTTATCTATTATAGTTTAAATATACCAATATGTCAAAGTGAACATACATTTTTATCCTTTTTATATAGCAGCATATTACTACCTGCAGCAATTATTTTTATTTATTATTCATTTTTATTCCGCATTTTCTTTACTCTTTTTAATACAGATGTATCAAGGTTATTCTCTTTAATAAGCCTTAATGCCACCATTTTATTAATCCGGTAATTAATAGATACTGTCCTGTTCCCGTCAGTATAAATAAAATGGTCACCACTCTGCCTTGATAATCTAAACCCGTTCCCCTCCAGAATCTGCCGCATTTCTTTTGTATTATAAACAATAGGCCTTGTACTCATGCACAACCCTCCTTTTCACCCCATATTAAAAATCCCATAATAAACGCCAGATTTGTATAATTAATATTATTATACTATAAAATATGGAATATATAAAGGGCAAATAAAACAAAACATCTTCAATTAGTCCTTCTGGCAGAATAAAATTCCCACGGCAGCTGCCATATTCCAGGCTTGAAACACGCATAAAACAGTCATATAATCTATGTATAAAACTGATATTAAATATGGAAAGGGATAAAAAAGATTTATGAAAGCAGCAATTATTGAAGATGACCTGCTCCATGCAGATTTGCTGGAAAAATACCTGCTGGAATGGAGCAATGCTAAAAATATCCTGCTGGAAATAGATAAATATAAAAATGCAGAAAGCTTTTTATTTGAATGGGAACCTGGCCTTGGTTTTGATGTGCTTTTTATTGATATCAGGATGCAGGAAATAAACGGCATGGAAATGGCTAAATCCGTAAGGAAAAAAGACAGCGGCATTAATATAATTTTTACCACAGGTATTACAGGATATATGGAAGAAGGATACGAAGTTGAAGCCATGCACTATCTTTTAAAACCAGTTGATAAAAGTAAATTACATACCTGTATGGACAAAGTTTTAAAAAAGAAAAAAGACATAAATTATATAATTGTACATTCCCGGGATAAAGTCCATAAGATTACCACAAGCCGGATTAATTATATTGAAGCAAGAGGGCATAGATGTGTAATTGAAATATTTACAGATGAAAATGGCATAAAATATACAGAACTTCTTGATGTGTCAGAAAGTATTTCGGAATTAGAAAATCTTGTGAAAACACATGGATTTATTAAATGCCACCGTTCATATTTATGCGGAATACAAAATATACACCATATTGGAAAAACAGAAATAACATTTGATACAGGAAGCCATATTCCTGTAAGCAGAAGGCTTTATAAAGATGTAAACCAGGCATTTATAAAATACTTTTCTAAAAGATATAATAAATAGCTGGCACCCGGGATATATGCCAGCTGTTTTTAACTTATTGCAGGATTGTCGAATATTACTTTAATCCTCTTAAATAAAACTTCCTGTAATACTTGTATTACTACTATTTCAGCCATAAACATAAAACATGCCTGTGGCACTCTTACCTGTAATATGCCTGCAAAAGGGCTTCCATACAACATTGATATCCAGTAGCCATTAAGCAGCAGGCTGAATACAAAATTATTAATTGCAGCTGCAAATATTATTCTTGGCAGGGAAACTTTTTTATAAAGGAATATTCCCCATACAATGCCTGTAATTAAGGCTGTAAGTGTCATTCCCGGGAAATATGCCCCTGCAGGGAATATTATTGCACCAATAAAATCTGCCATAGCCCCAGTTATTCCTGCTTCTACAGGGCCAAGTAAAATTGCTGTTATAACAAGTGGCAGAAAACCAAAACTAATCTTTATATTCCATGTCTGTATTGAAAGAAACCTTACAAATATTATATGGAGTGATACCATAACCCCCATTAATGCAATGCTTCTTGCAGAAATTTTCTTTTTCTGTGACAGTACACAGAAAATAACAATAATTACAGCTGATACAAGTATGTACTTTGAAATATCAGTTGAAAACGCATTTTTAATTAAATCAAACACAGCTTCATATCCTTTCTTAAATGAATGGAACAGACAGCCAAAATCCAGCAATAATGCTGGAAACGGCAAAAAAGCACCCATAGTAGTACATCCCGGAATGAGCGCCTGTTTCACCTCTTCTGACAGCGGATGCGGCTGCCACACCGCAAGACTAAGCTTTTCGTCCAAAGGCAACTTCCCATCCTTTGGCACTTAACGCATGGCATCCTACTCTGTTCATTTTATATATTAAATTTTGCGATGTCTTTGTTATATGCTGTAACTTACCCTTGTACCAAGTATTCCCGCTACTGCATATTCATACTCATCAATATCTTTCTGCATTTTAAATGCTTCTTCTATATCTATATCATATACATGTCCGTTTTTATAGCCTATAAGGCGGTTCTTCTTGCCCTGGTCAATCATATCAACTGCATATGCACCCATAACAGAAGCGGTTACACGGTCACGTGCTGTAGGGCTTCCGCCACGCTGTAAATGCCCAAGTATTGTAGCACGTGTTTCAATGCCTGTAGCCTTTTCAATATCTTTAGCAAGCCTGTAGGAGTGTCCTATTCCCTCGGCATTAATAACAATCTGGTGTGTCATCCCTGCCTTGCGGTTCTTTTTAATCTGCTCAACCAGCATATCATAATTATTATCAAACTTTTCAGGAAGCAGAATCTGTTCTGCACCATTGGCAATACCGCACCAGAGTGCTATATATCCTGCAGAACGCCCCATAACTTCAACAACACTGCACCTTTCATGGGAATTGGAAGTTTCACGCAGGCGGTCAATGGCTTCCATAGCTGTATTAACAGCTGTATCAAAACCTATTGTATATTCAGTATAAGCTATATCAAGGTCAATAGTGCCTGGTATCCCTATAACATTCACACCATATTTTGAAAGGTTCTTAGCTCCTGTAAACGAACCATCGCCACCAATAACAATAAGGGCATCTATTCCAAGTTCTTTACATATTGCTGCTGCTTTCTGCTTTCCTGCATCCTCACCAAATTCTGCACTTCTTGCAGTAAATAAAAACGTACCGCCATGCTGGAGTTTTTCAGAAACATCTGTAAAAGACATTAAACTCATTTCTTTTTTAAGAATGCCATTGTATCCCCTTCTCACCCCATAAACTTCATAACCTCTTGCAATTCCTGTACGTACAACAGCACGGATGGCTGCATTCATTCCTGGTGCATCCCCGCCACTCGTCAAAACTGCAATCTTACCCTTTGATTCGCTCATTATATTCCTCCCTTTCTTCCGTATGACACGGGAACTAATATGTAACGGCATATAGTAATATTTCCAAAGATATTATAATTTACAACGTTAATTATTCTATTCTTATTTTATAAGTTTTTCAATATATTTTTTTGATTTAACTTTTTTTCATTAAAATTCTACAAAAATAAAAAGTAATTATGTGTATATTTAACTAACAGTATTGTATTTTTAAACAGCTTTTTCTATATTAATTTACCTTTTTCTAAACTAAACCTAATCCCATTCCAGCCTGTGCAGGTTTCCTTCTGTCTGCATTCCATAGAAATTATTCTGGCGGAGTGCTTCATATAAAACTATGGCAACTGAATTTGAAAGGTTTAAGGAACGTATATTCTGGTTCATTGGAATCCTGACTGCAGTTTCTTTTGAATTTACAAGTATTTCCTCTGGTATGCCTGCACTTTCCTTGCCAAACATTATATAACATCCTGGTTCATAGTTTACATCTGTATAATTTTTCTTTGCCTTAGTTGTTGCCATATACATCTTTTCTGATGCAGCAGGGTTTTTTTCAAGAAAACTGCTGTAACAGTCATATATCTGTACATCCAGGTCTTTCCAGTAATCAAGCCCTGCCCTTTTAAGCATCTTATCATTTACAAGAAACCCCATTGGTTCTATAAGATGCAGCCTTGCACCCGTGGCATGGCATGTACGCCCTATATTGCCAGTATTGGCAGGCATTTCAGGTTCAAGAAGCACTATATTAACCATACAATTACCCATAACAGGCTATTATATTATCCCCGCCAGTGCAGTTATTTATGCCTGTTAATAAACCTTTCTAAACGTTCTAATGCAGCTTTTAAATCTTCTATTGAATAGGCATAGGAGATTCTTAAAAAACCTTCGCCACATGCGCCGAATGCTGTCCCTGGTACAACTGCAAGCTTTTCTTCTGCCAGAAGCATTTCTGCAAATCCATCAGATGTCATCCCATACTCCTTTATACACGGAAATACATAGAATGCACCAAACGGTTCAAAACACTTAATCCCCATATCATGCAGTGCTTTTATAAGAAACTTCCTGCGCCTGTCATATTCATCCCTCATATGCCCTACCCCTTCATCACCATTGCGCAGTGCTTCAACTGCTGCATACTGGCTTGTAGTAGGCGCACACATTATTGCAAACTGGTGTATTTTAAGCATCTGGTCCAGTATAACTTTTGGCCCGCAGGCATACCCAAGACGCCATCCTGTCATTGCATATGATTTTGAAAAACCATTTATAACAATAGTCCTTTCCTTCATGCCAGGAAATGATGCTATTGAAACATGGCGGCTGCCATATGTAAGCTCAGAATATATTTCATCTGATATAACAAATAAATCATGCTTTAATACAACTTCTGCAATGCCTTTTAAATCTTCTTCTGTCATTATTGCACCTGTAGGATTGTTGGGAAACGGCAATATAAGTATTTTAGTCTTATCTGTTACCACTTTTTCAAGGTTTTCTTTTTTAAGTTTAAATTCATCCTCTTCCTTTAACTCCGTAATTACAGGCACACCGTCAGCAAGCACCACACATGGTTCATAAGAAACATAGCTTGGCTGTGGTATTATTACTTCATCACCCTCATCAAGCATTGCACGCAGTGCGCCATCTATGGCTTCACTTCCCCCTACTGTTACGTATATTTCGCCTGACGGGTTATATTCAAGCCCGAAACGCCTTTTCTGGTATTTTGCTATCTCCTCTTTAAGTTCTTTAAGCCCTGCATTGGAAGTATAATAAGTCCTTCCCCTTTCAAGGGAATAAATGCCCTCTTCCCTTATATGCCACGGGGTGTCAAAGTCCGGCTCGCCAACACCAAGCGAAATAGCGTCTTTCATTTCACTTACTATATCAAAAAACTTCCTTATGCCAGAAGGCTTAATACAAGCAACTTTCTCTGATAATGGGTTTCTCATGGTGTAACCAGCATCCTTTCTTTACCATCATGTTCTTCTTCCAATATTATTCCATGCTCTTTATACTTCTTTAACACAAAATATGTAGCTGTACTGTTTACATATTCAAGTGTGGAAAGCTTCTCTGAAACAAACCTCGCAACCTCTTTCATGCTCTTGCCCTGTATTAATACCGTAAGGTCAAATCCGCCAGACATAAGGTAAACACTCTCTACTTCCTCAAACTTATATATACGTTCTGCAACTTTATTAAATCCCATGTCACGCTGTGGTGTCACATTTACTTCGATAAGGGCTGTCACCCTTTCATGGCTGGTATTGTCCCAGTTAATAAGTGCAGGATAGCCGCATATAATCTTATCCTCTTCCATCTCATGTATTTCACGTTCCACAGTTTCTTTGTCTGTCCCAGTCATGGCCGCTAAGTCCTCTGGTGAATAACGGCTGTTTTTGCTTATTATATCTAATATTTCTTTCTTCATAATTAACCTCATTCCTGTACTGCATAATTATTATAACAGTCCTGCTGCCTTACAGTACACAGACACCAGGAATTATTTCCATATTTTGTACAGCTCATCACTTCCAGCCGGGCCTAAATACCTGGTTTCGCTGCCATTAGTTATTATCCTGTCATTTCCCTCTGTTGCCCTGCCAATAACCACTGCTGGTATGCCATTACTGGCCAGTTCCTCCACAAGCTGGTTTCCATGGAGGCATCCAATTAACAGGCTTCCGCTTGAAATTAACATATACGGGTTTATATTAAAAACCTCACACACCTCAACTGTTTCCTGCTTTATAGGGATTTTACGCAGGTCTGCAGTTATCCCTGTGCCTGATGCCTCGCCAATCTCCCAGAGCGCCCCGAATATACCACCCTCTGTAACATCGTGCATTGCTTTAGCCCCGTTTTTTGCCGCTATCCTGGCTTCTGGCACAACTGAAATATATTCTTTAAATGATGCCGCTTTCTCTATAAGCCCCGCTGGAAGGGTCTTTCCCAGTATATCTGCCTTGCTTTCTGCAATTATGGAAGTCCCTTCAAGACCCGCCCATTTTGTCATAACAATTTCATCACCTGCCGAAAGCCCGCCGGATGGTATAAAACTGTCCCTTTTAACCTTGCCTGCACATGTTATGTTAATAACAGTCCTTTTTACAATATCTGAAACCTCTGTATGGCCTCCCATAACCTCAATTCCAAGCCCGTCACATGCCTGCACTATATCTTCCATAATCTCTTTTAAATCTTTTTCCTCTGCCTCTGGCGGCATTATAATGCTTGCCAGGATACCTACAGGCTCTGCACCACTTGAAGCTATATCATTGGCATTAATATGGACTGCAATCCTCCCGGCACCTTTATCCGCCCCTGTAACAGGGTCAGTAGAAAATACCAGCATCTCATCACTTCCAGGAATTACCGCACAACAGTCCTCCCCAATCCCAGGATAAAAAGCAACCTCCTGCCTGTGGTGCTGTATCTGTTTAAAAACAGACCTTTTCAGTATATTTTCAGGAACTTTGCCAATTTCCATACTATTCCTCCATATCATCTGGTTCTTGTTCTTCTACAGGCTCTGTATCCACAGGCTCTTCTGGTGGTTCTGGTTCTTGTGCTGGCTGTGGCTTTTTGGTTGGCTGTGGTTTTTGCGTTGGCTGTGGCTTTTGCGTTGGCTGTGGTTTTTTGGTTGGCTGTGGTTTTTTAGTGGCTTCTGGTTTTTTGGTTTCCTGTGGCTTTTTGGTTTCCTCCGGTTTTTCTGAAGGCTTCTGTGTTGCAGGTGCTTCTGTCTGTGAAGTCCCCTGGTTTCCTATGGTAACATACTGCGGCTCAGCGTTATATGTGCTTGTGTTAAGTTCTTTTCTTTCTTTTTCCTTGCCATTTATATAAATTACCTTCCAGAGTTTAGCCCTGTAACCTACATGTGCAGACTGTGTAACTGCCCTGTATGAAGAAGGCAGGCTTTTATCCTCTGTAACCACATCAGCACCTGGCTGTATTGTTTCAAGTATCTCTGGTTCAAATTCAATCTTACGGTTCTTTGGCCTTGTTTCCTCCCCATATATCTTAAAAGTTAAAACACCACCTGACGCCTCTGCCCGTATATATACCGGCGCATCCGTATTGTTCTTAAATTTAAAATCCTTATAATTGCCTGAAATTGCTGCATCCCTTGATACAGACACATATGCAACAACCATTGAATGTGGTGAACGTTCAACCACCTCAAGTTCTGCATTAAGTACTGCATTGTAAAGTGTGGTGGATACCTGGCATACACCACCGCCAATGCCGTCTACTACCTTTCCGCTTGAATACTCTGGTGCAGACTGGTAGCCATTCTCCTCTGTACGGTCTTTAATAACCTTAACAGTTGAAAATACCTTTCCAGGATAAAGTATTGTGCCATTAATATACTTTGCTGCTGTCTGGACATTATTGGCACGGGCCGCAGTTGAAGAAGAATATGATGTAGAATAAGTCCCTATTAAATCTTTACACTTCGACATCTGTTCACGTGTATATTTTGGCTTTGTAATTTTAACAACAGCCTCAACTTCAACGGACTGCTCTGTTGTATTGCCATCTATTGCTGCTATAATTTTATCAACCGTTTCTGGAACCTGCAGCCTGACCCCTGTACGGTCTTTAGTAGCCCTGAACTTCCCGTTCTTTTTATATTTAAGCCTTGAATTTCTTGCCTTTGCATTAAAAACAGTACATTCTTCTTTTACAAACTTTTCCACCATGCCCTTATCAAGTGTATATTTTAAAGAATACTGTGTATCCTTTTTTGATACAGAACCAAAAACACGGTCCATAAAACTGCCTGACTTCCCAACCTTGAATGCCTCTGAAACATGGTTATCCCCGTCACTTGAAAAACCAAGCCCTGCAAATGTAGTGTCAACAGAGTTATCATTAACAAGTATTTTAACTGGCCGTTCCAATATATCCTTTATATGCTGGTCTACGGCCGCTTTTGCCTCTTCTTCTGTCATTCCGCCTACATCAACACCATCAATCTCTATTCCTTCGTACATTACGTTGTCATCAGCAAGACTTGCTTTAGATACTACATTTACCGTAGCAGCAACTCCTGCTATAACTATGCAGCCAATAATAAAAACAACTGCTAATACCTTATTCTTTCCTCCCATAATATCCACCTTCACTTTAATCTTTAATGTATTTATTACTCACTTGGGGCAGCATGATACATGGAAATTCTGTACTGGGTAAATTTCCAAAAACAACTATATTGTCCATTTTATCACATATGAGTAATTACACAAGTCCAAAATTACTTAAAACATTTGACTTTTTTTAGTATATTATGTATAACTTAATTATAACATAACAAAACCTGCATAAACTTATGCAGGTTTACAGCCTTTAAAAAAATGAACCAAGTACCATAGGCACAACCATTGCAATAATTACTATAATACAGATTACTGTTGCAATCTTACGCTGGTTCTTTTTACCAAAAAAGTTCACTGCACTTTACCTCCAATCCCACTGGCGAATTATAACATACGAAAGGATGATAACAATATGCCTGTTTTATTTATATGTTTTATTGTATTCATATTATGGTTCCGCGTCAAGTCCAAACAAGCAGATAATGAAACAAATAATCCAAAAGAAAATTTCCTGAAAAGGGAGTATGAAGCCAATTTCACACGTAAAAAAGATATATCAGGCCTTGACTACCTTGTTATCCCTGAAAATGCACTTCCATTTACAGAAACAGATAATATGGAAGAAGCAGGCCTGCAGAAAGATATAAAAGATATTATGTCCCGGAAAATCCTTAACCTCTCCGGAATATCCAACACAGACCTTAAATTACAGTATGGCCATGCCAACCTTGACCTGCTTGCAGAGTATGACCAGAACTTTTCTAACCTCCTGCGCTGCCTGGACAGCTGGGGCAGTTACCTTTATAACAGCAAAGGGGATAAAGAAAACGCAAAACAGGTGCTTGAATATTCTGTTTCAATCGGAAGTGATATTACCAGGACATATACTACACTTGCAAGCATTTACCTTGAAGAAAACAATCCCGGCAAAGTACAGTCGCTTATTGACAGGGCAGAAAACAGTGACTTCTTTATGAAAGATTCCATAATATCCCGGTTAAAAAAACTTGTACAGGAATTTTAATTATACCTGCCACCAGTTTTCTTATAAAACCCTGATGCCGAGCACTCATTTTTCAGGAAACATATTCCACATTGAGGATTCCTTGCAGTACAAATACTGCGCCCCAATGTGATAATATGTATATTATAGAGAATCCAGTGGTTCTCTGGCAGTACCTCCATAAGTTCATACTCTATTTTTACAGGGTCATCTTCCTCTGTAAAGCCAAGCTTTTTAGATATCCTTTTCACATGTGTATCAACAACTATACAAGGCTTGTTAAAAACATTCCCCCTTATCACATTGGCAGTCTTTCTCCCAACACCTGCAAGCGAAACAAGGTCATGTATAGATGCTGGCACTTCAGAATTAAACTCCGTTACCAGCCTTCTTGCACATGCAATAATATTTCTTGACTTATTCCTGTAAAACCCAATAGAACGTATATCCTGTTCAAGCTCCTTTTGTTCCGCATTTGCAAACGCCTCAAGTGACGGGTACTTAACAAACAAATCCTTTGTAACTATATTTACCCTTGCATCAGTGCACTGTGCACTAAGAATTGTTGCTATCAAAAGCTGCCATGCACTATCATGGTTTAAATAACATCTGTGCTCTGTGCCATATTCATTATCCAGAAGCTGCATAATCCTTCCAACACGTTCCCTCTCCTTTTTTGTCATACGTTTTGCCATATAAAACCATGCCTTTCTCTATATTTTTATTTACCACTAACTGTTTCCAGCCAGCCCCATTTTTTTTGCCATATCAAGAGGAAACTTTGCCGCATAGCCCCACCTGTCCTTTTGTTCCATATAACACCCGCAAACCCATTTATACGCAGCATCAAGCCCGTCTTCACTATACTCAAACTCCTCTGACTGCTTATATCCATCAGGAGTCTTTTCAAAACAAAATGGCTCAGGCCAGACATACGCACGCAGTTTCTTTCCAGCATCCCCGCTGTCCACTTGTTCCACCTGGTAACGCATACCCTTACAGCTTGCCTTTAACTTTGCCTTTCTATTATAAAACGACTTAATATCATAAAACGTTTCCCTCTTATTCATATCCTCCATAAACACAATACCACCTTTCCATTCAATAAAATTTATTGCCTGCCTGCATATGATAAAAATTCCAAAGCCCAGAATGTAAGGCCGCAGGACAAGGCATTTTTATCCTTATAAGAAACCTCAAGCATCACATCTGTATATGGTGCAGGGTATTCCAAATATTCTGGTGAATAGCGTTTATTATACGGCTTTGTAAAATCCAGGCGCAGTATACCATCTTTAGAAAGTGCTTCATTTATATTATCTGCAGACTGCCTTATAACATCCGTTTCCATGCCTGCACCTGTCATTGCAATTTCCGTTAAAAGCCGCCTGTAATTTATAACATCAATTATCCCTGTGTTAAATGCACGCACTGGCCTTACAAGCGCAAAGCACGGGGCAGCATACTTGCTTTTTATATGTACATGGATATTATTATCTGGTTTCATAATAGCATTTATATGGTTAAAAGCATCTGAAAGCATACGGGTATTCTCAATACTGCGCCAGCTCTTAGTATATGCCAGCATTGAAATTGTATAAACATTTGGAAAATACTCATCTGATTCAATATAAGGATAATTATACTTACGTTTAGCACCAGGATTGAATTTTGTTATATCCTCAAGTGAAGATATTCCAAGTATGCGCTGGAAGCCTTTAAGTGATATCTGCTGGAAATCTTTTAAATCGCTGTAATCATCACCATAACCCAGCATTGCCTGCATTGTATAAACCAGTGCCATAAGCGAATTTCCATTATTAATTCCTGTAAAACGGTTGCTGAAACGTTGTATTTCAGGAGGAATATATGAAAACTCCTTACATAAAACTTCTTCATCACGCATGGCAGAAACAAAATTCTTTACAACAGGATTTTCCTTTGGAATCCTGTAATACGAAAGCAGTCTTGCTGCACTCTCCCCGTCCTGCAACGGTGTTTCATGGAGGACAGTACCACGCCAGTTATCCCAGCTGTGCATTCCATTTCCTATATAGCCATCTGGCTTAATATAAGTTTCCAGAAGCCGGAATAACGGCATTCCATAAACCTGGTTTAATAATTCATCCTCTGTATCTTTATTTAAATCCTGTAAAATTTCTTTATGTAAACGGTATTGTATAACAGGACCAGCATTTTCCAAAAGAAAATCGACAGATTTTGAATAGTCCTTTATATTAAACATAAACCCCTCCTTAATTTGCCAGCCACTCCATTCCAGGATATGCTTCTCCTGTCCTGGTAAACCATTCCACGCATTCAGCCGCCATCTCTAAGTCATGTATGGTGTTTCTTTTCATTATAACTGACTGCCCGTCACTGCATATAACCGGGGCTTCTTCATCAGAATTAAGATAATCCCCATTTACAGAAGAGTAGTAAAGCCCTTTTTCTTCATCACATATTTGCACAAATATATATCCCCCGCCGCTTTCCATCTGGAAAAATCTTACTCCAGTGTCCCCCTCTGCATCTAAAGAAAGAAATAAGCTTTTATAAGTGCCGTTACGGATATTGTCTATTATGCTTTGGATTCCGGCTTCCGAAATATCATTTATTCTGTCTTTTTCATTTGTGCTAAAACGTTTACTGGCAAATCTGATACAAATGCCAGAGGGCATAGTTTCTGGCTGCTCTTTCTTAGGAATAATATTCATTTCTTTTTCCTCCATCTCCTGGTTTGGCAGGTTATCTGCTAACCAACATTATTTTACCACAGCCATACGCATTATTCCACTAAATATTACCTTCGGATAATTTTTCATACATCACAATTTCCAGTTATTATGCCAGTTTTTATTTTATATAGCATTAAGATAAATTTTATTAATGCTATTTGTGGCATTTTATCTGAAATTCTGCCAGAGTACAGCAGGTTTTATGCGTCCAGCTAACATAACGCAAGCATACACCTGGTATGAAAATTTATGTAACTATTCAGCCAATAGTATTTCGAGGCGCACTTAATGACACCAGTTATA
>CAJTOK010000049.1 GCA_910577825.1 uncultured Lachnospiraceae bacterium | reverse complement strand
TGTATGATACTACAAATTATACACAGCCAGTTAATTTAGGAATAGATGCAGGAAGCCAGCACATAGGGATTTGTGCAACTACAGAAAAAGAAGAACTTTATTGTGCTGGTGTAGAACTTAGAAAAGATATTGCAGGCTTAATTTCTACACGGAGAGAAAACCGCAGAACAAGAAGGAATAGAAAAACAAGATACCGTAAGGCAAGATTTAATAACCGTAAAAAAGAAGATGGCTGGCTTGCACCAAGTATCAAACAAAAAATACAATGCCATTTACAAGCAGCAGGGAATGTCCATAAAATTTTGCCTGTTACAAAAATTATTGTAGAAACAGCAAATTTTGATATACAAAAAGTTAAAAATCCCCAGATACAAGGTGAAGAGTACCAGCAGGGGGAACAAATGGATTTTTGGAATGTGAGGGAATATGTTTTATTCCGTGATAATCATACCTGCCAATGCTGCAAAGAAAAATCAAAAGATAAAATTCTGAATGTCCACCATATAGAAAGCCGTAAAACAGGAGGGGATGCACCAAATAATCTGGTTACTTTATGTGAAACCTGCCATAGTGGTTATCACAAAGGAACAGTAACACTGCCAGAAACTATACATAGGGGAATGTCATTTAAAGATGCAGCTTTTATGGGAATTATGAGGCAGGCATTTTACAATGGGTTAAAAAGGAAGTATCCTGGTGTATCTATGACTTATGGATATATCACAAAAAATATAAGAATTAAAAACAATCTGCCAAAAGAACATTATACAGATGCACGCTGTATTAGTGGAAACCCGCTAGTAACCCCGCTAGGATATTACTATTTTCAGAAAAAAGTCCGCAGACATAACAGACAGATACATAAAAGTAACATTTTGAAAGGAGGTATACGCAAGAGAAACCAGGCAGAATATCTAGTAAAAGGATACCGTCTTTTTGATAAAGTATCTTACAATGGAAACACTTATTTTATTTTCGGACGAAGAAAAAGTGGTTTTTTTGATATCCGTAATTTAAATGGAGAGAAAGTAAATAAGGGAAGTATAAGTTGTAAGAAAATTAAATTAATTGAAAAAGCAAAAGGGTATCTGACAGAGATAAGAAAACAGGCCATGTGGGAGTACGCAATTCCCCCTTACCACTTCACCGCCTAAAGGCAGTGGGTTTCCTTGCTGATTTATTATGAAACCATATTATAATACTCTTGGAATTGATATTGGTTCTACTACTGTAAAAATAGCTGTTTTAGATAAAGACTTCAATATTTTATTTTCTGATTACCAGCGGCATTTTGCCAATATACAGGAAACACTGGCAGCAATTATACAAAAAGCCTTTGACAGCCTGGGTGACATACCACTGTCCCCGGTTATTACGGGTTCCGGGGGATTAACCCTTTCAAAGCATCTGGGGATACCTTTTGTACAGGAAGTGGTTGCTGTTGCCACTTCATTAAAAGATTTTGCGCCCCAGACAGATGTTGCAATAGAGCTTGGCGGTGAAGATGCCAAAATTATATATTTCACTGGCGGCATTGACCAGCGTATGAACGGGATATGTGCCGGTGGTACCGGTTCTTTTATAGACCAGATGGCAACCCTTCTTAAAACTGATGCCAGCGGGTTAAATGAATATGCTAAAAATTATGAGGCCTTATATCCTATTGCTGCGCGCTGTGGTGTTTTTGCTAAATCCGATATACAGCCTCTTATTAATGAAGGTGCAACAAAAGAAGACTTGTCTGCATCAATATTCCAGGCAGTTGTCAACCAGACTATAAGCGGCCTTGCATGTGGCAAGCCAATACGTGGCAATGTGGCATTCCTTGGCGGCCCGCTGCACTTCCTTACAGAACTAAAACAGGCATTTATACGTACCCTGGGGCTTAAAGACAGCCAGGTCATTGCGCCGGGACATTCACATCTTTTTGCGGCATCAGGTGCAGCCATGAATGCAGATAAAAATGTACAGACCACCCTTGGAAGGCTTTGTGAAGAACTTTCCAGAAAAATTGAAATGGAATTTGAAGTAACAAGGCTTGACCCCCTTTTTGGCAATGAAGAAGAATACCAGCAGTTTTTAAACAGGCATTCTGAAAATAATGTAAAAAAAGGAGATTTTAAACAATGCAGGGGCAATCTTTTTCTTGGGATTGATGCCGGCTCTACTACTACCAAAGTGGCCGTAATTGATGAAGAAGGGACTCTTCTTTATTCCTTTTACAACAGTAATGATGGAAGCCCTTTAAAAACCACATTAAAGGCAATTAAAGAAATTTATGCACTTATGCCAGAAGGGGCAGTTATTGCACGTTCCTGCTCTACAGGGTATGGTGAAGCACTTCTTAAATCAGCCCTCCTGCTTGATGAAGGGGAGGTTGAAACTGTTGCACATTATACAGCGGCTGCTTTCTTTGAACCAGAAGTGGACTGTATACTGGATATTGGCGGCCAGGATATGAAGTGCATCAAGATTAAAAACAACTCTGTAGACAAGGTACAGCTTAATGAAGCATGTTCTTCTGGCTGTGGTTCATTTATTGAAACATTTGCCAAATCACTTAATTACAGTGTTGCAGATTTTGCAAAGATTGCACTTTTTGCCAAAAACCCTATTGACCTTGGTTCAAGATGTACTGTTTTTATGAATTCTAAGGTAAAACAGGCACAGAAAGAGGGTGCATCTGTCGAAGATATTTCGGCAGGGCTTGCATACTCTGTTATTAAAAATGCACTCCTTAAAGTAATAAAGCTTACTGACCCGGAAGATTTAGGCCGGAAAGTTGTTGTACAGGGTGGTACTTTCTATAATGACGCAGTGTTAAGAAGTTTTGAACGGATATCAGGCTGTAAGGCTGTAAGGCCTGATATAGCAGGTATTATGGGTGCATTTGGTGCAGCATTAATTGCACGTGGACGTTATACAGGTCAGAAAAGCACAATGCTTTCCATTAAACAGATAAATGAATTAAAATTTGAAACAAGCATGGCACGCTGCAAGGGCTGTACAAACCACTGCCTGCTTACTATTAACAGGTTTACAGGCGGAAGGCAGTTTATATCAGGAAACCGCTGTGAAAGGGGCATTGGAAAAGAAAAGAAAAATGCAGATGTACCAGACCTGTTTGAATACAAGCTTAAAAGGCTGTTTGCACATTATACACCTTTAGATGCAGAAATGGCTGTGCGCGGAACTGTAGGGCTTCCACGTGTACTGAATATGTATGAAAATTACCCGTTCTGGTTTACATTTTTTACAGAACTTGGCTACAGGGTTGTTCTTTCACCTGAATCCAGCAGGAAAATATATGAACTTGGCATTGAATCTATACCAAGTGAATCCGAATGTTATCCTGCAAAACTTGCACATGGCCATATATCATGGCTTATAAAGCATGGGCTTAAGTATATTTTCTATCCATGTGTACCTTATGAACGCCCCGAGGCTGAGGGGGCAGGCAACCACTACAACTGCCCTATTGTCACCTCATATGGTGAAAATATTAAAAATAATGTTGATGAGTTAGGCAATGCAGATATTATTTACCAGAACCCTTTTGTATCATTTGAAAGCGAAAAAATTATAACAAACCGCCTGTGTGTTTACTTTGCAGAGGAAAACGGCATTCCTGCCGCCGATACAAGACGTGCCTGTGCTGCTGCCTGGAAGGAAATGCAGGCCGTGCGTGATGATATAAGTGCCAAAGGCGTTGAAACGCTAAAGTATATGGAAGAACATAACTGCCACGGCATTGTGCTGGCAGGCCGCCCTTACCATATTGACCCGGAGATTAACCATGGTATTCCTGCACTTATTACATCATATGGCGTAGCTGTGCTTACAGAGGACAGCATATCAGAACTTGGCAATGTTGACAGGCCGGTCATTGTAATGGACCAGTGGATGTACCACTCCCGTCTTTATAAGGCAGCATCATTTACAGCTACAAGGAAAGACCTTGACTTAATACAGCTTAATTCATTCGGCTGCGGGCTTGATGCAGTTACAACAGACCAGGTAAGTGACATACTTGCAAAGCAGAATAAAATCTATACTGTATTAAAAATAGATGAAGTAAATAACCTCGGGGCAGCACGTATACGTATACGTTCGCTGCTTGCCGCCATAGAGGACAGGAAACGCAAACATATTGAACCAGTAAGGAAGGATACTGCATACCACAGGGTAATATTTACAGAAGAAATGAGGAAAGAATACACCATCCTTACACCACAGATGTCCCCAATACATTTTGATATATTAGAGCCTGCGCTTGCTTCCTGTGGTTATAATATAGAAGTCCTTCCATCAGACAGTTCATGTGTTGATTACGGTCTGAAATATGTAAATAATGATGCCTGCTACCCTTCATTAATTGTTGCAGGCCAGTTTATGCAGGCACTTTTATCTGGCAGGTATGATTTAGATAAAGTTGCATTGATAATTACACAGACAGGCGGCGGCTGCCGTGCTACTAACTATATAGGTTTTATCAGGCGTGCGCTTGAAAATGCAGGCATGGGGCAGGTTCCTGTAATTTCAATGAGTGCAGGAATTGAGAAAAACCCCGGGCTTAAAATAAACCTTAAAATGGCACACCGTGCACTACAGGCACTTATATATGGTGATGTATTTATGCGTGTGCTCTATAAAACCCGCCCCTATGAAAAGTTAAAAGGTTCAGCAGATGCCCTTCACCAGAAATGGGCTGACATTGCTAAAAGGCAGGTAACTACAGGCAATAAAAAAGAATTTAAGGACAATATAAAGCAGATTATTAAAGAGTTTGATGAACTGGAACTTCTTGATACCAGAAAACCACGTGTAGGCATTGTTGGTGAAATCCTTGTTAAGTTCCTTCCGCTTGCCAATAACCACCTTGTAGAGCTTCTTGAAGCAGAAGGGGCGGAAGCTGTATGCCCTGACCTTGTTGATTTCTTTATGTACAGCCTGTATAATGCAAACTTTAAAGCAGAGTACCTTGGCAAAAAGAAATCAGGTGCAATGTTAAATAACCTTATTATAAAATATATCGAATACTACCGTAAAACAGCAAGTGAAGCACTAAAAGCAAGCCGCCGTTTTGAACCCCCTGTACCTGTCGCAAAGCTTGCAGAATACGCATCACATATTGTTTCATGCGGAAACCAGACTGGCGAGGGGTGGTTCTTGACCGGGGAAATGATAGAGCTTATACACTCAGGTGTGCCAAATATTGTATGTGCACAGCCTTTTGGCTGCCTTCCAAACCATGTTGTAGGCAAGGGTGTAATAAAAGAGCTGCGCCACCAGTTCCCTGAATCAAATATTGTTGCTGTAGATTATGACCCGGGAGCAACAGAAGTAAACCAGCTTAACCGTATTAAGCTTATGCTTTCTACTGCTTATAAAGGATTATAATGTGGAGGGCTGCCTGTGAAAGTTTTAGTATATAAATGGGATATTTTCCCCTATAATGATATAATTGATGGATTAAAAGAACAGGGACATTATATAGATGTCCTTGCTTTTCCCATTACAAACCATATAAAAGACCCTGTTTTTGAACGGGAACTGGCAAAATACCTTGAAAACGGCAGTTACGATGCTGTTTTTTCCGTAAACTACTTTACTGCCATTTCAAATGTATGCCATAAATACCATACACGTTATATTTCATGGACATGTGATGCACCGCTTGCAGGTATGCGCAACCCTTCTGTCCATAACCCGGAAAATACAATTTATGTATTTGACAAAAAGGAATATGAATATTTCCAGGAAACCGGGACAGGCACAGTAAAATACCTTCCGCTTGCAGGAGCACCAGGGCGCATACAGAAACTTATTAAAAATAAAAACCCTGCCAGAAAATATCTTTACGATATATCATTTGCCGGGAATTTATATGACAAAAACCGCTATGATGAAATGGTTAATGCGCTTCCGCCATACCTTTGCGGTTATATGGATGCTGCTATTGAAGCACAGCTAAATGTATCAGGCGGCAATATTATTAACCTTATGCTTTCTGATGATATAATGGACAGCGCAGCAAAATATATGGATTTAAAACAGGAAAACGGAAGCCCTGGAGATTTAAAACTCTACTTTGCCACAAGTGTGCTTTCATATAAAGCTGCTGCACTTATGCGCAGGCAGGCAGTAAATTCCCTGTCACAGATTGCAGGAATGCACCTTTTTACCACAAGCTGCACAGATGGCCTGTATAAAACCATTATACACCCTCCTGTCACATACCATACAGAAATGCCCCTGGTATTTGCTGCATCAAAAATAAACCTGAATATGACAATACCAAATATTGAGAACGGCATTCCATTACGTGTATTTGATATTTTATCTGCTGGCGGCTTCCTTATGACAGATTACCGCCCATGCCTTGAAGAACTTTTTGATATTAACAAAGACCTTGTAGTATATGACGGGATTAATGACTTAACCAGCAAGGCAGCATACTACTTAACACATAATAAAGAAAGGGAGCTTATTGCCGCAAATGGCTTTAATAAGCTCCGTAAACTCCATACCTATAAACACCGTATTAAAACTATGTTCAGTCTTTAAAATAATCCTGGTTAAATGTTGTATTTTGTACATCACCGCTGCTGTCTGTGGCTGTGTCATCTGTACCATTATAGCCAGGGTTATTATTTTTAATAATATCACTGTCAAGTACATTGGCATCCCTGTCTATAATAATATTGCTGCTTTCTGTAATATTAATGGCATCATTTTCTTCCTGGTACACTGGCCCGGCAGGTTCCTGCAAATCAATTATATCACCCTTCTTATAAAGATGGTATGAAAGCAGTGCAATGCCTGCCATAAATACAATGGAAACTGCAAAGCCTCCTTCCATGCCAAAACTTCCCCCGTTTATTATCTCCCTGCCATCTGTATAAGAAGTTGACAATATTGTATTAGACACCCTTGTTCCGCTTACCTGCACACCATATATATTACCCTGTACAAAATTCCATATGCTGTGGAAAGCACCAGCTATCCATATATTGCCAAAGTCAAGCAGAAGGAGAGATGCAAATACCCCGAATAAAAACAGGTTGATATATGCAAGTGGTGACAAACCGCTGTTGGCAGAATGTAAAAATGCAAAAAAGACCGAACTAACAACTATAGCCAGCGTCACATGGTACCTTCTTGATAAAGATACCATAAGGTAGCCCCTGCAAAGCACCTCCTCAGCCATTCCCTGCAAAAGGTAGCCAAAAAAATAACCAATAATGTACAGCGGTACAATATCTGCTGCAAGCCCTTCACACTTTACACTCCCTGTAATTATACATATAAGATACGCCAGTGAAAATGCTGCTGCCCCTGCAAGAAGCCCGGCAACATACTGTTTAACCATCCCTTTCTTCACAAACCCAAGGGTGGATAACTTCCTCTTTTCAAAAAACCTGCAATAAAATAATACTATAAGGGTAAGAAGGATTTCTGCAAAAAGCATTACTATCATAACCCATTCAGGCATATCAGACATAACAGAAAGCATCTTCTGTGTATCAAGCCGCCCTGTCATAATCATTGACATATAATCCTTATTGCTAAGAAGATATGCCATCATTGCAGGAACCTGTATAAACCCCATAGCAACTGAACCAATAAAAAATAAAAGCACAGCTATACATATTTCAACCAGGATATTGTGCCCCTTTTTTGATGCTGCTTCCTTCATAAACAGCGTTTTCTTAATATCTTTCATAAACATTCCTCTCATAATATTTAGTATTCCATATAGTAATACAGGAAATTTCCTGGACTGCTGTAATTATAATAACACATATTATGGAAAATTTCACCTAAATATTTATTAACAAGAAATATTATTTATTATTTTTATCCAGCTTTCCAGTAATATACAGATATCTCACCCTTATACGTTCAATCTGGCCATAACTATACTTATATCCAAGTTTTTCTGCAAAATCTTTATGTGTCTTTCCTTTCCACCCCTCTGCCACCAGTGCAGCAACTATCTTATCAACGTCTTTTTTATACATAACAAGCCTCCATACTAATTTAAGTAAATTTATTATGCAAACCTTTAATAATTTATATTCTGCTTCCCCATATTTTTAATAAATTTACAAAAAATAATAACATATATGCCGCATTAAAGCAATATGTCCTTATTAATTTATTCATATTTCAAAATATTATTGATATCTTATAAATTGACAAATGCCACTATCCAGCGGGTTCTGGATTAACTAAAATTTTACACTATAAAGATTTTTTTCTTTGGGAGGAATTAATGGACTTAAAATTACTTGGCTTAAATATTAAAAACAGCAGAAAAAATATTAAACTGACACAGGCACAGCTTGCAGAAATTACAAATCTGTCAACTGTACATATTTCACATATTGAAGGTGGAAGTGTTAAAATGTCAGTTGACACATTAATTAATATATGCAATGCCCTTAATACTACTCCTAATGATATCCTCTGGGGACAATTTGAAGCAAATTCTTATGATGCACAAGGCAATGGCAAAGAAAGGTTTTCTGAAAATGGTGAATACAGTATTAATACACAATTAAGCACCAAAGCAGGAAACATGTCACAAAGTGATAAAAGATTATTGCTTGAAATAGCAAACCTGCTTGAGAACCGCAATAAAGATACAAATAACAGCAAAAAAGCATATTAAGGGTTATTACTGCGTATAATAAAAAATGCACACTTTACTTAAAGTGTGCATTTTTTATTATAACTTATATTTTAAATTAATCCCTATATGGAAATACTCTGTACCTGATGTATCAATATAATTCCATCTTCCCGCTTCAACAGATATATCATCACTAAATTTTATAAAACCATCATAATAAATATTGTCTGCATACTGGTATAATGACATATTTCCTGATGTTTCCAGGTCATAATATTCCATTAAATCCAAAAGAAATGTATAATATGTTTCTATTCCATATATTTTCCCGTCATTTTCCGAAACATCAACTTTGCTTTCTGCAGCTTCTTTTACCTTTACCATTTTTTTATCATTACAGTACAATAAATATGGGATTACAAAATCATATATTTTATGGTATTCTTCATCTATATATACTTCTATAATTCCTTTCTTTAACTTATATACAGCTTTTATAAAAGAAATCCCCTTTATATTATCTTTTTCAACAGATGGATATAACATATACTTTTCACATGAGGATATTTTATTTGCACGCAGGCGCAGTTTTCTCTGAAGTACACCACATTTATATAAATCATTAAATTCTTTTCTTATTATTTTATTAATATATTTATAATCAAAATCTGCATCATTTATTTTTACAGAATTATAATAACCATCATTATTTGTAATCCTGCCTATTGCCTTTACCTTCTCAGTAAATGATGTATAGGTTACTTCATACGCATTATAACTTGAATTAATATATTCCGTTTTATTTAAAAGCTTTTTATCTGTATAAGCTGTAAAATATTCTGGTGAAAGCACCGCAGCCATAAACAGCAGGCATATAAGAAGAATACCTGCTGTTGTATGTATATACTGTTTTTTCCTGTCCATTTATCTATTCCTTTTTAAAACTTAATATAACCTCTGTCCCTGCGCCCAGCCTGCTTTTTATCTCAAAGCCTGCATTGTGCAGCCCTGCAATTTTAACACATAACGCAAGCCCTATTCCTGCGCCGCCCTCTTTCCTTGAACGTGACTTATCCACCATATAAAATGCTTCCGTAATCCTTTTTATCTCACCTTCTGGTATGCCGCAGCCGTTATCCTTTACCATTAATCTATATCCCGTCCCCATATCCTGGCCTTTAATGGTAATCCTCCCGGCATTTGCACATGCCTTGCGTGCATTGTCAACAAGGTTTAAAAACAGAGATTCCAGTAAATCCATATCCCCTTTTATAGTTCCCTTTTCTATATCTGCCGTCAATACAATTTCTTTTTCTTTTAAAAGATATCCCGCATTCTTTTGTACTTTTTCCACAAGTTCCCCTATATCCACTTTTGCCATTTCTATATCCTGCCTGTCTGCAAAGGAAAGTTCCATCATTTTATAAGCAAGCCTTTCAAGCCGTTTTCCTTCTTTGAAAATATAACCAGCTGATGTTACAATATCTTCTTTGGACAAATCCATTGAACGCAGCATATCCGAATACCCGATAATTGATGTAAGCGGCGTCTTTAATTCATGCGAAAATGCTTCTGTAAATTCCTCCTGTCTTCTTGCATCTTCTTCAAGCTTGTGTATATTATCCTCAAGCTGCCCCGCCATGCTGTTAAAATCATTTACAAGGGCTGTAACTTCATCATTGCCAGAAGGCTTTACACGCTTCTTGTAATCCCCGCTTGCAAAATCCCTTGCAGCACCAGAAAGCTTCCTTACAGGCCTTGTAAAACTTATTGAAAAAATAAAAGATAAAACCGCTGTAAATATAAACAGAAGGGTAAGCGTAAACCTGTAGTTTTTATATAATATTTCCCTGTCCTCAAATATAAAATCTATCTTTTTATTAATTCCAATATAATAATTGCCAGCTTTGCTTTTTACTTCAAAAAAACATTCTATAAAATAACTCCCGTTATTTTCTGATATGCTGCATATCCCGTAATTCTCTTTCTGCTCTGCATTAACCAGCAGGCTTTCATAACTGCCACTATTATATATAATTTTCTTTTCTTCACTATAAACAGCTATATCATTATTCTTGTCAAGGTTATTTTCCAGTGATTTAGTAATCTCTGCTATCGCCATATCTGAAGCCCTGTAACCGTCAGGCAGCCCGTCAAGTGAAGCTGTAAAGGCATATGTTAAAATGTGCATTTCCTCTACACTTCTGTCCGTTTCCCTTTCAATCGAAGATTTAAACGGGATATCTATAATTATATTTCCAAATACCATAAATGCTGCTGTTACAAAGCAGAGCATTGTTATAAACAGCTTCCAGAATAATTTCATCCATCTTCCCCTGCCACAAACCTGTAACCAACCTTATAAACAGCTTCAATATTCTTTTCAAGCCCTGCTTTTTTGCGCAGGCGCTGTACATGCAGGTCAACTGTCCGGCTGTCACCCATATACGGGCTGTCCCACACACGTTCATAAATAGTTTCCCTGTAAAGCGCAGTACCCGGGTTCCTTGCAAAAAGCAGGAGCAGGTCATATTCCTTATACGTAAGTTTAAGGACTTCATTATTCTTCTTTACAATCCTTGCTGATGTATCTATATCAAGCCCTGCTATATTTATATACCTGCCAGTTTTATTAAAACGCCTTAGCACATTTTCCACCCTTGCAAGAAGTTCAAGTACCTCAAATGGCTTTGTAATATAGTCATCTGCACCTGATTTAAGCCCCTTCACCTTATCTTCTGTAGTACCCTTTGCCGTAACAAAAATAACTGGTACTTCAAGTGACTTTGCATAAGAAAGAAGTTCATAGCCATTAAAACCAGGAAGCATTATATCAAAAAGACATAAATCATAATTATTTTCAGAAAGCAGGTCTGCACCTTCAACGCCACTTAAAGCCAGGTCACACTGGTATCCAGCCTTTTTCAAATTCATTTTAATCAAAGCTGCAATAGCTTCTTCATCCTCTACAACTAATATTTTATTCATAAACGCCCCCTGGCACACATAAAATTCCACAATGCAAAATTTACTACTGGCTTGTATCTTTTTTGTATCTTTTAAAAAAGATGGGCTGGTAGTTCCAATGTCTTCCATAGACAGGCACACTCCCGTTTGGACGTCGCACGTAACGGCGCGTAAAGCCCTTATGCTTCAAAGAAAAAACATCTTTGAAGCATTTAATACAGGGCTTAAACGCCGGCGGCTCCGTACAGCCGTCTATTGGAAGCACATTGGAATTGCCAGCTAATTTACTCTTTGACAGTTAAAACCCCTTGATTAAACCACATCATGTCCAGACGGTTAATTGCGGCTTGTTATTTTGCCAAGTGGCGCTCCGGAATTGCTTAAATATCTGGCATTTTGAAAATACTGCTTAATTAAATGATATTATATGTGAGCAGTCTGCTTTAAATTGCTGTTCTTCTATGATATATTGGAATTTACAATATGACCTGCCAGATATTCTAAATGGCACCAGGCATACAGCAAGTTTCCAAATGCAAGCCCTGCCAGACATTATTCCTGGCAGGGGCACTATGGCGCCGTTGGTGCTTATACCACGTATTCAATGTTTCAAAGAAGTTTTTTCTTTGAAACATAGTGGTATTAGGCACCCATTACGTGCGCCGTCGTAGCGGGAGCGTGCCCCAGAAGGAAAATGTCTGGCAGGGCTGCATGGAAACCTTGCGTCCCCAGGTGCATCATTTACGCAAACTGGCTGTTATATAAGTTTGCATAGAAGCCGCCTTCTGCCAGCAGGCTTTCATGGTTTCCCTGCTCTATTATATTGCCATCTTTAAGTACAAGTATTATATCTGCATTTTGTATTGTGGAAAGACGGTGTGCTACTATAAAACTCGTCCTGCCTTCCATAAGCTTTGCAAAAGCATTCTGTATCTTTATTTCTGTACGTGTATCTATTGAAGATGTTGCTTCATCAAGTATAAGCATTGGAGGGCTTAAAAGCATTACCCTTGCTATGCACAGAAGCTGTTTCTGCCCCTGTGAAAGACCGTTCCCGTCTTCTTTTACAACTGTTTCATATCCATTTGGAAGCCTTTTTATAAAACTGTGTGCATGTGATGCTTTTGCTGCTTCTATAACTTCTTCCTTTGAAGCGTCTGGCTTTCCTATTACAATATTATCAAATATTGTGCCATCTTTAATCCATGTTTCCTGGAGTACCATGCCTATATTGCTGCGCAGGCTTTTTCTTGTTATATCTTTTATATCAGTGCCATCTATTTTAATGCTTCCGCTTGTAGCATCATAAAACCTCATTATCAGGTTTATAAGTGTAGTTTTCCCGCAGCCTGTAGGCCCGGCGATTGCTATGCGCTGCCCTGGTTTTACATTGAGGCTGAATCCTGTTATAAGTTTCTTATCTGGCACATATGAAAAATACACGTTGTCAAATACTACACTGCCTTTAAGTGTTTCTGGTGCTTTGGCATCTTCTGCATCTGGGACTTGTGGTTCTTCATTTGCAAGTTCAAATACACGTGCTGCACAGGCAAGTGCATTCTGTAATTCTGTGATTACCCCTGATATCTCATTAAATGGCTTTGTATACTGGTTGGCATAGCCTAAGAAGCAGGAAAGCCCGCCTACTGTGATAAAACCATTTAATACAAATAATGCCCCTGTAACGCCAACACCTGCATATACAAGGTTATTTACAAACCTTGTTGCCGGGTTTGTAATTGATGAATAAAATGTTGCATCAAGTGAATATTTGTTAAGTTTTTTATTTATTTTGGCAAATCTTCCAAGTGCTTCATCTTCATGGCTGTATGCCTGTACAACTTTCTGGTTTCCTATCATTTCATCAATAAGGGCAGTCTGTTCACCCCTTGCTGCTGACTGCATCTGGAACATTTTATATGTTCTTTTTGAAATAAACCCTGCTACAAAAAATGAAAGCGGTGTTACAATTACAACTACTAATGTAATCCATATATTAATGCTTAGCATAAACAAAAGCGTCCCCACAATAGTAAGCACTCCTGTGAATGCCTGTGTAAAGCCCATAAGAAGCCCGTCTGCAAACTGCTCTGAATCAGCAATAATACGGCTGGCTATATCACCAGCTGCATGTGCATCAAGGTATTTAAGCGGAAGTATTTCCATTCTGTTAAATGCGTCTTCCCTGATATCCCTTACTATATTGTAAGTTATTTTATTATTGCAGATATTCATAATCCACTGTGAAACCCCTGTCAGGCATATTATTACAGCCATTTTGAAAAGAAGGTGTAAAAGGCTTTCAAAGTCCACGCTGCCTTTTTCTGCCATATAATCAACTGCATTACCTGTAAGGACTGGGAGATATAATGTAAGGACAACGGTTACTACTGCAAATAAAAGCGATAATATAACTGGTATCCTGTATTTTTTAATATATTTAAAAACTGTTTTTATAGTATCATTATTATTTACTTTTTTCATTACTTCCTCCATTATGACTGTGAATTATAAATTTCCCTGTACACTTCACAGTTCCATATAAGTTCTTTATGTGTGCCCTGGCCTGCAAGTGCCCCGTCTTCCAGCACAAGAATATTGTCTGCATGTTGTATTGATGATGTTCTCTGTGATACTATAAATATAGTCGGGTTATAGGATAATTGCTGTAATGATTTACGTAGTTTTGATTCTGTTGCAAAATCCAGTGCAGAAGAACTGTCATCAAAAATTAATACAGGGGGTTTACGTACAAGTGCCCTTGCTATGCTGATTCTTTGTTTCTGGCCGCCTGAAAGGTTGCGCCCGCCCTGTTCTATAATATAGTCAAGCCCTTTTTCCTTGCCTTCCACAATTTCCCATGCCTGCGCTGCTTTTAATGCTTCTATTACTTCATCATCAGAGGCATCCTTATTCCCCCATAATACATTATCACGTATAGTCCCACGGAAAAGGACAGCTTTTTGCAGGACTATGCCTATATTCTGCCTTAATGTATCCAGTTTATAAGACTTTACATCCCTGCCGCCAATTTTTATACAGCCTTCTGAAACATCATAAAAACGTGGTATAAGGTTTACAAGTGTGGATTTTCCAGAACCTGTACCTCCGGTTATCCCGGTTACACTTCCTGGCATTGCTGTAAAATCTATATCTGAAACGGAATTGCCGCCAGCCCCTTTATATTTCATGCCAACATGCTCAAATTTAACTTCTATGCCGCCGCTTTTTGCCAGGCACTCTCCTTCTTTGCCATAATCCCCTTCTTCCATTGAAGAGTTTATGGCAAGTATGCCCTGTACCCTTGCGCCGCATGCAACAGCCTTTGTTGCCAGCACTATTGTATTGGCAAGTTTTACAAGTTCAACAAGTATCTGTGACATATAATTAACAAGTGCAACTACTTCACCTTGTGTAAGCCTGCCTGTATCCACCTGTATACCGCCAGTCCACAGAAGGGCTATAAGTGCCACATTAATCATTACATAGGTAACAGGATTAGTAAGTGCAGAAATCCTGCCAGCAAAAAGCTGCATTGCTGTAAGTTTTTCATTGGCATCTGCAAAGTTTCCAATTTCTTCCTGTTCCTTATTAAATGCACGTATTACACGTACACCTGTAAGGTTCTGCCTTGTAATGCCTAGTACATCATCAAGCCCTGCCTGTACTTTCTTAAATAATGGCATGCTTATTAACATTATCCCGAATACAACAATGGCAAGAAGTGGTATTACAACCACAAAAACAAGTGCTGCTTTTATGTCAATAGTAAATGCCATTACAGCTGCACCAAATACAATAAACGGGGAGCGCAGAAAAAGCCTTAGTGCCATATTTACGCCAGACTGCAGCTGGTTTATATCACTTGTCATGCGTGTTATCATTGTAGATGTGCCAATTCCGTCTATTTCTGTAAATGAAAGTGATTCTATATGTTTAAATAAAGCATATCTCAGGTTTGCTGCAAAACCTGTAGCCGCCTTAGCTGCAAAAAACTGTGCGGTTATTGAACATGCCAGCCCTATAAGCGCAAGCAGAACTAAAACCCCGCCATATTTAAAAATATACCCTTTGTTGCCTGATGCAATACCATTATCAATAATTGCTGCCATTACAAGTGGTACTGCCAGGTCAAAACACGCCTCTAATAATTTAAAAAACGGCCCAAGTATACATTCTTTAGTATACTCCTTTATATAGACAAGTAACTCTTTCATATTATAATAACCCCTCTTCTTTTTTCCTTATTTTAACATAAATAATATAGTGATTTTGCATAATCTTTACTTTGCCTTGTACCTGTTTTTTATAATTATGTGCAAATAAAAAGGATATAAAACCTTTTTATTAAAATAAGGCTTTACATCCTTTTTATTAATCTGTTAATTAATTGCAGAAAATGTATAATAGTTATTTTGTAATCTTCAATTTAAACTTAATTTTCTTTCCATTTTCCTTACATTCAAATACTATAACTACTTTTGTATTCTTATTATTCTTTAAGCCTTTTGCTGTAATTTTAAATTCATCTGTCTTTCCCTCTGCAGGCTGGATATCAACATAAGCCTGTGAATTATTATCTACAGCTGCAGTATAAGTACAGTCCTTTGTTTTAGTTCCGGAAACCATGCCAGCCACACACACATTAATAGAAGAACCTGTAGTAATCTTTACATTTTTCAGCTTGTTTCCAGAAGTATCCTGTACTTCAAGTTTCTTAGGCGCAAGCTGTACATTAACTGGATAACAGTCATAAACCGCCTTGCTTCCAGTATCAATAACCCACAAATATACAACTCCCTTCTCTTTTCCTGTTGCTGTCACTGTAATCTGCCCGTTCTTAATCTTTGCCTTTGCAATTTTAGCTGCTTCAGCATCTTTAATTTTATTCTTATCCACCTGTGGCTTTGTATTTGATTTTGTAATTCCAACAATAACTTTTCCTGCTGCCGGTTTTACCACACCCTGGCTGTTCACAGTATAATTATAGGAAGCACAAATATCTGTATATGCAATGAACTGTTTATTATTTACCTTCTTGCCATTAACTTTCTTATTTATGCCATTGCCATAAATAACTACTGAAGAACCAGATACCGGATTTGTATATGTGTAATCAAAAAATAAATGCGTACTGTCTGAAACAACAAAATCATTTGCTGGGGCAGATGGTGACACAGTTGGTTCTGGTACTGGTGACCCGGAAGGTTCTGGTGATGCAGTTGGTTCTGGTGACACAGTTGGTTCTGGTGACGGGTCTTCTGGTGATGGTGATGTTATATCTGGTGACTGGTATGGCGGCTCTGATGATGGGTCTTCTGTTGACAGGCTGTTTGCTTGTTCTGCTGCATATGCCTTCTCTGCCACGGAATATGGCATTAAAGAAAATATCCCTGTAACAAGGCATATGCTAACTGTTATTGCTATTGCTTTTTTTAGACTTTTCATAAAAAATACCTCCATAATCTGATTAAATTTTACCTCCACATCCTTACAAATAATAGCTGGCTTTTAAAATACGTTACCAGTATTTTTGTAAAATGGAAGATTTCCTTAATTTTACTCTAATGCCAGATATTTTCAATACTATTTTCCTGATTGCCGTAAAATCTGCCTGATTGTGCAAAAATATAAAATCCAGAAAACTTTACCCTGTATTTATTTTATGCAATAATGTATAATGGTTATCTGGTTATATATTATTTTATGGAGGCTATTATGGATAATTATGAATTTATTGCCCCTTGCCATTTCGGGCTTGAGGCAGTTTTAAAAAGGGAAATTACAAACCTTGGATATGAAATAACGCATGTGGAGGATGGCAAGGTAACTTTTAAAGGAGATGCCAGTGCTGCCTGCCGTGCCAATATTTTTCTCAGGACAACGGAACGCATACTTTTAAAAGCTGGCAGTTTTAAAGCGGAAACTTTTGATGAACTTTTTGAGAAAACAAAAGCTATACCATGGGAACAGTTTATTCCTGAAAATGGCCAGTTCTGGGTTAAGAAGGCAACTTCGGTTAAGAGTAAGCTTTTCAGCCCTTCAGATATACAGTCAATTATGAAAAAGGCGGTAGTGGAACGCCTTAAATCTAAGTATAATACAAGCTGGTTTAAAGAGGATGGGGCTTCTTTCCCCATACGTGTTACAATTATGAAAGATGAGGTTACTGTGGGGCTTGATACATCAGGTGAATCACTGCATAAGCGTGGCTACCGCAAGGCTGTTGTTAAAGCGCCGGTTACTGAAACCCTTGCTGCTGCGCTTATTATGCTTACGCCCTGGAATAAAGACAGGATACTTGCCGACCCGTTCTGTGGAAGTGGCACTTTCCCTATAGAGGCAGCGCTTATTGGTGCAAATATTGCACCTGGCATTAACCGTTCTTTTACTGCAGAAGAATGGACACATATTATTCCTAAAAAGGAATGGTATAATGCTGTAAATGAGGCACAGGATTTAGTAATACATGGGCTGGATATGGATATACAGGGGTATGATATTGACAATAATGCCATTAAGGCGGCTATGGAGAATGCAAGAAATGCGGATGTGGGGCATCTTATACATTTCCAAAGACGTGCGGTGAACCAGTTCAGCCACAGGAAAAAGTATGGTTTTATTATTACAAACCCTCCATATGGAAAACGGCTTGAAACCCCTGAAGGGATATCCCTGGTTTATAAGGAACTGGGGCAGGCTTACAGAAACCTTGATGAATGGTCAATGTACCTGGTTACTGCCTATGGAGAGGCGGAGAAATACATTGGCAGGAAAGCGGATAAAAACCGCAAGATTTATAATGGAATGATTAAAACATATTTCTACCAGTATTATGGCAAAAAACCTCCTAAACGTACTTAAAAATATATGCCTGGTTTATAATAAAAGGCGGCATACGCCGCCTTTGTAAAGACAGTGGCTTAAAATTCAATGTCGTCTGTCATTGAATAAAAGAAATCCACTACTTGTTTTATGGCTTCAACTGTATCACGCTGGTATAAAGTTTCCCTTTCAAGTTCATGTGATATATTATTTACAATAAATGCAGTTTCAAGGATACGGTCAAGTATTTCACATAGCAGTGCAAATTCCCTGTTACGTTCTTCTTCTGTCCCTGTTTTCATTATGGCAGCATGTTCCCTTGCATCACTGAGAAGTGTTACAAGGCGGTCTGTAATATTTATGGAATCATATGACATCTGTTCCAGATTATTCATGGTATTTTCCATTCTCTCTAAAATGTGTTCAGTATCCGCTTCATTTTCCCTTAATCCCATTAAATTACCTCCAGTAATTCATAAATACTGCCAACCCCCATTACCTGCATCCCATTTAAATTATTTGTACCATTACCCAGCTTCTGGATATTGGTTTTTGGCAGGATACAGCGTTCAAAACCAAGCTTTGCCGCTTCCATTACACGCTGTTCTGGTAAATTAACTGCCCTTACTTCGCCAACAAGCCCGACTTCACCAAAACATACGGTCCTGCTGTCAAATGCCTGGTTACGGTAACTTGAAAGTATGGCGGCCACAATGCCTAAGTCAAGTGCCGGCTCATTTATCTTCATGCCGCCTGCCACATTAATATAAGCATCGTAACCACCCATACGTATGCCAAGCCTTTTTTCAATTACTGCCATCAGAAGGTTTACCCTGTTATAATCAGTACCTGCTGATGTACGCCTTGGCATGTTAAAATTTGTCTGGCATACAAGTGCCTGTACTTCTACAAGTATAGGCCTGGTGCCTTCTATGCAGCATGTTACTACTGAACCTGGTTCATTCTCGGGTTTGCCCTGCAGCATATACCCGGACGGGTTTAAAACTTCTTTAAGCCCGTCTTGCTGCATTTCAAATACACCTATCTCATTAGTCGGCCCAAAGCGGTTTTTAACGCCACGCAGGAACCTGTAAGAAGCAACGCCGTCACCTTCAAAATAAAGCACGGTATCTACCATATGTTCAAGCATCCGGGGGCCTGCAACAATTCCTTCTTTAGTTACATGCCCTACTATAAATATAGATACTTTAAGGCTTTTGGCAAGCCTCATAAGGATACCTGTTGACTCCCTTATCTGCCCTGCGCTTCCAGGTGTCTGGCCTGCTTCACTGCTGTACATTGTCTGTATTGAATCAATAATTACTACAGCAGGTTTCATATCTGTTATAGCATCTGAAACGGCATGAAGGTCTGTTTCACATAATATATACAGGTTATTGCTGAAACTTCCAAGCCTTTCTGCACGCATCTTTATCTGTCCCTGGGATTCTTCACCTGAAACATACAGTATCTTGTGCCCGTCTGCTGACAGCTTCTGGCACATCTGCAGGAGAAGCGTGGACTTTCCAATACCAGGGTCGCCCCCTGCCAGTACAAGCGAACCAGCAATAATCCCGCCGCCAAGAACCCTGTCCAGTTCACCTATCCCTGTAACTGTCCTCTCTTCCCCGCCTGCTTTTACTTCATTAAGCCTTGCCGGCATATTCCTTGTTATTATGCCTGGTGCACCGCCTGCATTTCCCGGGATATACCCCGCTGCAGGCGGCGCTTCTGTAAATGAATCCCATTCATGGCACATGGGGCACTGTCCAAGCCATTTTGGCGATTCATAACCACATTCCTTGCAAAAGAAAACTGTTTTTTTCTTTGCTTTAGCCATACTATAACTTAACCACCCTGACTTCCTTAACCTGTCCTGGGTCGATTTCCATGCTTAATACAAGCTTGCCTCCAAGGTTTGTTTTCATCCTGCCTGCATTAACACCCCCGATAAATACTTCATATTCCTTTTCAGGTTCAAGTTCAAGGGTAACAGAAGTGTCCTCAAGGCCTTCTGCCATAAACTGGATACCTGCCCCGTCCGCTTTCATATGGGTAACAACTGTGCCTGGTACAGATTCATACACAAAAAGCCCGTTTTTCTCAAGCTTTGTGATTTCCTTAAAAGTCTTTACCTTATACAGGTCACCCTCAAATTCAAAATCTGAAAGCTTTTTTTTGGTATCAAGTTCAAAATTGCCAAAACTTAGTGTTCCATCCTCCTCCTTACGGATTAACTCTTCAACTACAGCCATCTTTCTCCTCCTTGTATTTTTAGATACAGCCCCGGCATATAAACCGGTGGCATTGTTAATTAATATTTTTGTATATTATATATAAATTCCTATATATAGAATAACATATTCTGTATATTATTTCTACTGTTTCGCAATGGAAAATATAATCTTTTCATCAATATAATCTGCGGTAATTTTATCACCCTGTTTTATTTCATGTGAGAGCAGCCTGTCAGCCATGCCGTCTTCTATCTGTGTCTGGATTGCACGCCTTACCGGCCTTGCCCCGTATGTCTTGTCAAACCCGCTTTCAGCTATATGGGCTATTGCCGCTTCTGTTACTTCAAGTGATATTTCCATCTGCTCTTTTACCCTTTTAATAAAACTGCCAAGGAGTATTTTAACTATCTCTTTAATATCTTCTTTGTTAAGCACACGGAATACAAGCACTTCATCTATCCTGTTTATAAATTCAGGTTTAAATATACGCTTAACTTCTTCCATTACACTTGACTTCATCTTTTTATAATCTGTTTCTTCATCCTCATTAATGCCAAAGCCAAGATGTTTTGGTGACACTATCTGCTGCGCACCTGCATTTGAAGTCATTATAATGATTGTATTTTTAAAACTTACCTTCCTTCCGTGTGCGTCGGTTACATGCCCGTCTTCTAATATCTGTAAAAGTATATTAAATACATCGGCATGTGCTTTTTCTATTTCATCAAAAAGTATTACAGAATATGGGTTTCTTCTTACTTTTTCGCTAAGCTGGCCGCCATCTTCATACCCTACATATCCAGGAGGTGAACCAATCATTTTGGATACACTGTGTTTCTCCATATATTCAGACATATCAACCCTGATTATCTTATCTTCTTTGCCAAATACGGCTTCTGCCAGTGCTTTTGAAAGCTCTGTCTTGCCTACTCCTGTAGGCCCTAAAAACAGGAATGAACCTATAGGGCGGCGCGGGTCTTTTAACCCTGCCCTTCCACGCCGTACTGCTTTAGAAACTGCGCTTACAGCCTCTTCCTGCCCTACAACACGTTTATGGAGTATTTCTTCAAGTTTCCTTAGGCGTTCTGTTTCCTTCTCCTGCAGTTTCTGTACAGGTATCTTTGTCCAGCCTGCTATTACATCTGCAATATCATTTTCTGTAACTATTACAGAGGAATTATAACGCTCCTCCTCCATCTGCCCCTGTATGGCCTTTATTCTTGCGGATGCTTCTTCCTGGCTGCGCTTTATGCTTCCTGCAAGCTGGTAGTCCTCATTCCGTATAGCGTCTTCTTTCTCTTTGTCGAGCAACAGCAGTTTCTCTTCAAGTTCCCTGAGTTCTGGTGAAGGCGCATACCTTTTGAGCCCTGCCCTTGCAGATGCTTCATCTATTGCATCTATTGCCTTGTCTGGAAGAAACCTGTCATTAACATAACGTTCTGTCATTTTTACTGCATCTGTTATTGCTGCATCTGTTATTGTTACACCATGGTGTTCCTCATACCTGCTTCTAAGCCCCTTTAATATGGATATTGTTCCGTCTTCATCAGGCTCACTTACATCTACTGGCTGGAAACGCCTTTCAAGTGCAGCATCTTTTTCTATATATTTACGGTATTCTTCCCTTGTTGTTGCGCCTATAAGCTGCAGTTCACCACGTGCAAGTGAAGGCTTTAATATATTGGCAGCATCAAGTGCGCCTTCTGCCCCGCCTGCACCTATAATTGTATGGATTTCATCTATAAAGAGAAGTACATTTCCTGACTGTATAACTTCTTTTATCACACGCTTTATACGCTCTTCAAATTCACCACGGTATTTAGAACCTGCAACCATTCCTGATAAATCAAGCGCAAGCACCCTTTTGTTCTGTATTACTTCTGGTATATTTCCTGATACAATGTCCTGTGCAAGCCCTTCTACTACAGCAGTTTTTCCAACTCCCGGCTCACCTGTAAGGCATGGGTTGTTTTTGGTACGCCTGCTAAGTATTTCAACAAGGCGTTTTATTTCTGCATCCCTGCCTATTACAGGGTCAAGTTTTCCTTCTCTTGCATATTCTGTTAAATCCCTGCTGTACTGGTCAAGTACCGGCGTGCTGGATTTGCCGCTCCTTCTTCCACGCTGCATAAGGTACTCACTCTTTGCACTTGCTGCATCCTGTCCTGCTGCGGTAAGTACATCTATATAAATTCTCTGTATATTAATTCCCTTTGTATTTAAAAGGCGCAGTGCTATACATTCACTTTCTTTCAGAAGTGAAATAAGAAGGTGTTCTGTTCCAACAGATGAAGAACCAAGCCTTTCTGCTTCGCCAAAGCTTCTGTCAATAACTCCTTTTGCCCTTGGTGTAAATTCAGCATCACCATCTTTTAACACTGTTTTGCTGCCTGCCATAAAATCTTCCATAAGTTCTTTTATTTCATCAGCCCTGGCATTATTGGCAGCAAGTATGTCTGCTGCAACACCTTTTGATTTTAAAAGCCCAAGCAAAATATGCTCTGTACCAACATAATTATGTCCAAGCAGTCCTGCAGACTTTTTTGCATAGCTTAGTGCTTTCTCTGCATTTTTTGTGAAATGTTTCTGCATAACATTTGAATCCTCCATTCTGGTGCAATTTACATCTGGTTATTTTAATATTTCTGACAAATCATCTTTATCCATTCCTTTAAAGTGCATATAGACAGATATAATTATTATTACAAGCAGAAGGCATATTATTACAGCTATTGCAAGCATATATTCCAGTTTCTGTATTTCTGTGCCTGCATCCTGTTCTTCTGCAACAACAGTATTGCCATTGTTCCCCCTGTACCATGACTGTACCTTTGCATATGGCATAAGGGACTGTTCTTCTTTATCATAAAGATAAAATTCCGGCTTTTTGCCCTTTTTTCTGCAATATAAAAGTACAAATTTATGCTCTGTATCATTTTCTGATGAACATACTTTTACCACCCTGTCCCCTAACTTCATCTCTGTTTTCCCAAAACCTTCTGGTATAAGGCTGCTGTCTGGGATTTCTTCAACTGTATATTCATCATTTGTTTTTAATACAACCCCGCCATCCCTCAGGATGGTTTTTATATTGCCCAGGCCTGTTAATCTTTCCTGCCTTTTTACAGTTATTAAAAGTTTGTATACAGACCGGCTGCCGCTGGGACTTTTTACTATTACTTTTATAGTATTTTTCCCTTCTGACAGCCCTCCGTTGCCTTTTACCGTAACATCTGCATCCATATCTTCTGTTTCATATAAGATATCAAGGCTTGTATCCTCTGTTTCCACAGTACCGCTGTATTTATAGGTATCTGGCGAAAAAGCAGGTGAAAGCATGATATTTTTTATGCCCAGTGATTCAAGTTTTGCACTGCCAGAATCCACAGGCACAGGAGAAGGGGTAACTTCTGGCTTTCTGGTGGCTTCTGGTTTCTTTGTACTGGCTGGCTTCTTTGTAACCTGTACTGGTTTCTTCTTAGGGCTTACAACAATATTTAACGGGCTGTAGGAAACTGACATTTCTTCTTCTGCATTGCTGCCATAACCATATACTGCATAAGGCTGTTTCAGCATAAGCGTTGTATTGCCACTTGCCCTTGCAATAAATTTTACTGAATATTTTAACCTGCCTGAAGCCTCTTCCCTGTCTGTATCAGTTATAAGAAACTCATCGTCATTCCCGCTTGCCACAGTACCGCCTGTAACATATCTGAGTACACTGTTATCATAACTGAAATACCCTTTAAAACCTCCTATTTCATCATTGGAGGTTATTGTTATAATGACATATACTGTATCACCTTTTACTACATTGTTTTTACTTGTGGTAATATCTACAGATGCACTTGAAGCATCTGCGTTGCTGCTGTTTATTAATCCTGCTGCCATAAAAAAGATAAACACAGTTATAATATATAATATACGTTTCCTGATAGAACACATATCTGCCATTATCCCCCTAGGAACTATTTTCTGGTTACTTCTATAGTATATTTCCTGGCTTTGCCACTTTCAGAAGTAACTTTAACTGTAAACGTATTAACACCATCAGAAAGTTCTTTAGAACCCGTTCCTGACAGTGTTGCATATGTACTCACTTTTGTTGCGCATATTTTTACGCTTTCCACACTTTTGTCTACTGTTAATTTATATTTTTTGCTGCCATCATCACCCAGCACAAAATTTGAATCAAATGGATAATTTTTAATATATAATGTCTTTAAATAATTATTAGGGTTCTTTCCACCTGACGGCACTTCACATGGTTCTTCAGGCATTTCATCATAAACAGGGATGGAAAATGTAATTGGCATGTCCTGTTCAATTACCCCGTATGCTGAAACTGTCTTTGTTGCCTCACTGTTTGGTGCTTCAACATTAGACATATACTGGTGGTCATACCTGTTTTTGGATGTTACATTAAATTTCTCAAGATATAATGTATTCTGCCCCGCATTGATATAATTCTTTCCTATGTATTCTGCCCCGCCAGTTATTGATTTATAACGGTTGTTCCAGGGACGGC
Source organism: uncultured Lachnospiraceae bacterium (assembly GCA_910577825.1). GTDB lineage: Bacteria > Bacillota > Clostridia > Lachnospirales > Lachnospiraceae > Butyribacter. The sequence goes on along the minus strand of CAJTOK010000049.1, from coordinate 3,719 downwards.
CATATGTTGTTCCTGTGCTTGCCCATTTTAATCCATTCGCAACTGCCCCGCCTGATTCTGTACTGTTATATGCGCCAATATTATAGAAGTTATAAATCCCCTCATACCCTGGCACAGTACCTGAAACAGAACTGCTCATAAGTATATTGCTTATAACAATCTCCTGTTTAACACGTGATGCAAGATGGTAAGGGCTTACTTTTGAAGATTCTGCTGCTTTTATAAATGCTTTTGAATACTTTATATCAACAGAATTTCCCGATGAGTTTGGATATGAAAACTTTGTATTATACATTGGTGTATTATTTAAAATTTTCTCCACGCCCTCCTGTGTCTGTGTACCACTATGGTATTCAAGGCTTTCAAACTGGAAAATCCCTCTTTCATCTAAAAAATTCCTTGGGTCCATATAATATTTTACAGCTTTTACTGATGCCGTTACCCATGTGCTGCCATCAAATGGAATAAATTTATCTGTCTTCCAGTCATATGCACCATCTTCTGTTGATTTCCAGTCATATGATTTATTGTTACTTAATAAATTAACACCAACAGCGGATTCTTTTTTTATTACAGTACCCCATTTAAGCCCGGTATTAAATGCTTTAAATTCCCAGCGTGGGTACTTTGCATGTAATTCCATAAGTGGTTTTATATAATCATCTGGAAACCCTTCTTCTTTTAACTTTTCCTTAAATTCTGCATCACTAAGCGGGGCTGGTGTTTGTGTTGGCGCAGCCGTTACATCTGGTGTCTTTGCTGCATCTGGTGTTTTCGTTGCATCTGGTGTTTTTGTTGCATCTGGTGTTTTTGTTGCATCTGGTGCTTTTGTTGCTGTACTGCCCTTTAACTGTACTATCTGGAACCTTGCTGCTGATGCTGGCAGGTATCCACGTACAACAGCCTTGCCTGCAGTAGCTTTTATATAAAAATATCTTGTCTTCGCAGCGGTTTTTTCATTTAAAATGGTAAACTGTTTATTTACACCTATATTTATTTTTTTGCCTCCGCTTTCTACGGCTGTATTCTTGCCAGCCTCTTTATAAAGCGGGACTTTAACACTGCCTTCCCAGATTCCAGGAATGCCTTTTCCATATGAAATTTTAAGGCTTGAAGGTTTTACATATCCCTTGTATATCTTTTCATTATATTGGCATGATATATAATACCATTTCTGGTCTTCTGATGTAACATCATCAAGAATTGTTACTTCAGTGTCCTTTTCAATAGTAATATCCCCTTCACCTGATTTTACATTGGCACTTTTATCAGAAGGCTTAGCTTTAAGTTTTAAATCGTTTGCAGATACTAAAGCTTGTACCCCTGTACATGTGCTTCCTCCCTGCACTTTAATATATGAGCCTTTTACATAGCCTTTAAGGTTCTTTCCATTAAGTTTAAAACTTATCTGGTACCAGCCGCCTGACTTCGCAATAATTGATACTTTCTGCCCGTTTGACAAAGTAGCACTTGTACCGCCTGATTTTAAAAGTGCATACGATGTACCTGGCCCTTTCCTGACATTCAGATATCCGCTTACATTAACAACACCTACTGCTTTTGCATCTGCAATGCGGGCAGTGTTGTACCTGCTGGCAGCAGCAAGCATAAATGCAGCAATAATACATATACATAAAATTTTTCTGTGCCTTTTTAGCATACGGCTCCTCCTTATCTTATTAGTTTTTTAAGTTCCTCTGTACCAAAAACATAATGTGAGCCGCAGAACTGGCAGTCTGTTTCAACTGGACTGCCGTCTTTTACTATTTCCTGTAAATCATTCTGGCCAAGGCTTGCTATTGCCCTGTAAAACCTGTCTTTTGAACAGTTACAATAGTATTTTACTGGTATTTTTTCCAGGATTTCCACATTGTCTTTCCTGATAATATATCTCAGGATATCTTCTGGACCCATGCCATCTTCCAGAAGTCCTGTTACAGATTTTATGTTATTTACGGATTCTTCAAGCCGGTCTATAACTTCTTCATCTGCATCTGGCATAACCTGTATTATAAACCCTCCTGCCTGCCTGACAGTATTATCCTTATCCATTAAAACACCAAGCCCAACTGTTGAAGGTACTTGTTCAGATGTAGCATAATAATATGTCAAATCCCCGGCAATTTCCCCGGAAACAAGATGTACCTGCCCGTTATAAGGTTCTTTTAAGCCTGTATCCCTGATTACATTTAAAAATCCAGGGCCAAGTGCACCTGATACATCAAATTTCCCGTCTTTATTAGGAGGCAGCACAATATCCGGATGGATGGCATAGCCTTTCACGCACCCGTCAGGCCCTGCTGTTACTACCATGCTGCCTATAGGCCCGCCACACTCTATCTGGAGTGTAAGCACATCTTTTTCACCCTTCATCATGCTTCCCATCATGCTTCCAGCAGTAAGAAGCCTTCCAAGTGCTGCTGTTACAACAGGGCTTGTATTATGGATGCGCCTCGCTTCTTCTGTAATATTCCTGCTTGTAATCGCAAATGCACGTAACTGGTGTCCTGCTGCCGTTGCCCTTACAATATAATCATTCCCGTAATCTTTATCCATAAAATAAATTTATCCTCCAAATTTAATTAAACTATACCGTTTTTTACTATAAAATAAACCCTTTCACTATTATCTAAAGGTTCTTCTTTTGTAAAAGCATTATAAACCGCCACTGTTTCCATGCCGGCTTTTTTAACCAGCTCTTTTACTTTCCCTATAGAATAAGCCCTCTGCCTGTGAAGTTCATCAAATCTTTCAAATAAACCATTCTCTCCGTCACAAAGGCTGTAAATTGTAATAAAGTATTCATTTATATCTGTATCCTTATTAAATTCATTCTCCCATATAAGGCTTAAATCATCCCTGTTATCTGCAATTACCCTGCTGCCAAGGACATTTTCATAAAAATACCTGGTTTTTAAATCAAATATAAATACGCCTCCATAATCAAGAAATATGCGTACCCTGCAAAGTGTATTGTACAAGTCTTTTTCACTAACTAAGTAATTCATGCCATCACATACACATACCATTGCCGCTGCCGGGCCATATAAATCAAGTTCCCTTATATCCTGCTGTAATAAAAGCACATTTGAAGGGCATTTGCTATATGCAGCTGAAAGCATATCACCTGATATATCAATGCCTATCATATCATAGCCATCTGCTGCAAGCATTGAAGTTATTGTGCCCGTCCCACATGCAAGTTCTGCCACTATGCCATTATTTATATTATAATCCCTAAGAAGCCCATGTATATAACTATGCCACATATCATATGGGATATTATCCATAAAACGGTCATATACATAAGCAAAACCGGAATATATATTATTGTCTTCTTCCATTATAACCTCCCCTTCCTGTATATGTGGATAACAGGCAAGACTATAATATATAGATACAAAGACAAGTATAACAAAAGCTTGCAAAGCTGTCTACTATATATTTTTCTGGACTTCTCCATTTTTTCTTGTAATTATAAAAAATCCATAATACTGCCGCTTTTAAAAAATTTAAAGAAAGAAAGCCAGATAAGGCCCTGAATTGTACCAAAGAATAAAACGGTATTACCCAGCAACAGAACTGGCACATACTGGAAAATATCCCACAGGTATATCACAATGAAATAATTCACATATTTTGCATACAGTTTGAACGGGTATTTGTTTAATATTATTGTTTATGATACAAAGATTTATTTTCTGCCGGATATAGGAATT
>CAJTOK010000048.1:28358-29006 GCA_910577825.1 uncultured Lachnospiraceae bacterium | reverse complement strand
CCGCAGGAAATGAGGATAGAGCTTCGCGTCTTGCCCGCCGACAGCAGGAATTTCTTGTACTGCCGGACAGCGAAATGCTCCGGGTCTTTTTCTTCCAGCCGTTCAAACATGAGGTCAACAGGGCTTTGAAATTCCGGGTCGTCCTCGCGGGCTTCGCTGGCGTTTATCATTTCAAGCAGCGTCGTGAAGTTCTTTTCTTCCTCCGGGGCTTCATAGTGGATATAGCCGATAAGGGCGCAGTAAAAAAGCCGTTCCGACTTCACCCAAAAATCCTCCCCGGATTTCTCCCCGTCGCCTTTAGTGTTGGCGATTATGGTATTTACCAGCTTCAAAATGTCTTTCTCGCTCCGCAGATAGGCAAAGGGATTGTAGCGCATGGACTTTTTGAAATTGATTGTGTTCAGCACTTTTATCCGATAGCCGCCCCGCTGTAAGAGCTTCCCGCACTCGATTAAGACAGTGCCTTTCGGGTCAGTGACAACATAGCTGCTGTGCATTTGCATAAGCGACGGTTTGACGAAAAACCTTGTCTTGCCGCTGCCGGAACCGCCGATCACAAGGATATTTTTGTTTCTTGCATATTTCGGCTGCTTCGGGCGGCTGTTCATGGTGAGCCGTTCCGTCTGTGTCAATGGGATATTGTTCTCA
>CAJTOK010000048.1:0-28348 GCA_910577825.1 uncultured Lachnospiraceae bacterium | reverse complement strand
GGCTGTGATTTTGCTGTAATCATTCATGTGCATACCCTCCTGCGTCAATATAGGTGTTGCTTACAGTTAAGATTATGCACCTCAACGCGCGGAACCGTACTCAATGCCTTTGCGGTATTTCTTCGCGTTCTTGCCTTTTAGGTAAACGGCAAGCCGGATAATCACCGCCCCGGCAACGCCGATCAGCAGGTCGGCGGGGTGGAAGCTGGGCGCGGCACTGGCAAAGGCGGCGGTGAAGCCCTCCCCAAGATGTAAAATCTTTTGGCTTGCGTCCATGCCGGGGGAAAGCCGGACAGCCGCGCCTACCTTGTCAAACAGGTACACAAAGAGCAGATACGGGAGATTGAGAATAAGCAGCTTCTTGATTTCCGGCTTCATAGCGATACCTCCCTGTCCTTGTGTTTGGTCTGCTGGCGGCTGGCGTTCAGCTCCTTTGCCTTTTCCCGGAAAGCGGCTAATGCCTTTCGGATTGAGGGCTTTTTATCCTGCGTCAGCTTCTTTGTGGAAAACTCCTTGAAAGCGGCGGTCAGCGCGTCCGCGTCCCTGCCCTTGAAGAATACAAGGTAGCGGGGCGGGGTTTCCGTCGCGTCCTTTTTCAGCGCAAAGTCGATACCGTATTTTTTCGCTGTACTCTCAAAGGCTTTGATGTTGTCCTTTGTGATCTCAATGTTGGAAACGCCTGTATTCTGCTTCATAAGCTGCTTTAGGGTCTGCTTCCCGTGTGGGATTGCCTGTCTGTCAAGCTCTTTCTTTGCCTGTGAGAGCAGCTTTTTGATTGCCTTTTGCAGCACTTCGGCGGTCAGCTTCCCGGTCTTGATATACAGGGCAACGGTTTTTTCGTTGATTTCGTCCTGCATGGGGTCTGTCCCTCCTTTCGGGGTAGTCTATGGGGCGGCGGTCAGATACGCACCCGCAGCCCGTTTAAGTCGTCGGCTCTGATACCCACCAAGTACCATTCCTGCGCCATGTTCATTTCAATACGGGTCGGCTTCCACTTGCCGCGGGTGAACACGTCGAAACAGTCCCCGCAATGCAGCCCGCCGTAGTAGCTGGCAAGGTCAAAACGAATGTCGTAGCGGTCTGTACGCTCGTCAAATACCAATGCTCCCGTCATTTTCTGTGCCATAATAAAAATCCTCCTTTTTGTGGTTGTGGGTGGTTACAGGCTTTCGCCCGGTCTGAATGAATAGGGGTCGTGCGGCTCCTTTGGCGCAAGTGCGCCGCTTGCCATGTCATGCGCCACAAGGGACGTATAATAGTTGCCGATCGTGGACGGGGCATTGAAAAGCACCGCCCTTAAATACTGCTTGATGTTGCGGATTTTCGTTGTGTTCTCCCGCATACAGTCCAGCACAAAGCGGATATGTTCGCTGTCCAGCTTCATAAACTTAGCTTTCACCAGCTCGGCGGGGTAGTCGTCCCCGGCAATGCGGATCGTCTTTCTCCGGGTACAGACGGTTTCCAGCATGAGGTCTACAATTTCATTCAGCCTGTCCCCGTCAAACTTCATATCCTGTATGAGAATGTCATAGTCGATATTTTCCTTGATGATCTCCCGGTAAATCTCAAAAGCGGTCTGTGCTTCCGCTTCCTTTCGTTTCCGTTCCGGCGGCGTAGCCGCTTCCTGCTCCAAAGGAGAGGGGTTAAGGGAAAGGATAGGAATGGAATGGGTACTTTGTAAATCCGTATTTATTTTTTCTTTTGTTGGTAAGTCAGTTCTTTGTATATCTTTATTTAATTGCATTGGATTTTCCAACGTAGGTTTTTCCAACATTGGTTTTTCCTGCATTGGATTATCCAATGTTGGATTTTCCAATGTAGGTAAATCCGGCGTAGGTTCTGTATGGGGCTGCTCATAGATCACATAATCGGCTCCCCGCAAGCGTCCCTTTTCGTCGCGCTCCCGTGAACGGACGATATACCCGGCGCGTTCCAGTTCCTTTATGGCTTCCCGGATAGCGTCTATCTTCTCCCGGTTGATCTGTGACAGCCCCGCAAGGGTGTAGTCCCAATCTTCGGGCAGGGAAAGCATTTGCGACAAAAGCCCCTTTGCCTTTAATGTCAGTTCCTTGTTGCGTAAATGGTGGTTGCTCATAACGGTATAGCCCTTGTTGCGCTCCACTCGGAAAACTGCCATAGCTTCATCACTCCTTTGGTTGTGGATTTGTTACGCGATAGAACGCCATTTTGCCGGGGTTAGGTAATAAATCCCTGTCCCCGGCAGAAACGCGCCCGCAAAGCCGCATATAGCAAGGCTCTTTTCGCCCCTACTGCGTAACATGAGGGCATAAAAAAAGCGGCGTTCCTGTTCTCCCGTGTTGGGATAGAGAAACGCCGCGTATGCGTCGTATTCAGTTTTCATTTATTCTTTCTCAATGCTGTGTGCTGGTGGCTGGGCTGGCAGGGTTGGGGGGCGGCATATCAAGGCTCTTTCCCTCAAAAGTAGTAAATTGGTAGTAAATTCAGCTTGAAATCCTGCTTGTATGCCCGTAAATCAAGGCTTTTTTGAGATAATCAACCATTTTTAATTAAAATTATATATAACTGCCAGTGCACAAACATTTGTTTCTAATTACTTTATACAAACATATTAACGGCAGCACAAGAACGGTACATAAAATATACAATATGCTTATCTGGACAAAATAAAAAAGCACTCCATATAATGAAGTACCTTTTAACAATCTTAAAACAATATTTCATTTTCCTTTACAGGCTCAAAAGCATCCAGTGCTTTATGCCCTGTTAATGTTTTTATAATTCTCCAGCCAAATCTGCTGTTTACTGCATTTTCTTTTATGGGCAGGAATCCAAAGTCCAGATAGATTTTACAGGCAAGCCATGTATTTGTCTGTGTCGGGATTTTTGCATGTTTGCAGCCATATTTTTTCATAATATTTAATGTATATGAAATTAGTGGTTTTGAAAGCCCTTTTCCCTGGTGATCACGCCTGACGGCAACCCAGTGAAGCCAGCCAGAACCAGACTGGTCACGTCCGGAAATATCGTAAAATGCCGTTGCTGTGGCTACTTTTTCACCCTTGTTGTTTTCAATAAATACCATGCGTCCGGGCAGTTCTTCCAGTCTTGTCCCATAATATTTATTCCATGCACTAATTCCCTGCCGGTAATTGTTAAATTCCTTTGCTGATTCCAGAATATCAATCCATGCGTTCCTGCCGCCGTCTTTATAAAATACAAAGCAAAACCCATCTGGCAGGGCAATCTCTGGTATCCCGCCTAAGTCCCTTTCCAGTAAAAGTTCATAATGTTTAATACGGCTGTCATTATTATCAAATTTTATAATATTCCCACCACCCTCTTATGCCAGTACAATTTATAAAAGCCAGTATATATCTATAAGTTTTAGATAACAGTTAAATTACCCTTCAAGCACTTTTTCAAGTATCTGGAACACTTCAGCCCACTCCCCATCCGTAGCAGGGATATTCATTCTGTCCAGTTTGCTGCGCAGTTTCCCTGCAAGTTCTTTCTGTTTCCTGAACCTTGCCACAAGCCCCAGTTTCTCTTCGTAAAGCCTGAGCTGCTTTATTGCCCGTTTTACTGTATCATATACGCCCTGCCTTGTTATGCCTTCTTCTTCTGCAATTTCACTGAAATTATAGTCTTCCAGTACACTTGCTTCAAACATGCGCTGCTGGCTGTCTTTTAGCAGCGCCCCATAGAAATCATATAATATAGACAGCTCGAGCCGTTCTTCTATAGTATGCTCTTTTTTTAAACTAGACATTTATAAACCTGCCTGCTTCTTTCTTTAATTGTTTAGCAATTTTGTGGTTGCTGTCTGTCTTACTTGAAATCTGTCCCAGTTCTTTTACAAGGTCATTTGTATTTGAAGCAGATGTCATTACGGCATTGGCACTTTCATCAACTGCCGCCGCAATCCCTCCCATTGCATCTGCAATATCGCTTACAAGTGTTTCAAGGTTTACTGCCATATTACTGAAATGTGTGACAATATCGTTTACATGGTCTGAATCATTTTTATACTGTGTACCGCCGGCTAAAAAGTTTTCATAAGCAGGAAGCACTGATTCCTGCAGGTATTTTATTATCCCATTGGAATTATTGACAAGTTCCTGTACTGCTGCAATTACCATATTGTTAATATTCTGTATATTTCCTGCTGTCTTGCGGCTTGAATCTGCCAGCTCCCTTATTTCATCTGCAACGACGGCAAAGCCCTTGCCTGCTTCGCCAGCCCTTGCTGCTTCTATTGACGCATTCAGTGCAAGAAGGTTTGTCTGTGCGGAAATGCTTAGGATTTCTTCTGTTAAATCCCCAACACGCTCTACGCTTTTGGAATCGTCAACTGCTTTCTGGAGCGAAGTTAAAATTTCTGAAACCACATTGCTTGCATCATTTTTGTTTCTTTTTGCTTCTTCCTCAATGCCTGCAGCACGCTTTTTCATCTGTCCCGCATATTCTGATAAATCTTCTGAAGCTTTTGCAAGCTCCCTGGCATTATCACCTACTGTACCTGCATTAAGGTTTACATTTGAAGAAGTGGCTGCCACTTCTTCCATTGAAGAAGAAAGTTCCTCCATAGCTGCAGAAATGTCATAAGCATTTATATTTACTGAGGAAACGCTTTCTTTTACTTCTTCTACCATTTTGTCAAGGGCATTTGAACTGTTGGTAATTTTCTTCATAATTACCTGCAGTGTCTTGATAAAACTGTTAATGCCATTGCCCATCCTTGCAATTTCATCTTTGCCATCAACACTTATACGCTTAGTAAGGTCCCCTTTTTCTGCTTCAATGTCATTGATAATCCCATCCAGCTCTTTGCTGCTTTTAAGTATTGGCCTTGTAATCCCAAATATACATATAAGTATGCTTAATGCTGCTACAATGGATGCTGCAGCAAATAAAATATATGTCAGCCTTTTAGAGCTGTTATATACACTTTTATTGCTGGCAACTGCTTTATCCATGCCGTCCTGGTTAATATCCAGCATATCTGAAACTTTACTAAAAACTGCAGAACCAGCGCTTGCAAGTTCACCATTTACGATTGAAAGCGCCTGTATCTTTTCGCCTTTTGCACTTTCAGATAATGCCTTTTCAAATATGCTTGTATATGAAGAATAAAGGGACTGCAGTTCATTGTAATTCTCCTGGTCTTTATCTTCTTTTATTGATTTTTCATATTCTGCATATAAGCTTTCTATTTCTTTGTAAATTGCATCTATCTCTGTTTCATATGAACGCATACTGTCAGCATCGCCTGCTACACAGTGTGCATATGCCGCCCTTTCAAGTGCCTCAAATGCAGTTGAAATACTGCCAATAAGTGACATGCCTGTTGCATAATTTCCTGAAATTTCCTCGCTTGCATCCATCATCCTGTCTGCAGTTGCCAAATTAGAATAACAGGTGCCAGCCAGTAAAAGTGCCAATAGCATGACTGGCAGCATAACTTTAATCCCAATGCTTATATTTTTCATAATTACCTCCCTTAAAATTCTATCCCTAAATTGTCCCAGGCATAAATTAAGTTATAAAACAAAACCTCTGCCTGGGACTTTTATCTGTTCTTAAACTTTCTTTTACCTGTTATTTAAAGCTTAAACAGGATATGCCATATTTTCTTTATCTGCTACTGATGAATCAGCCTTGTTCTGCTGTGCTTCCCTGTACTTAAAAAATTCCATTGCAACCTGTGGGAAGAGTGCATATGATAATACATCTTCATCCTGCTGTTTATACTGTTTCATTTCTTTTTCAAGGTCTGCAAGCTGTGGTTTTATTAAATCAGCCGGGCGGCATGTAATTGGCTCTGTGTCACCAATACATTTTTTCTGCACTTCAGGGTCAAATGGTTTGACTGTCTGCCCAAATTCACCTGAAAGAAGTTTTTTAGACTCTTTTGTAACCATTTTATACCTTTCGCCTGAAACTACGTTTAATACAGCCTGTGTACCGACAATCTGTGATGAAGGTGTAACAAGAGGCGGCTCGCCGAAATCTTTACGTACCTTTGGCACTTCTTCAAGCACCTTCTCATATTTATCTTCCTGCCCCATCTCTTTAAGCTGTGATACAAGGTTGCTAAGCATACCGCCAGGCACCTGGTAACGGAGTGTCTGGATATTTACACCGAGCACTTTTGTATTCATAAGCCCTGATTTAAGTGCTTCTTCACGCATAGGGCGGAAGTAATCAGCTATCTGTGCAAGTTTGTTCTGGTCAAGCCCTGTATCATAAGGTGTGCCCTTAAATGCTTCTACCATAACTTCTGTAGCCGGCTGGCTTGTTCCCATTGAGAATGGTGACATGGCTGTATCAATAATATCACAGCCTGCTTCAGCAGCTTTCATATATGTCATTGCTGCCACGCCGGAAGTATAGTGTGTATGGAGGTCGATAGGGATATCTACTGACTCTTTAAGCGCAGTGACAAGCTCTGTAGCCTTTACAGGGACAAGAAGTCCTGCCATATCCTTTATACAGAGTGACTTTGCACCCATATCTTCAATTCTCTTAGCCATATCCTTCCAGTAATCAAGGGTGTATGCGTCACCAAGTGTATATGAAAGTGCTATCTGCGCATGGCCGTTCTCTTTATTGGCTGCCCTTACAGCTGTTTCAAGGTTCCTAAGGTCATTAAGGCAGTCAAATATACGGATTATATCAATGCCATTTGCAATGGATTTCTGTACAAAGTATTCAACTACATCATCTGCATAATGGTTATACCCTAAGATATTCTGTCCACGGAACAGCATCTGCAGCTTTGTGTTCTTAAAGCCTGCCCTGAGTTTCCTAAGCCTTTCCCACGGGTCTTCTTTAAGGAACCTGAGTGAAGCATCAAATGTTGCGCCGCCCCAGCATTCAACTGAATGGTACCCTACCTGGTCCATCTTGTCTATTATTGGAAGCATCTGCTCTGTTGTCATCCTTGTGGCAATCAGTGACTGATGCGCATCACGGAGAATAGTTTCCGTAATCTTTAAAGGTTTTTTTTCTATCTTTGCCATGATTTATCCTCCTATATTAGATACCAAATATTGCCATAAATACACCAGCCGCAACTGCTGTACCAATAACACCTGCAACGTTTGGCCCCATTGCGTGCATAAGCAGGAAGTTTGTAGGGTCTGCTTCTGCACCAACTTTCTGTGATACCCTCGCTGCCATAGGAACCGCTGATACACCGGCTGAACCAATAAGCGGGTTAATCCTGCCATTTGTCACTTTACACATAAGCTTGCCGAAAAGCACACCTGCTGCAGTACCAACACAGAAAGCAACAAGCCCTAATACAACTATTTTAAGTGTTGAAGCCCTTAAAAAGGCTTCTGCGCTTGTAGATGCACCTACTGAAGTACCAAGCAGGATAACTACAATGTACATAAGGGCATTAGATGCTGTTTCTGCAAGCTGTTTTACAACGCCTGACTCCCTGAAAAGGTTACCCAGCATAAGCATACCTACAAGCGGTGCAGTTGTCGGCAGGATAAGGCAGACAACAATGGTAACTATAATAGGGAAAAGTATCTTCTCCAGTTTAGATACTGGACGTAACTGTTCCATTTTAATCTTACGTTCTTCCTCCGTTGTGAAAAGCTTCATAATAGGAGGCTGGATAATAGGCACAAGTGACATATATGAATATGCTGCCACTGCTATAGGCCCCATATATTCAGTCTGTTTAAGCTTGCCGCAGAGGAAAATAGACGTAGGCCCGTCAGCGCCGCCGATAATTGATATTGCTGCTGCTGCCTTGTCATTGAAGCCAAGAAGGATTGCTATAAGGTAAGCAGAGAAAATACCAAACTGTGCTGCTGCCCCGAGAAGGAAGCTTGCCGGGTTGGCAATAAGCGGGCCAAAGTCTGTCATTGCACCTACACCAAGGAATATAAGTGAAGGCAGGATACTCCATTCATCGAGTATATAGAAATAGTGTAATAAACCTCCGACGCCATTTGATGTGTCCTCAGGGCTTGCCATAATGTCCGGGTAAATATTTACCAGTATCATGCCAAATGCAATAGGGACTAACAATAATGGCTCGTATTCTTTTTTAATCGCCAGATAGAGAAATATACAGCCGACCAGTATCATAAGGTAGTTACCAAGCGAAAGGCTGGTAAAAGCGGTCTGGCCTGCAAGGTTCTCTATCGTTGTAATAACGTAATCCAAAGCCGTTCCCTCCTAGTTTAATGATGCAAGTACAGCTCCTGCTTCTACAGAGTCACCTGCTGACACATTAATGCCTGCAACTGTGCCGTCCTGTGGTGCAACAATTTCATTCTCCATTTTCATAGCTTCAAGTATCATAATAACATCGCCTTTTTTAACAGCCTGGCCTGCCTGTGCCTTAACAGATAAAATCTTGCCAGGCATAGGTGCATTAATCTTAACTGCCCCTGCTGCACCTGCAGGCGCTGCTGCCTTAGGGGCTGCTTTTGGTGCTGCTGCTTTAGGGGCTGCCGCCTTAGGGGCTGCGCCTGTACTGCCCTGTCCGCCCTCTTCTACTGTAACATCATAAACATTACCATTAACAGTAATTGTATAATTTTTCATTATTTTTTCCTCCATATACTTTTAATTTTACCTTCTGATAATTGAACGTATTACAAGACCATCTGTACATTCATTTTCACTTGCTGCTGCAATGGCTGCTGTAATAACTGCAACAAGTTCTAAATCATCAGTTAAGTCTTCTTCCACCTCTTCTACGGCAACAGGAGCAACAGGAACAGGCTGTTCTGCAGCCGGCTCTGCCTGCTTTGGCTTATTAAACATATTGCCAAGATGTTTAAACTGCGCAATAATAAGGGCAATAAATATAAGGACTAAGAACACTATGGCCATGCTCATAATTGTATTAAGCCCTGCTTTGCCCATAATCTGGCCTTTGGACTTATATTCGTCCACATTCCATGAAACTGTATTGCCTTCTTCATCATAAGTTACTGAAAATACAAGCTTCTTACCTGAATCTGTAAGAACTGTTTCAGTTACTGTTGCTGTATCAGTTGTTATTGTCAGGCTGCTGCTGTCTTTTTTACTATATTTGCCATATTCATCCCTTAACTTTCCTGACATTTCATACTGGGACAGGGTTTCATCATCAAGCTGCCCTGCATAATCTGTTATGGCGCTTTCAAAGTCATACTCAAACCAGCTTTTTATAAAAGAGTCTGTATTTTCTTCAAGCGTCTTTTTGTCGAAATTTTCATTAGTCTTTACAAGGCTAAAGCTACATCCCGCCATCACCAGTATACAGGATATGATACAGCAAATTAAAGCTAATCTCTTCTTCATATGCCACTCCTTACCTAGATGGTTCCATGCTTTTTACTGATTGGATACCCGCTTTTTGAAAATAACATTTCAAACGCATACAATAAATGCTTCCTTGCTGAAGCAGGCTCTATGGCGGCATCAATATACCCTCTTGCTGCTGCTGCCCCTGTTCCTGTCTTTTCTGCAAATTCAGCCGCTTTTGCTGCTATATCCGCATCCTTGTCACCACCATACATGGTCTTTGCTGCAACCTGTGCATCCATTGCCCCTATATTTGCGCCTTCAAGTGCAAATACCATATCAGCGCCGGTATGCTTTGAGTTCATGCAGATATATGCCGTGCCATACGCATTGCCTGTAATAAGGTTTACCTTTGGCACATCTGCCTCCGTAAATGCTGCTGCCAGTTTTGCTGCTGCTTCTGCAATGGTTTTTTCCTCTTCTACTGTTGTAGCAAACCCTTCAACATTGGTAAGGGTAAGTACAGGAATATTGAAAGCATCACATTTCTTAATAAATGAAACTGCCTTGTTACATCCCGCTGTAGTAAGCCTTGCATCATATTTACATGCAGTTTTGCCATTTTCATCAAATTGTGCGGTACGGTTTGCAACAGCACCTATTGTCATGCCGTCAAGGCATATAAAGCCTGTAACCATCTCTTTAGCGTATTCCTTCTTTACCTCCATGAAGAAATTGTTGTCGCCAATATCTTCAAGTGCCACAGCAGGGTCCGCTATCTCTGCTGCAAGGTCTTCTGTCATCCTGTTTAAGTCATCCATACATTCATCTGAAAATGCTGTGTCATTATTATTGCCAGGAAGGATTGAAACAAGCTCCCTCACACCTGATAATACTTCCTCCTCGCCTTCCGCAGTAAAATCAATTACTGATGATTCCTGCTGGAAAGCAGCTGATGCTGTATCAAGCTTTTCTGTATAATTGCCTGCCAGTGTATTTGGTGCATTAACGAAAAACTTAGCATTCTTCTTTTCCATAAAAGTAAAATCACTCATTGCTGCCATTATAGCAACACCGCCGCCGCAATTACCAAATACAGCACTAACCTGCGGTATTATGCCTGATGCTTTGGCTTTCATCCTGTATATCTGGCCAAAACCAGCAAGTGCATCTGTTGCTTCCTGCAGGCGGATGCCAGCACAGTCTATAAGCCCGATAACAGGCACGCCTGTCTTTACTGCAAGCTCATAAATATGCACTATCTTTTTTGCATGCATCTCACCTATTGTACCATTAAGCGCAGACGCATCCTGGCTGTATATATAGACAGGATTGTTCTGGACAAGCCCGTACCCGGTTATTACACCATCTGATGGCACCAGCTTTTCCTGCATGTTAAAATCGGTGTTTCTCTTTGTAACACCTGCACCAATTTCAACAAAACTGTTCTCGTCAGTTAAAGCCGCAATGCGGTCTCTCGCTGACAAAGCATTCTTGTTACTCATGTTCAGCCCTCCAATATAGTAAAATTAATTGTGGCAGTATAAAATAATGCCACCTGGCATAAGCCAGTTAGTAAAAACAAAATATATACCAATTTTAATTTTATTACTTTTACCATAAAATAGCAACCTTTTTATTTGTTTTGCTTAATATTTTTGTAAAAAATGCCAGCGGGGCAATAAAACAGGGCAGGAAAGAAAAGGCATAAAGAAAAAGTTGTAAAAATCATATAATTATGATACATTATACTACGTAGTTATTACTAAGGACTAAATGATAATAAAAGGAAAAGGTAAAAGCTGTGTTAAGATTTATTTATGTGATTTTAGGTAATCTGCACCGTGTCTGGATGATTCCCAAGATGGGATATTATTCAAGACACCTTGAAAAATATTCAGAAGAGTTCAGATATGAGTATGACAGGCACTGTATTGCTCTTATGAAGAAAAGAGGGCGTATTACCACCAATGCGTATGGTACATACAACCTCCCGGAAAATGGCGGTTATGTAATGTTTGCCAACCACCAGGGAAAGTATGATGCCCTTGGCATAATGGATTCACATAATACACCATGCTCTATTGTAATGGATGCAGACCGTTCATACATCCCTCTTGTCAAACAGTTTATAGATTTGGTACAAGGCAAAAGAATAAAGCTCGACGATTTAAGGCAGGCAGCAGGGATAATCAGTGAAGTTGCCGAAGAAGTAAAACAGGGGCGCAAGTTTATAATATTCCCGTCAGGCGGGTATGAACACCGCAACGGCAATTATGTAGACCCTTTTAAACCAGGCTGTTTTAAGGGTGCTATAAGGGCGAGGGCACCAATAGTCCCTGTTGCCATTGTAAATTCATGGAAAGTATTTGACCTGTGGTCACTCCGCCGTGTAGTTACACAGGTATTTTACCTTAAGCCGTTATTTTATGATGATTATAAGGATATGAAATCCAATGCAATATCTGACCTGGTTTATAACAGGATATGTGCCGCTGTAAAGTGCGCTGAAGCAGGTGATTTTAAAGCTGCTGTACTTAAATAATATATATAATAATGCACCTTTTTAATTTCTAAAAGGTGCATTAAACATATACTTAACCTGCACTCTGGAACTTCCCAAAGAACATTTTTAATAAAATATCTGCAAAATACCTGCTGTCTGTTTTTTCTACTGTCTTTGACACCATAACAGGAACTGATATATAAAGCACATCATTCACAAAATATTTCACGTATCCGGTAATATCACCAGAACGTACTGGTGCATCCAGTTTTTCTGGAAGTTCATAACTTACTGTTACAATATCATCTTTGGACATAAGCATTGTAAAACTGCCTGCTTCTGTACGTTTTACAGGTACGCTGGCTTCTTTGCCGCCTGTTACCTTAATGCCAGGAAGCGGCGTGCCCACAGATATCCCTGCCTGTGTAAATGCTTTAAACCCGTAATCCATAAGCTTTCTTGTGTCTGACCATTTATAGCCCTTATTAGGAGGCCAGCCACAGGCAAGCACCGATGAAACAAGTGTAACATTATTCCTTCTTGCCGCACCACAGAAACAGTAGCCGGCATTGCCTGTAAACCCTGTTTTTATCCCAAGTGCCCCGTTATAACTTGTGAGAAAAGCATCTTTATTATTGACAGAATATGTACGTGTATTATCACAATTTGAAAACTGGTGTGAAGGCGTCTGCACTATATCCATAAACTGTTCATTTTGTACTGCATATGCGCCAATACAGCATAATTCATATGCAGTTGTATAATGCCCGTCACTGTCAAGCCCGTTAGGCGTTACAAAATGCGTATCTTTAAGCCCGATTTCTTCAGCTTTAAGATTCATAAGTTCTGCAAACCCTTCAACACTCCCGCCAATATGTTCAGCTATTGCAACTGCGGTATCATTATGTGATTCAAGCATCAGTGAATATAGCAAATCCCCAAGCCTGAATTTCTCACCCTCTTTTAAGCCAAGCTGTACATCAGGCATTGAAGCCGCATACTTTGAAGCTGTAACAATATCATCAGGATTGCCATTTTCAAGTGTAACAATACAGGTCATTATTTTAGTAGTGCTTGCCATCGGAAGCCTTGTATCTGCCTCTTTTGAAACAAGAACCCTGTTGCTGTCCGCATCAATAAGGCAGTATGCCCTGGAATACATTTTAGAAGGTTCATCTGCAGATGAAGTAACCCCAAGGCTTTTTGCTGTAATCTTCTGTGGCGGGAGAGGTTTTGTTTCCTCATACTGGCTAAACGGGGCAAACCCTGAAAGAAAATCTTTAGTGTCATTTATATATGCAAGTGAAAGAAGAATAAGACATATGGTATATATAGCACTGCTTAATAATTTTTGCATAACTGCCCTCCAATTATATCACATGTAAAATATATGACACTGTTTCTTAAATATTACAGATGTTCACATGTAAAAAAACAAAAGCAACTTTCCAGTTGCTTTATTGCATCCCAGGTAATATAATTGTTAATACCGGCTGTACCGGGTTATAAAAAATAAGGCGGATATGCCGCTTTACAGAAATGAGGTTAATTATGGCATTAGATGGAATTACAATAGCAGCTCTTGTAAATGAGCTTAAAAATACACTTGTAAATGGACGCATTACTAAAATAGCACAGCCTGAAAAGGACGAACTCCTGCTTACTGTCAAGCAGAGCATAAGTGATGGCAGCGGTGGTACAAAGCGTTTCCAGAAGCGGCTTACGGTTTCAGTAAACCCAAGCCTTCCGCTTCTTTACCTTAATGATGAAAATAAACAGTCGCCCCTGTCTGCACCAACTTTCTGTATGGTTTTAAGAAAGCATCTTAATAACTGCCGTATTACGGATATCAGGCAGGAGGGGCTTGAACGTGTAATACGCATAGAGCTTGAACATCTGGACGAGATGGGCGATTTATGCCATAAGTTTCTTATAATAGAGCTTATGGGCAAACACAGCAATATAATTTTTACGGATGATAATAATAAAATAGTTGACAGTATTAAGCATATTTCGCTGCTTGTAAGTTCTGTAAGGGAAGTGCTTCCTGGCAGGGACTATTTTATTCCTGATACACAGAATAAATATGACCCTTTTACTATTACTGAAAAGGAATTTACAGATATAATACTTGCAAAACCGATGGATATTGCAAAGGCTTTATATACTTCGCTTACAGGTTTCAGCCCCGTTATGTCCAATGAACTGGTTTATATTTCATCGCTTTCAGATAAAAACAGCACAAAAGAACTTTCTGGAATGGAGAAACTGCATCTTTACCGCAATTTTACAAGAATTATGGAGCAGGTAAAAGAGGCAGGTTTTAAACCATGTATTATTTATAAAGAGAATGAGCCTGTGGAGTTTTCATGTGTGCCACTAACTATGTACTCTGGCAGCAGCACTTACCAGGTAAAGCAGTATGAAAGTGCCAGCCAGATGCTTTGTTTATATTATTCATCAAAAGAGGTTATTTCACGTATACGCCAGAAATCATATGATTTACGCAAAATAACCAATACTGCACTGGAACGTGCCAGGAAGAAATATGATTTACAGGAAAAGCAGCTTAAAGATACTGGAAAAAGGGATAAATACAAGGTGTATGGCGAGCTTCTTACAACATATGGATATGAATTAAAAGGCGGTGAGAAAAGTTTTACCTGTGATAATTATTATACCAATGAAAAGATTACAATTCCGCTTGATGAAAATATGAGTGCTGTTGATAATGCAAAACGCTTTTTTGGGAAATATGCCAAGCTAAAGCGTACATTTGAGGCATTAAGTGTACAGATTGAAGAAACCAGGCAGGAAATTTCACATCTTGAATCAGTCAGCAATGCACTTGATATTGCAAGGTATGAAGAAGACCTTGCCACAATCAGGAAAGAACTTTCTGAGTATGGTTATATAAAGCGCCGTAATGAACAGGGCAAGGGCAGTAAAAAAACTGCCAGAAGCAAACCGCTGCATTATATTTCCTCGGATGGCTTTGATATATATATTGGTAAAAATAATTACCAAAATGACGAGCTTACATTTAAAATTGCAACGGGTAATGACTGGTGGTTCCATGCAAAGGCAAGTGCCGGCTCACATGTTATAGTTAAAACAGATGGAAAGGAACTTCCAGACCGTTCATTTGAGGAAGCTGCAAGGCTTGCGGCATATTATTCAAAGGCAAGGGAACAGGGCAAGGCAGAAATTGACTATATCCAGAAAAAGCATGTTAAAAAGCCAAATGGCAGCAAACCGGGATTTGTTGTCTATTATACTAATTACTCAATGACTATTGATACAGATATAAGTGGCATAAAGGAGGTACAGGAATGACAAGCATTATAAAATCAGACAGCCATGTACACACAGCATTTTCAACGGACAGCCAGGCACCAATGGAGGAAATGTTAAGGGCTGCAATAGATAGCGGTTTTTCTTCTATATGTTTTACAGACCATATGGATTATAATTTCCCCCTGGTCTATGTTAAGAATACGCTTCCTGGCCAGGAACTGCCATTCTGCTTTGATGTGGATGCCTATTATAGTGAAATAAACCGGCTAAAACTGCTCTGTCCACAGATAAAAATACGTACTGGAATTGAGCTCGGGCTTAAAGAAGATGTTAAAGACAAGTGCACGGGGCTTCTGGATTTATATAAATTTGATTTTGTAATAGGTTCTACGCACCTTGTAGACAATACCGACCCTTATTATGATGTTTTCTGGGAAAAGACAGATGAAAAAACCGGCATACAGAAGTTTTATGAGACTACGCTTGAAAATGTAAAAAGCGGCGTGGATTTTGATGTTTACGGGCATATTGACTATATTACAAGGTACACGCCATATATGAAAAAATTAAGAAACAGCGGTTTATATAATGAAGAATATTATCTTTCCATAACAGACAGTTTCCTTGATATAATTGAAGAAATACTGAAAACACTGGTTTATAACGGGAAAGGGATTGAGTTAAATACAAGCGGTTTAAAGTACGGGCTGCACCACCCGCACCCACATGAAAAAATTCTTAAGCTTTATAAAGACCTTGGCGGTGAAATAATAACTATAGGCTCTGATGCACATGAAACAAGGCATTTAGGTTTTAGTTTTGACAGTGTGCCAGAAATATTAAAAGCCTGCGGTTTCAAATACTATACAGAATTTACAGACCGCAGGCCGGAAATGCTGCCAGCAGGCTAGATTGAAAACAGCGTTTTTCATACCTATTATTAATTCCTGCCACGAAGGGCAGCCACATTTTCCTTTAAACGCCAGACTACATAATCCATTTCTTCCATGGTATTATATGAATCAAGTGTCATTCTTAATGCCCCTTTTAACCTGTCACCATCTGCACCAAGGGCTTTAAGTACATGTGAACCGCCTCCAAGCCCTGCTGTACACGCAGAACCGCTTGATGTACAGATTCCATCCATATCAAGCATTATAAGCAGGCTCTGCCCTTCAACGCCTAAAAAGCTTATATTAAGGTTTCCCGGGAGGCGCACATGCCTTGGGCCGTTAAGGATTACACCAGGTATTTCATGTTCAATCCTGTATAAAAGGTAATCCCTCATATTCCTTACATACACAATATTTTTATCCATATCCTGCATTGCAATCTGTACAGCCTTGCCCATCCCTATTATTCCAGGCACATTTTCTGTACCTGCCCTTATGCCAGACTCCTGTTTGCCGCCGTGCATAAAGACTGCTGGTTTTATCCCGTTTCTTATATATAGGAAGCCACAGCCCTTTGCACCCCTGAACTTATGTGCACTTGCACTCATCATCCCGATATTCATTTTATTTACATCTATATCCATATGCAGGTATGCCTGTACTGCATCTGTATGGAAACAGATATTGTTCCTGCGTGCAATTTCACCAATTAGCTGTACTGGCTGTATGCTTCCGGTTTCATTATTAGCTGCCATTATACTGATTAAAATAGTATCTTTTCTTATAGCTTTTATAAGCTGGCTGGGATTAATAATACCTTCACCATCCACATCAAGGTATGTTATATCAAATCCACGCTGTCTAAGGTATTCACATGTATTTATAACAGCATGGTGTTCAACAGATGTTGTAATAATATGTTTCCCCTTATCTTTTAAAGCCTCTGCCATGCCTGTAAGCGCCCAGTTATCCGACTCAGTCCCGCCACTTGTAAAATATATTTCTTCCGGCTTTGCATTAATGCTTCTGGCAATAACCTCCCTCACCCCGTCAATGGCCTCTTTGCTTTTTTCTGCAAATTCATAAATGCCTGACGGGTTGCCATACTGCTTATCCAGATATGGCAGCATTGCCTTAAGTACTTCCGGGTGTACTGGTGTGGTTGCAGCATTATCCAGATATATCATTATATGCTACCATCCTCTCACAAAAATTTAATAACCTGCTATACCAGTATATGAAAGTAAAACCAGAATGCTACAAAATGCCATTTTTTAACTGGATAACCTTTATATAAAAAATACATAATAATAAAAAAGAGAAAGGCATGGTGTTTCTATGAAAATAACAGAGAAAAAGAAACCTGTACAGACAATTCCTGAAGGTGTATGGGAAAGCAGCAGGCCTGCCAGCAGTACCAGAAAGTACCAGGACAGCCCTTTTAGCAAAACAACGGATTTACAGGGGAATGGATATCCATTAAAGAAAGAAAAGAAACAGTAAACAGGCTTTAAATATAATAGAAAGTGAAAAAATATTAAAAAAGTTTTACAAAAGCCAGATACCTGTAAAGTATCTGGCAATTTATATTTCACATTTCAAGGACTGACATAAATGCTAATTCCATAGCTATATTAAATGAACCATTCCCCCAGTTCCTGGTATCATGTTTCTCCACATTAGCAAGGGAGTCTGCAGTAAATAACAGCTGCCCGAATATAACATTCCTCATTTTTGCACATGCTGCCATAGATGCACATTCCATCTCTACTACGGAATACCCTTCACTTTTACGGCAGAGCTCTGTATCATATTCTAAAACTGGTATTTTATTCTTTATAAGTGCCATAATAGCCACCCTTTCTGCTATGTATTATTAAATCCTGCTGCCTGGCATTAATACTGCATTTTCTATATTCCCCTGATTTTAAACTGGTTAACCATATCCATAAGAATCTGTGCCTGGCTTGATAATTCTTCACTTGTTGCTGCACTTTCCTCAGAAGTCGCCGAATTAGTATGTACTACACTGGAAATCTGGTCAATCCCCTGTGTTACCTGTGAAATAGATGACGCCTGTTCCTGTGATGCCTTGGAAATCTCCATAAGCAGTTTTGCTGATTCTTCAGAGTAAGCAACAATACGGTCAAGTGATTCTGCAGTCTTGCCAGCTATATCTGTGCCTTCATGTAAAGACTTTACTGTTGCTTCAATAAGTGATGCCGTATTCTGGGATGCTTCTGCAGATTTATTTGCCAGGTTACGTACTTCATCAGCAACAACGGCAAATCCCTTTCCGGCTGCACCAGCACGTGTTGCCTCAACTGTTGCATTTAATGCAAGTATATTAGTCTGGAAAGCAATATCTTCAATAGTCTTGATAATCTTGCTAATCTCAGAAGATGAATCATTAATCTGGTTCATGGAATTAATCATCTGGTTCATATACATTTTCCCTGTTTCCAGTTCTTTAACAGTGGTCTGTGCCTGCAGGCTGGTCTGTTTTGCATTTTCTGCATTATTTGCTACATGGCTGTTGATTTCATTTATAGTAGCTGCCAGTTCTTCCACTGCCGATGCCTGTTCTGTAGCCCCCTGGGCAAGTGCCTGTGCACCCATTGCCATCTGGTCTGAACCATTTGCCACCTCTTTAGTGCTCATATTTAGCTTCCTGAAAGTATCATTCAGTTTATATATTGTATGCTGGAATGATTCCTTAATAGGTGCAAAATCACCTAAATATTCCATTTCTATATCAAACGCCAGGTTTCCCTTGTCAAGTTCTGCCAGTGATGCGGATATATCGCTAATATAATCACGCCATGTCTGTACTGTACTGGCAAGTGCCCGTGTCAGTTCCCCGGTTTCATCTTTAGATTTGGACACAGCCACATTATCATTAAGATTTCCCTGGCTAAGCCCCACAAGACGTTTTGATGCTGCCTTAATAGGGTCTGCCATTTTTTTAGCTATTATATAAGTTACAATGATAGCAATTACAAATACAGCCATACCAAAACAATATGTGGCAGTTATTGCCTGTAAACATGATTTATTTGATTCATCAAGTTCTTCCTGTATAATTGGCAGCATGTCCTCCTCGTAATTCCCTGTTCCGATATACCAGCCATATGGTTCAAACTTTTTAACAAACCCCCTTTTAGCTTTAGCTTCAGATTCCCCTGATTTGGCAAAATAAAAGTCTATAAATCCCCCATCTGGTTTATCTCCTGCAGCAATAGTATCCTGTACAAAATAATTCCCTTTTTCATCCTGTGTATTGTAACGGTTTGTCCCCTCTACATCTGGATTAATATGTACTGCATTAGTCCCGTCTGCCATGTCTGCCCAGAAATAACCTGTCCCATTATTGTATCTGGTAGTACGGACAATATACTTGGCATTTTCTATAGCTTCTTTTTCATTAATTCCCTGTTCCCTGCTTTTGTCATATTCTGCCTGCAATACCCCGGTCATACATTCTACCTGGCTCTTTATAATCTGGTCCAGTTTTTCTTTTTCAATCTGGATATTTTTGTCATATGCCTTCTGTAAAAATACATAAGATACAGACGAAACCAGAAATACAGTTAAAAAGATAAGAATGCCCATACTTAAAATTAATTTCCCACGCAGTTTCATTATAAAAAACCCCTTTCATATTTAAAACAATAAATTTTATTATGTTTTAACAAAAATAGCTAAAAAAATAGTTACTATTCTTATTATAGTAGATAACATTTAAAAAGTCTATAATATATTATGGCGTGTATCCCAAAAACTTCCATGCCTGTGTAGCCGGACTGGAAATTTTTAATCCAGGATTAACATAATAATCCACAATTTTCATATAGTATATTAACCGCTTTTGCTATACAGCAGAAAGGCATATATATGAAATTCTTCCAGAACAAACTTATTAAAGGAACTATAATACTTACTGTTGCTGGCATTATAACACGCATTATAGGGTTTTTCTACAGAATTTTTCTTGCAGGTATTCTCGGTTCTGGCCTGCTTGGAATATACCAGCTTATATTTCCTATATATGGAATATGCTTTACAATATATGGCGCTGGCATACAGACAGCTATTTCACAGCTTATTGGAACTACTACATCAAAGAAAAACAATAACAGCACTTCCCCTTTAAAAATACTGGCTTCCGGCATGGTGCTTGCCCTTGGGCTTTCACTGCTTCTTATGTGGTTTGTCTATTCAAAGCCAGAGTGGATAGCAGAGAAAATCATACTTGAAAAATCATGTGCACCATATCTGAAAATAATGTCTGTGCTTTTTCCTTTCTGCAGCCTGTCAGCCTGTATTTCAGGCTATTATTATGGAATACAAAATGCTTCTGTCCCTGCTGCTTCACAGATTATTGAACAGTTATCAAGGGTACTGTTTGTATACCTTATGTATATATTTGCAGGTGCAGGCAGTGAATCAAATGCCATTATTGCTGTATGGGGGCTTGTGGCTGGTGAAATCTGTGGCTGTATTTTCAGTGTAATAAGGCTTTTTATATCTTTTAAACAGATAAAAAGCCAGGTAGCTGGCAGGTATTTTGCCATGAATAAATTGAAAAATGGCGGGAAACACCCGGTTTTTATGACCCTTCTTTCACTTTCTGCAATGCTTACTACAACTAAACTTATAGTATCATTCCTGCATAGCGCTGAAGCTATATTTATACCTGCCGCGTTGCAGAAATACGGGCTCAGTCCGTCAGGTTCATTAAGTATTTATGGGGTTTTATCAGGAATGGCAATGCCTTTTGTACTTTTCCCTTCCGCTATAAGCAATGCCTTTGCAGTTATGCTGCTTCCATCAATCGCACAGGCACAGGCAGAAAAAAACTTTTCCAGAATAAGGAAATCTGTAACATTTGCTACTAAATACAGTCTTCTTACAGGCTGGCTTTTTGTCTGTATATTTGTTATATTTGGAAATGAAATGGGAACACTTTTTTTCCATAATGAAACTGCTGGCTCATATATAGTTATACTTTCATGGCTATGCCCGTTTCTATATATTTCAACAGCATTTACAAGTATAATAAACGGAATGGGGCATACACAGCTTACATTTATAATAACTGTACTAAGCCTTATAATTAAAATATATTTCCTTGTGGTACTTGTACCTGTATATGGAATAAAAGCATATCTGGCAGGGATGTTGTTAAGCCAGGTAATTATGGCAGTCCTGGAAGGTTTCTGCCTGAAAGATTATATACTGCCTGACAGCATACACTGGGTTATACTTCCATGCCTCTTTTTAATACTTGCAGGAAGCATGTCCTATAAAGCTTATAGTATAATAACCGGATTTATTCCAGGTACATTCCAGATACCAGCACTTTTTGCTATATGTACCCTTGTACTGGCACTTTATATAATGTTTCTTTTTGCCAGCAGGTGCATAAATAAAACAGAACTTGCAAATAAAAAATAATTGCTATCCTTTACAAGGAATTTTATAATAAACTAATATCAGTAACATACAGTAAATTTAAATATAATAGAAGGAACAATATGGCAGAAACAGGAAAAAATATAAACAAAGACACAAGCAGGGCGGTATTTGACACATCATTTATAATAAATGGTATTACATACCATTTTGAGTGCCAGTATACAAATGACGGGATAATGGTTTTCCGCATGTGTGCTCAGGGAAGATTATGAACCAAAATGGAAAAAAGAACTAAGACGTGAAGCCCAGATATTAGGACAACAGATAGGACAAGATATAGCACAGGACATAGCACAAAAAAAGCTATGGAGGAAGTTATCCCCCTGCAATTATTGGAATTACCCGGTAATTACAGGGGGTTTTATAAAATAAGTTATAATTTTTTTACAATTTATTTGAAATATAAAACACCTGATTCAAATATATGCTGGTCCTGTTCTCCATATATATTTATGGCAACACCATTCCCAATTCGCTCTGAATGTGCCATTTTGCCGAGTACACGGCCGTCAGGGCTTGTAATTCCTTCAATTGCAGCATATGAACCATTTGGGTTAAAGTCTTCGTCCATTGTTACGTTTCCTGAAAGGTCTGCATATCTTGTTGCAACCTGCCCGTTTTCAAAAAGTTTTTTAATTACTTCATCACTTGCTACAAAACGTCCTTCACCATGTGAAGCAGGAACTGCATATATATTGCCAAGGACTGCTTTGGCAAGCCATGGTGATTTGTTTGAAACAACTTTTGTATAGACAGTTTTGGATATATGTCGTCCAATGCTGTTTGTTGTAAGTGTTGGTGAGTCTTCTGCCTGCGGCTTTATCTCACCATAAGGCACAAGCCCGAGTTTTACAAGTGCCTGGAAGCCGTTGCATATGCCAAGTATAAGCCCGTCACGTTTCTGTAAAAGCTCATGTACTGCGTCCATTATTGCCTGGTTCCTGAATACTGATGCAATAAATTTCGCTGAACCGTCTGGCTCGTCACCTGCACTGAAACCGCCTGAAAACATAAGTATCTGTGATTTCCTTACGGCTGCTTCAAATGCTTTGGCGGATTCTGTAATCTGGCTTCCTGACAGGTTCTTAAATACAACTGTGTTTACTTTGGCCCCTGCTACTTCAAATGCCCTGGCAGTGTCATATTCACAGTTAGTACCTGGGAATACAGGAATAAATACTTCAGGTTTTGCCACTTTATTCTTGCAGATATAAATGTTTTTCTCCTTAAATAAAGTATCTTCAAGTTCTGTCTGTACAACACCTGATTCTGTAGGGAATACACTTTCAAGCCTTGATTTCCATGCTTTTAATGCTTCTTCCATTGTAATAACCATATCCCCGTATACAAATTCTGCACTGTCTGTAATATCTGCAATCTTTGTATAATCTGCTGTTATTCTGCCAAGGTCATTAACTGCAACTTCTGCAATTATTGAACCATAGTCTTTTGCAAATAATGCAGCTGCGCTTATACTGCTGTCTATTTTAATACCAAGCCCGTTGCCAAATGCCATCTTGCTTGCAGCTTCACATATACCGCCAAAACCTGTGGCATATGCTGATTTAATAATCCCTGCAGCTGCCATTTCTTTAATATTTCCATACAGCTGCATAAGCTGGCTGTATACAGGAAGTGAATATTTGTCTTTTTCTATATCAAATTTAACAAGTACATTGCCTGCTTCTTTAAGTTCAGGTGTAATAATATCCTGTACTTTTGCAATATCTACTGCAAATGAACATAGTGTTGGCGGTACATCAATATCATTAAATGTGCCTGACATGCTGTCCTTGCCGCCAATGGAAGCAAGCCCTAGCTTTATCTGTGCATCATATGCACCAAGAAGTGCTGCCATAGGCTCACCCCAGCGCACAGGGTCTTCCCCAAGGCGTTTAAAGTATTCCTGGAATGTAAAACGTATCTTCCTGTAGTCACCACCTGCTGCAACTATCTTTGCAACAGAAGATATTACTGCGTATACAGAGCCATGGTACGGGCTCCAGCTTGCAAGATACGGGTCAATTCCATAACTCATCATTGTAACTGTGTCACATGTGCCAGAAAGGACAGGAAGCTTTGCTGCCATTGTCTGGACAGGAGTAAGCTGTTTTTTGCCGCCATATGGCATATAAACGCTTGCAGCCCCTATTGAGCTGTCAAACATCTCCACAAGCCCTTTCTGTGAGCATACATTTAAATCACTTAATGTAGAAAGCCATTCTTCTTTTATATCTGTAATTTCTTTTTCCTGCATAAAGTAATTGTCTTCTTCTGAAGGCATTGTTACTACTACATCTGTTTCCTGGTGTGCACCGTTTGTATCAAGGAATGCCCTTGATATATTTACAATAACTTTGCCTCTCCATGTAAGGACAAGGCGTGGTTCTTCTGTTACCTCTGCCACCACTACAGCTTCAAGGTTCTCTTCTGCTGCAAGTTTTAACATTTTATCTGTATCTTCCCTGGCTACAACTACTGCCATGCGTTCCTGTGACTCGGAAATTGCAAGTTCTGTCCCGTCAAGCCCTGCGTATTTTTTAGGGACTTTATCAAGGTTAACCCTGAGCCCGTCTGCAAGTTCGCCGATAGCAACTGATACGCCGCCTGCGCCAAAGTCATTACACTTCTTAATAATTAAACTTGCTTCTTCTTTACGGAAAAGACGCTGTATTTTACGTTCTGTAGGTGCATTCCCTTTTTGCACCTCTGCGCCGCATACATCAATGGACTTTGTAGTATGTGCTTTTGAAGAGCCGGTTGCACCGCCAATCCCGTCACGCCCGGTACGTCCTCCAAGAAGTATAATTACATCACCTGGTTCACTTTTCTTGCGGATAACATTGCGGCGCGGGGCAGCTCCCATAACAGCACCAATCTCCATACGCTTTGCAACATAGCCCGGATGGTAGACTTCATTTACAAGCCCTGTAGCAAGCCCTATCTGGTTGCCGTATGAACTATATCCCTGTGCAGCACCTGTTACAATCTTTCTCTGCGGCAGCTTGCCAGGCAATGTATCCGCCATAGGCACAGAAGGGTCTGCAGCACCTGTTACACGCATAGCCTGGTATACATAGCCACGGCCTGAAAGCGGGTCACGTATAGCACCACCAAGGCATGTGGCTGCCCCGCCAAACGGTTCAATCTCTGTAGGGTGGTTATGTGTTTCGTTCTTAAAGAATACAAGCCATTCCTCTGCCTGCCCGTCTATTTCAACCGGCACGATTACAGAACATGCGTTAATTTCGTCGGATTCCTCCATATCACCAAGCTTTCCGTCAGCTTTAAGCTTACGCATACCCATAAGGGCAATATCCATAAGTGAAACAAATTTGTCCGGCCTGTCCTTAAATAATTCCTTCCTTGCCCCAAGGTATTCTTCATATGCTTTAACTACAGGTTCTTTGTAATAGCCATCCTTAAATTCTACATTTTTAAGCTCTGTAAGAAATGTAGTATGGCGGCAGTGGTCAGACCAGTATGTATCAAGCACACGGATTTCAGTAACAGACGGGTCCCTTTTCTCCTCCCCTGCAAAATAATTCTGTATATGGAGAAAATCTTTAAATGTCATTGCAAGGTTTAATGAACTATAAAGTGTTTTAAGTTCCTCCTCTGGCATATCCTTAAAGCCTTCAAAAACCGCCACATCTGCCGGCTCGTCAAATTCCTGTACAAGTGTTTCTGGTTTCTTTTCATCTGCCTCACGTGAATCAACAGGGTTAATGCAGTATTCCTTTATGCGCACTGCCATTTCTTCTGTTACATTTCCCTCAAAAACATAAGTAACAGCTGAACGTATAACAGGATTTTCCTTTTCATTTAGAAGCTTTACACATTGTTCTGCAGAATCGGCCCTCTGGTCAAACTGTCCTGGAAGATATTCCACTGAAAATACAAGGCTTCCTTCCTTATAGCTAAATTCTTCCTCATAGTAATCATCTACAGGCGGTTCTGAAAATACTGTAACAAGTGCCTGCTTATACGTATCTTCACTTAAATTTTCAACATCATAACGTATAAGCACACGTACATCTGCCAGTTCCTTAATCCCAAGATAACGCCTTGTTTCCTCTTTAAGTTCTTTTGCACGTACAGCATAAGGTGCTTTCTTTTCAACATAAATTCTTTTAACACTTCCCATAGTGTATATCCTCCATTTCATCTGATACAATGCCGCCTGTTCTATGCCCTGGATAGTAACAACAAGCCATATGGCATATATCCATACGGCTTGTAATACTTAATTCCTGAAGTCCCCTGCACATTTCTATTCTCCTGAAACGCCTGAAGAGGCTTCTTCCTCCATTGCCTGTAAATCTTCTGCTGTTACTATCCCTGTTGTAACTGCACCAATAGTTACTTCATCCCAGATTTCATTATTTACCTTAACTTTATAACCATCTTTAATGCCTTTATACCACTCATCATACTTAGCCTGGCGTGCTGCATCTATTGCCTTGTTACATTCTGACTGGTAAGCTTCTGTTGAATTATTATCTATCATTTTAACAAATACATAATAACCTTTGGAATCATCAATAAATGGTTCTGAAATTTCACCATTCTTTAATGCCTTGATTTTCTTTAAATTCTTATCAGAAACAAATACCCAGCCTGATTTTTCTGTAAACTTCCCTGTATTATACTTAATATCAGACTTTGATTCATCTTCTATAAGTTTTGAAAAATCTTTTGCCTTTTCTGCTTTTTTGGCAAGGGCTTTTATATTATCTGCAAGTTCTTTCTTGTCACTTTTTGATAATTCTTTAGTATTGCCTTTACTGTCAGTTGTTGACAACAGCACATAATAGTATTCAATATCATACTGGCGGTTCTCTTCCTTTGAAATATCTGCAGTTGCACTGCTTTCATCAACCTCTTTATTCAGGTTTTCCTGCTGGTCTTTTTTATACCTGTCTGCAACAATCCTTTTCTCAAACCTTGAAGTTAAATTCTTGCTGGAAATACAGAGTTTTAATTTCTGTACGCCTGAAAGCCCTTTTAATGCTTCTTCTGCCTGCGCTTCTGCATCCTTTTTTTCATCATCTGTAATCTTATATCCTGCATTAGCAGCTTCCTGGTATAAAATTTCATATTCAGTTTCCTTATTCATAATCTCTATCTTAAGGCCGTCAGAATTGCTTGTCCCCTGCTCAACAGAAGAATCATCCCCCTGGTAAGGGACATCCCATACAGAAGAGCCCATCATATACTGGTAAGTTTCATTTAAAGGAAGATACTGGCTTTCCCTTTCATATATAGGATACATCATATCATCCATAGTCATCTTTGTATCTTTAACAACCAGTACCCTCTGAGGCTTTAACTGCTGTATACCTACACCTACGCAAAGTGCAATTACAACTATAATACATATTGCACCAAGAACCAGCGGTTTTTTGCCAGGGCCTCCGCCTGCATCCCCTAAAACCCTGTCACCCGTGGCAGGCATTCCTGGACTGGTAGTGTTATTATCAGTTTTATTTTGCTGGTTCATTAATTTTTTTGCTGAATTCATCTTTATTCCTCCAAAATTAATCTTGTGTAACGCTTTACACACAAAACGCTATCATCTATTCTACCGCAAATCAGGAAGAAGTCAAGATGAAAAATGTGATAAGTGTCTGAATTTTTAATATTTGTTATTATAAATTGTTACAGGTTCTCATAATAAAACTCCTCCTGTCTGGTAAATTCATTGTATGTTTCGTCATTATACCATCCAGATGTATTATTTATATCATCAATTTCTTTCTGCAGCTTTTTTAAATCCAGTCTGGTAAAATAAACCTTTATGGTGTCTTCATATTGTTTTCTGGCCTGTTCTTTGATAAATATAATTTTTTTGTTTATTTTTGCAATATCATCAAGGTCTTCTGTTTCAAAATAAACTTCAACCTCTTCTTCAGATTTATCATCCTTTAAAACACTGACTGATACTGAATATTCCATAGTATTTCCCTCCTTTTCATTATATTACAAGGCATTCCTGTAGAGTAAAAAAAGGCTGCCTGTTACTTTATTATGTGTAACAAGCAGCCCTTTATACGATGTACGGTTCCGTCCTCATAAAACTTTCCGTCTTCCATAATCTCAAGCTGGTATTCCCAGATGCGTTTCTCTGGTCTGTTCCTCAAATAATAAAAGAATTGCATCAACGACAGTATGGCAGAGCTCTACAATATATTCACAATCACGGCTCACTGCACTCTGCATACTTGTATAAATTTCGTGCATTCTCTGGACAAAATTCAATATCGCACCTGGAGAATGGACTGTTTCCCCTAAACGCTTTCTTATTGCTTCCGGGCTGTGGACATAGGAACGTATTGCATGTTTCAGTTCTTCTTCATAAACACAATGGTCTTTTAATTTCCCGGGATAATTAGCATTATGTGGAAACGTAAAGTAATCGGCTATATAATGGACTATCACACCAAGATGCCTGCAAAAGTAACAGTCCGCTCCCTTTTTTACATCAAAGTGCGAAACCAGTTTTCCCAATTCTTTCTTCAGGATGTCAAAGGAATCCTCAAATGTATGCTTCCTTACAAAAAACGATGGAACGCAGTCCGGCAATATACTGCCTATATAGAAGGAACCTTTATGGCTTCCCAGCATCTCCATTCCCTCACTATTCATCAGATACCAAGCCAGTGAAATATGGGATTTCTTTCGCATATACGCCTCCTCGCCTGACATATACGATATAAAACCGCTGTCTTTTTTAAGTATTTTAATTGTAACACTTTTGTTTTAATTATGCAATAGTTTTCTGAAAAAAAAAAGCGGAAACTAAAAAGTTTCCACATATAAACACTAATACTTTCAAAACTGTATACTGTTGCCAGACACCTTTTATAAGATAACCTTTTGGTCAAGCCCGCGGTCTATTAGTGACAGCCAGCTGAACACTTTGCAGTGCTTA
>CAJTOK010000047.1 GCA_910577825.1 uncultured Lachnospiraceae bacterium | reverse complement strand
AAGGTTTTTGAAATTGTTACAAAAGTGTTACATTTTGCCTGTTTTTTGGTTTTTTGAGATTTTTCTCTTTATCTGTAAAATATTCTACCATATTCTATCATTATATGCCAGCACTTTTATTGTTTTTTGATACTTTTATAACCTCTTTCTGGTATATCTGTGCAATGCCTGGACTGCAAGCCTGATAAAACACTGTTTTTCTCTACTCCTGTATTTCTTTATTTATAGCTTTTATTTATATAATAATTTTTTTGGTTCACTTTATCAATATATTTTTATAACTTTACTTAATAAATTTTTATAAAAAATGGCAAATATGATAATTTTTTGTAATATAGTACAAATTGACAATTTTAATTTATATAATTCTGGCAGTTTTAAAGTTTTCCAGCTGGCAACTGCTCCAGCCTGGACGAAGCACGCAGTTGTGCATAAAATCTGAAAGAACCAGCTTCCAGCACAAACAGTTCCGTTTCCAAGCCACACATACTGCCTTGCCTTTTTTGCTTTTTGAAAAATTTTTGAAATCTTCCAGAAAATTTACTGCCAGACCAAATTAAATTTCTGGCTATATTTTTAACTGCATTACAGATTTTACTAAAAGTCAGCCATAATGTACATTGCATGGCAATTTTTCAAATGTTCTTACAAAAGACAGCTGTATGGGACCGCTGGTGTTTAAGCCCCGTTTTTTGGGGCTTTATGCACCACTGCGTGTTCCCATTCAAGCGGGAGCGGGCTTGTCGTTGTAAGAACTTTGAAATTGCCATGCCAAAATCCATCCTTATAATTTTAAAGCAGTTTACTTCAATACAAAGAAATCCCCCTGTTACAAAAGCTTGTAATAGAAAAAACCGCTTCTGGCAAAAAACATACACCACATAACTGCCAGCACACATTTTCCTAAATGTATAACAGGTACAAAGCAATTATATTATCCATGCACATGTGGAAATGTATGTATATATTCTCCAACTATTTCCCTTATTTCCTGGAACTGCAATTTTGTATTCTGGTTATCTGTCTTAAAATCCATAAGATTATCTAAATACCCCTGCTCTTTTGCAATAATAAAGCTTTCAGGAAACACCAGTTCAAATACAAGCGCAATATAAGCTGCCATATAATCAGCAGGTGTCTTTTTCAGGCTTCTTAAAACAGCATGTTTTTCCCTTAATGCCTGCATTACTTCATCTGAAATCTCTGTTTTTGGTATATCCTCTGTATTTACATTATACATATCCTCCAAAGGGGTATCATTTACAACTTTAAAGATATCCAGCTTATCTGCATCACGTATTATATTACAGAATAAAATTGTCCTTTCATCCAGCCCGTCTTCAATCCTGTATGCACTGTGGTTCCAGATTGCTTTTTTTATAATACTGAGGCCTTCCATCCCTCCATTTTCTATATAACACCTTACCCCCGGATTATCATCTTCAAGATAATCTGCAAGCTTGCCATTATCAAATAATATATTAACTGCGTAATGTGCATGGTCAATGGAATCTGCATCTGAAAATGTACCAAATCTTTTTATCTGTTCAAAACGCCCAACATCATGCAGTATCCCAATTAACCATGCCAAATCTGTATCACAGGCAGATAATTCCAGGCTTCTTGCTATCCTGTCACATAACCCTGCCACACGGTACGTATGCTCTGCTTTTAACTTAATTTTACTGTCACTAATATTATAATTACTTGTATACTCTGCAAAACTGTTTAATACTTTCTTCCTGTTTATTACCAGCCTGTCCATAATCATCCCCCATTATATTTACTGGAAAATGCCATAGCGTCTGGCAGCCTGTGCCAGATATAACTATGGCATATCTTTATGTAACCTTATATATCCTGTATTAAAACCAGATAATTATTTTGAAGGAATCATCCTTGCAATCCTTCCTGCAAATTCATTGAAGTTCTGTGTCTGGAGTATAACCCTTCCAGGCCCTGTAAGCTTTGTAAGGAAAAGCCCCTCTCCCCCAAGGAAAATATTTTTAAGCCCTTTTACAGTTTCTATTTCATATTTAACATCTTTTCCAAAAGCAACCACATTACCTGTATCAACCTTAATAACTTCGCCTGGTGCAAGGTCTTTTATAACCTTATCCCCGTCAATTTCCAGGAACACCATGCCATTGCCTGTGATATCCTGGAGAATAAAACCTTCACCGCCAAAAAATCCAGCAGAAAACTTTTTAGTAAATGTAACAGATAAATTAACACCTGGTTCTGCACATAAAAATGCACCTTTCTGGCAGATAAGGCCGCCGGACTCACCTACATTAACAGGAAAGATTTCCCCTGCTACCGTTGATGCAAAAGCTATTGACGCACCAGGCCTTGTTGCTGTATAGTTTGCCATAAATAATGATTCTCCGGCAAACATCCTTCCTACACCTTTAAACAGCCCGCCATTAGTGTTGGTATTCATTTCAATTCCCTCAGACATCCATGCCATTCCGCCTGACTGTGTATACATTGACTCCCCTGCTGCATCAAAAACAACTTCAACTGCCGGCATAGTATTTCCAAGAATCCTGTATTTCATTTTTCCTTCCTTTCTATGCAAAAACGCATACATGTTTAATAATTTTATAGCACAAGAACAATATGTTCTATTTTCTTTTTTTATTATACCACATATATTTATGCAAGGCAACCAGCGCCGCTTATACAAATTATATCCACAAAATTATAAAAATCCCACAAATACTATTTTTCTGCCAAATTTATGTTATAATAAAATAACATAAAAACATAAGGAGGGTATATCAATGAAAAAACCTAAACTTTTATTAAGCATTGTTATTGTTTCTATATTAATCCCTGGATTTATCTTTATATATAAAACAAATACCGCAGATATTGGAAATCCAGGCAATAAAACCTCCACGGGCACTACAACCAGCACACCTGCTGCAACTTCTGGGAAACCTCCAGCTGCTGCACAGGAAAATAATAAAACTTATAGTATTATTAACCCATCTGGCAAAACCCTTTCAACAAGGATTAACCCGCCAGAAGGTTATAAACGTATGCCAGCCAGTGCAAAAAGCCTGGCAGGATTTTTAAGGAACTATAAAATGAAAAAAGACGGCAAACCTGTACTTCTATATGATGGCAGCCAGAAGGCAAACCAGTCTGCACATGCTGCTGTTTTTAAACTTCCTATAGAAAATGAAGATTTACAGCAATGTGCTGACTCTGTAATGAGGGTTTATGCAGAATATTTCTGGCATACAGGACAAAAAGACAGGATAAAATTCCATTTTGTTGATGGTTTTCTGGCTGAATACAGTAAATGGAGGGCAGGCGCACGTATCCAGCCGGCAGATAGCGGCACTTACTGGGTTAATTCTGCCACAGCAGATAATTCATATAAGACATTTAAAAAATACCTGCGTATGGTCTTTGCATATGCTGGCACTCTTTCCATGGAATCAGAATCAAAGAAAATCAAACTGGACAAACTGCGTACAGGTGATATTTTTATAAAAGGCGGCAGTCCCGGGCACGTCGTCATGGTGGCAGATGTGTGTAAAAACAAGAATGGCAAAAAAGCTTTTTTGCTTGCACAAGGATATATGCCAGCCCAGGAATTTCATGTACTAAAAAATCCCTTACACGAAGATGACCCATGGTACTATGAAGATGAAACCAGATACCCTTTAGTTACCCCGGAATATACATTTAACAAAGGCAGCCTTAAAAGACTAAATTACTAGACATACAAATAGTATATAACACTTCTGGATAATTTTAAACTTTATCCATTTGCAAGATAATAGCGGTATTCCATAAGATTTTTTTTAAAATCGGCAAACTTCCTTGTACTTAACATGGCCATTTCACCATTATTCATTTTAATATCAGTTTTACAAAAACTGTCCACACACCTCAGATTTATTAAATATGACCTGTGTGCACGGTAAAACCCATATTTTGACAATTCATGCTCCATATTTGAAATTGTAGAATCACATACAAAAGCATCTTTTCCTATATGCACAATTACATTTCTTTTCAAAGTTTCAATATACACAATATTTTTAACTTTAACACTAATATCCCTTGCTTTTACCACTTTAAGAACTATTGTCCTGCCACCATTAAGTTTTATCCCTGCACTTTTTAATGCTTCTGGAAGTTCATCTTCCATAAACGGTTTGTCTATATACCTGAATGCCTCAAATATAAAACCTTTCCTTGCAAGTTCATCATGTGTTGTAAGAATTATAACAACTGTTTCTGGAAACTTTGTTTTATATCTTTCTATAGCTTCAAACCCGTCCATAACAGGCATTTCAATATCCATTAAAACAATATCAAATTGTTCACCCGCATCAAGAAAACTTTTACCTGATAAATAACATAAAACTTTTATCTTCCTGCCGGCATAATAAGCATATAAAAACTTTTCCATCTTCTTCAGCCACAATTTTTCATCATCAACTACTGCAATTTTCATAAGCTGCCCTCCTTCCAGCCAGTAAAAAAAAATGAAAAGAAAGTTTACAAAACCCTGTAAACTTTCTCTGTCATGTATAGCCTTTTTATCCGAAAAAGGGCTTACATTTACTTATTTATAACCATTATACCATTTAAAAAACAAACCATAAAAGTTAGAGAAATACATAAAACCTCAATACAACTAATACACTTAGTTTAGATTACTTTTTCCCCCATAACAAAGATGCTATAAACTCAAATATATATAATGTATAGGGCACTATTCTTACCTCCTCCCAATAAATGATACCCTTATAATAAGTTTTATATATTTAATTTTCAATAGCATCTGCATAAATGTAGTTTTTAAATACATATATGGAGTGTTTTTATCTATGTTTTTAGTTTATTGGCCATGTTTTTATTTACTAATGCAATTAAAACATGGAATACCCCGTTTTCTGTGGTTATATCAATACTTCCATTATAAATATCAACACTATGTTTAACATTAATAAGCCCGTATCCATGGTTTTTAGTATTTTTTTTCGACAAAATCTTATTTTTATAAATATTTAATTCCCCTACATAAGGATTAACCACATTGCAATAAACCATTAAATCATCATAGCGGAATATCATTGTTATCCATCTTTTATCTTTTTCCAGCAGCTCTACTGCTTCTAACGCATTATCAAGAAGATTAGAAATAATTGTACACAAATCAAACATAGCTACATAACAGTTTTTAGGAAGTTTTCCTGAAATATTAAAAGTAACGCCAGCTTTGCTTAATTTCTGGTAATAATAGTTAAGAATTGCATCTATAAAACTATTAGATATAGATATATACTTATTGTTTATATTTAATCTTTCTGTAATATCTTCTATATATTTTTCAACATCCTTATACTTATTATCTTTACATAATATTAATAATGAATTTAAATGGTTTTTATAATCATGGCGGAACTTTCTGGTTTCATCTTCCCTGTATTCAAGATATTCATAATTTTCCTGTTGTAATTTCAGATATTTATGGTTCAGGTGCTGCTGGTATTTTAACCCCTCATTTGCCATTGTTATTAACACAATCAGGATATATTGTATTAAAATACTGGCAGAAACTATTATGGAAATAATTATTGCATCTTTATCAATATTGCCTAATAAAACAAATACATATGTCAGCAGAAAATAATCCGCAATGCCTATTAAAAGGTAAACTATATAATACACTAAAGAAATCTTATGTAAAATCTGGATTTTCTCCCTGATTAAAAAATTAGCTATTAATAAAATAACCAATACAATTATATATGTAAATACCTTGGTTAACAGGTTATCCTTAATCCCAAAATACCCAAAAATGCTTGTAACGCCATTATACACCATTGCATCAATAACATTAATAAACATTATTGACCAAAGAACTTTTAATAGTATTTCTTTAAAATTAAATTCACTATACAATAAATATATTTCTATTGTTATAAACAACATATAAAATAGTATAAAAACCGGGCTTTGGTTTCTTATATTCCATATAAGCAGGAATACAGCCATAAATGAACAGCCCAGAATTAAATTTATTTTTAAAAATGTTGCTTTCATACCAAAAAAGGCAAAAAATACTATTATTATTTCAACTATCTCTACAACATTATCAAGAATAAAATCCAGAAAATCCATAATATAACCTGCTTCTTTCTTTTGTAACTTTTATGTTAAAATTTTAACATCATACAATTTTATACACAATAATCTGTTAAAGACATACTTCCCTGTAATATTACTATACCTGGAGAAAGTCCTGCCACACTGCCAGGAACTGTAACAGGACTTTCTGGTTTTTATATAACAAACTTCTGGTTTTCTGTTGTCCTTATTTTTACTTCCCCTGTACCTGCTGTAAAATAGACTGTCCTGCCAGTATATCCGCCAGTCATTTCCGCCGTTATTGGTACTCCAAGCTGCATAAGATACTGTTTTGCTTCTTTTACATTTAATGTCCCTATATCTGCTGTTGCCCTGTTTGCCATATCAAATTCAAACATCCTTGCGCCACCAATAATCTTTGCCTTAATCCTTCCTATTCCTGCACCACGCCTGCATAAGACACGGTACAGGTGTACTATTCCAGAATCAACATATCTGCTGGTATCTGCAAAACCCGTGTGCAAACCTGATTTAGGAAGCATTACATGTAACATTCCTCCTGTCTGTACTATTTCATCATACATGCACACTCCTATACATGAGCCAAGGGCATATGTAACTATTTCATCATTGCCACTTCCCACTTTCATATCCGCTATTCCCACAATTATCTGTTTCATCAAATATACGCCTCCAAAATTACAAAAAACAATCCTATAAAATACTTTCCAGGAAAAACCTGTGTTTACATTATTTTACTACATTTTTTATAAAAATACATTATGTTTTCTGTTATTTTTATTGCAAATTTTAATGAAATGTAATAGAATAAAGGAGTGAAGATTGTAATATTTGCCAATACAAAGCTTTTAGCATTATACTGGCAATATTAACCAATATATCAATATAATTATATTTAAGAAAGGACGGTTTATAATAATGAACAATATGCCAAAAATGAAAATTGGTATCGTAGCAGTAAGCAGGGACTGCTTTCCTGAAACCCTCTCTGTAACAAGGAGGCAAAATCTTATAAAAGCATATACGGACAAGTATGGTGCTGAAGATATTTACGAATGCCCTGTCTGTATAGTTGAAAGTGAAATCCATATGGTACAGGCTCTTGAAGATATTAAGAAAGCAGGCTGTAATGCACTCTGTGTATACTTAGGCAACTTTGGCCCTGAGATTTCCGAAACACTTCTTGCAAAACATTTTGAAGGCCCTAAGATGTTCGTTGCAGCAGCAGAAGAAAGCTCCAAGGACGGCGGCCTTATCCAGGGACGTGGTGACGCCTACTGTGGTATGCTTAATGCAAGCTATAATTTAAAACTCCGCAATATACACGCTTATATTCCTGAATATCCTGTAGGCACAGCAGAAGAGTGTGCTGATATGATTCATGAATTTGTTCCAATAGCACGTGCTGTATATGGCTTAACACACCTTAAAATTATAAGCTTTGGACCGCGCCCTCTTAACTTCCTTGCATGTAATGCACCAATCAAGCAGCTTTACAATATCGGGGTTGAAATCGAGGAAAATTCAGAGCTTGATTTATTTGAAGCATTTAATAAACATGCTGGTGATAAGCGTATCCCTGATGTTATCAAAGATATGGAAGAAGAACTTGGCGCTGGCAATAAGAAACCTGAAATACTTGAGAAACTTGCACAGTATGAACTTACCCTTCTTGACTGGATTGAAGAACATAAAGGTTACAGGGAATTTACTGCTATCGCTGGCAAATGCTGGCCTGCATTCCAGACACAGTTTGGTTTCGTTCCATGCTATGTAAACAGCCGTCTTACAAAGATGGGCATACCTGTTTCATGTGAAGTTGATATTTATGGATGCTTAAGTGAATTTATCGGTACTGTAGTAAGTGAAGATGCTGTTACACTTCTTGATATCAACAATTCTGTACCTGCTGATATATTTGAAGAAGAAATTGAAAAGAAATTTAATTATACACAGAAAGATACATTTATGGCTTTCCACTGCGGAAATACAGCTTCAAGCAAGCTTTCTTCATGTGAAATGAAATACCAGATGATTATGGCACGTTCACTTCCTATTGAAGTTACAAATGGAACACTTGAAGGCGATATAATTCCTGGTGATATTACATTCTTCCGTTTACAGAGTACAGCTGATGCAAAACTGCGCGGGTATATTGCACAAGGTGAAGTCCTTCCTGTAGCCACACGCTCATTTGGTGCTATTGGAATTTTTGCTATCCCTGAGATGGGACGTTTCTACCGCCATGTACTTATTGAAGGCAATTATCCTCATCATGGCGCTGTTGCCTTTGGACACTTTGGCAAGACATTATATGAAGTATTTAAATATATTGGTGTTGATGTTGATGAAATCGGATTCAACCAGCCAAAAGGAATGCTTTATAAGACAGAAAACCCATTTGCATAATCTGTATTATATAACATGTAATATAAATTTTATGGGTGGCAGTTAAAAAACTGCCACCCTTTTATATATAGTTATTTATACTAAACTGCATGTAAATTTTTAAGTGAAATATCCAGTATTGGTGCTGAATGTGTAATAGCCCCGCTTGAAACAAAGTCTACACCAGTATCTATAATATTTTTAATATTTTCCCTGGTAATATTGCCTGAACATTCTGTAAGCGCCCTGCCATCTATTATCTTTACAGCCTCTTTCATTTCATCTGGTGACATATTATCAAGCATTATTATATCTGCGCCTGCCTCCACTGCCTCACGTACCATATCAAGATTTTCAGTTTCAACTTCTATTTTATGCACAAATGATACATTTGCTTTCGCCATCTGCACAGCTTTTGTAATGCTTCCTGCTGCCCCTATATGGTTATCTTTAAGCATCACGCCGTCTGAAAGGTTATAACGGTGGTTGCTTCCGCCGCCTGCCCTGACAGCATATTTTTCAAAAATCCTCATATTCGGTGTTGTTTTTCTTGTATCAAGAAGCGTTGTTTTGCTTCCTTCCAGAAGTTTTACTATTGAATTAGTATATGTAGCAATACCGCTCATTCTCTGCAGAAAGTTAAGCGCCGTACGCTCACCTGAAAGAATTGCCCTTATATCACCTGTAACTACAGCTATAAGCCCGCCATTCTTTACACTGTCCCCGTCACTGGCGCGCATATCGAAACTGGCTGTACTGTCAAGCATTCCAAATACCCTTTTAAATACTCCAAGCCCTGCTATTATCCCATCCTGTTTACAGATAAGTTCTGCCTGCCCTTTCTGGTATCCAGGCATTACACAATTAGTTGATATATCACCGCTTGTAATATCCTCCTCAAGTGCCATGCGTATATATCTGTCTGCATTTATTTCTAAAGCCACTGGGTCATTCATATTTTTTCCTCTCCTTTTCTATTTCACTAAGAACCCTTTGTTTATACTCTTCTTCAAGAGCCTCTATATCATTATAAGCTCCAAGTTGTGCCATCTGCAAAAAACACCCGTCACTTAGACGTTCTTGCGTGCCAGACAGCATTTCCTTATGTACCGCCTCTGCTGCCCTTTCTGCAAATACCATTGATTCCAGAAGTGAATTGCTTGCAAGGCGGTTTTTTCCATGTACACCATTGCATGATGTTTCACCTACTGCATAAAGATGGGGCATTGAAGACATGCTGTCACTGTTTACCTTAATCCCGCCCATAAAATAATGCTGTGCAGGTACTACAGGTATACATTCCCTTACAGGGTCATACCCCTCTTTTAAACACTGCTCTAATATATT
This sequence comes from uncultured Lachnospiraceae bacterium, assembly GCA_910577825.1. Taxonomy (GTDB): domain Bacteria; phylum Bacillota; class Clostridia; order Lachnospirales; family Lachnospiraceae; genus Butyribacter. The sequence goes on along the minus strand of CAJTOK010000047.1, from coordinate 19,677 downwards.
AGGGAAATGTGCCCGTATCTCATCTTCAGGGATATTTTCCATTGACAGCCATACATATGGCATATTGTCCTTTTCCATCTGTTTCTTTATATCATTAGTTACTATATCCCTTGGATTTAATTCATTACAGAAACGCTTTTTGTCTTTATTTAATAATACTGCCCCTTCACCACGTACTGATTCAGAAATAAGGAAACGCCGTCCCGGCTTTTCAGAATAAAGAGTGGTAGGGTGTATCTGTATATAATCTACATGTTCTACTTCTATATTATGCTTATATGCAATAGCAAGCGCATCACCCGTTATATGCCTGAAATTAGTTGAATGTTTATAAAGCCCTCCAAGCCCCCCGCATGCAAAAACAGTGTATAAAGCCCTTACTGCTGATATAGTGCCATCACTGCCACGCACAACAATGCCACAGCACTTATTATCCTTGCTGCAGATAATGTCAAGCATTGAAGTATATTCAAGTATTTCAATATTTTTCCTTTTAATGGCATTATCCAGAAGTGTACTGGTAATTTCCCTGCCAGTTATATCCTTATGGAATAAAATACGGGGCTGGCTGTGTCCGCCTTCACGTGTAAACATAAATCCCCTGCCGTCCTTTTCAAATTCCACGCCATATCCCATAAGTTCTGATACTATCTTTTGTGATGACTTAATCATTATCTCTACTGATTCTTTATTATTTTCATAATGTCCAGCCTTCATAGTATCTTCAAAATATTGTTCATAATCTTCTTCATTACGGAGCATACAAATTCCACCCTGTGCAAGGAATGAATCACTTTTATCCACTGTATCTTTTGTTATCATAAGTATTTTTGTATCCTCTGGAAAATGCAGCGCACAGAAAAGCCCTGCTGCACCTATACCTACAATGACAACATCCGTGTCTTTAATCATAATACCACCTGGCACCAGTCTAGTGTACTGAAGCCTATAGCAGTTATATAACCGCTATCCTTTCCTATATCTGAAAGAAACATTGCAACATAACCTGTTATATCACATTATATCCTTAAAATATTTATCTGGCAAGTTCAAGCATACGGTCCAGGGAAGCAATAGCAGAATTTCTTAATTCTTCTTCAACTTCTATTGCACCACTTTCTTCTTCCATGCACTTAAGCACCTTTTCTAAAGTTATCTTCTTCATATCAGGGCAAATCTGGCCAGACACAAGCGGGTAAAACTTTTTACCAGGGTTCTTCTGCTCCAGCTCATACATAACCCCCAGTTCAGTGCCAATTATAAATTCACCAGCGCTGCTTTTAGAAGCATAATCTATTATGCCAGAAGTGCTTCCTATATAGTCCGCCTCTTCCAGAACCTCCATCCGGCATTCAGGGTGGACAAGAAGCAGTGCGCCAGGATGTGCCTTTTTTGCTGCTTCCACATCATCCCTGCATACCTCTGCATGTACCGGGCAGAAACCATCATTAAATATAAAATGCTTGTCCTGTACCTGTGAAGCAACATAGCGTCCAAGATTGCCATCTGGAATAAAATATATATTCTTATTAGGAAGTGCCTTAACTATCTTTACGGCATTGGATGATGTCACACAGACATCAGAATGCTCTTTAAGCCCGCCAGTGGAATTAATGTAACAGACAACTGCAACATCATCATATTCCCTGCGTACCTCTTCTATCTTGCTAACCTGTGCCATATGTGCCATTGGACAGTCTGCGGTAATATCTGGCATAAGCACCAGTTTGCCAGGGCTTAGTATCTTGGCACTTTCCCCCATAAATGATACACCGCAGAAAACTATTGTATCCTGGCTGGCTTCTTTTGCTATCTTGCTTAAATAAAATGAATCACCAATATAATCTGCTACTTCCTGCACCTTAGCAGGGACATAATAATGTGCAAGTATAACTGCATTCTTTTCTTTCTTCAGGCTTTCTATCCTGCTTTTAATACCGTTCATATCATCCTCCAATTTTCTGTAACAAATATGCTATTTTATTATAACATTGCTTGCTACATGCTACAAGTAAAAAGTTTAAAAGTAAAAATGTTGCATTTATTCATGTATTGCTATATAATAGAATTGTTAGATTTAAACAATTTATCTTGTTTATCAGAAAACTTTTTGTCTGTCTTGCTCTTTACTGGTACAGGCAGATTAAAATCCAATATACAAAAAATAAAATATACAAATGCAGATGGATTGAAATTTATTACACTTTATTTAGTAATATTTTTTACTACAATATTGTGAGGATGGAGGATTTTATGAATATAAGGGACTTTTTAGACTTAAGGAAATTACAGGAATTACAGGATAATTTCTCTGATGCAACAGGGCTTGCTGCCGTACTGCTGGACAACAAAGGTGAGAAAGTCACCAAAGAAAGCAATTTTACAGACTTTTGTATTAAATACACACAGGGTTCAGAAGAAGGCAGCCACCGCTGCACTAAATGCCACAATGAAAATTCTGGTGTATACTACTGCCATGCCGGGCTTATGGCATTCGCTATTGATATTATGTTAGGCAATGAAAAAGCTGGCAAGGTTATAGGCGGGCAGGTACTTCCAAGAAAAGCTGATGAAGACTCATTCCGCAAGACAGCTGCAGAACTTGGCATTGATTCTGGTTCATACATAAATGCGCTTAAAAAAGTACCTGTAAGCAATGAGAAAAGCATCAGGGCTGCCGCAGAATTATTTGGCCAGATGGTTAATATGTATGTAAACCTTGAATACTCACATAATAGTAATGGCGGCAAGCTTGGACAGCTCCAGGAAGAGATTAACCACGCAACCAATATTATCCAGAAGATTAACACTAACACAAGTTCTCTTAAATCAATCGCCAACAAGCAAAAGATGCTTTCATTAAATGCTTCTATTGAAGCAGCAAGAAGCGGTGAGGCCGGCGTAGGTTTTGCAGTAGTTGCAAAGAGCATGGGCGAATTATCTTCACAGTCTGCTACAATTTATGGTGATATTGAGAAATCTGTAATAGAAGTTACAGATTCTATTGAAAAGCTTGCTTCTCTATTTGAAAACAGTTAAATTATAAAATTTAAAAATTATATTAAAAAGGCCTTCGGAAATTCCAGAGGTCTTTTTATTTATCCAGTTACTTTTGTAACAAATTACTTAATTATAATTTTAATTGTACATTTCTTCCCGCTGTCTACTTGTGATGTTGCTGTTATCTTTACTGTTCCCTTTTTATTCTTCGCTTTAACAACACCTTTTGCAGACACTGTTGCGAGTTTCTTATCAGAAGAAGACCATTTTACTTTTTTGGAAGCTTTGCCTGTAACTGTTACTTTAGCTGCTAATTTAACTGATTTCTTCTTCTTGAGGTTAATAGTCTTTACTGCCTTAGAAGAACCCTTTTTGGTAATTACTATCTTATTTACTTTATCAGTATCAGTGCTGTTACCAGGTTCATTATCTTTACCAGCATTATCTGCTTTAAATGCAGGTGTCCCAGCATTGCTTATATTTACTGTCCTGTCTGCAATAGCCCCTGCTTCATCAGCACTTAATGCCTGGTTAAACATCATTACTTCATCAAGCGCCCCTGTAAAGTAAGCATCCCACGCATTAACACCAAAGTATACTTCTGCACCATCATTAACCATTATGCCATCTGCAACATCCCCAGATGATATTAATTTGCCATCCAGGTATAAACTTCCCTGTACACTTCCTGCTGCCCCGCCTGCTTTACTGCCATCTACAACAACTATTACATTCTGCCACTGTCCGGCTTTATATGTATTAGCAGCACCAGTAGCAATATAATCTGCCTTTTTAGACCAGATTTTTGCATCAAATGTAAGGTTAAGCCAGTGCTCCGGGCTGAATACACCAGCAGCCAGTGTAGGGTCTACTGCCCCATTTAACTTATCTGGTTTCATCCAGAAGGAAATAGTATAACTATTGCCAAGTTCCTTTGCATCACAAAGCTTAAGCCCATATGTGCCATCCAAAACAATAGCTTTTCCATTTACACCTTCAGTATAGCTGTATACTGCATCTGCCTTCTCTGCTGGTTTAGCTGGTGCAGGCTGTTTTTTTACAACTGCCTGTGCCCCGTCAGTTGTACCATCAAAACCATACGCATATGCAAGCCCGTTAATTTTCATTCCTGCAAAGTCTTTATTAACTACAAGTTTGTATTCCTTAGCTGTTTTAAAGTCCTCTGCAACTGTTTTAATTCCAAATACTGTTTCTTTGCCACTTATAACAGCCTTCTGTACTTCACCAGGCTTTACTATTGTCCCGTTTACTTCAATATAGCCATTGCTGTCTGACATTTCACATACAAATTCTATACTGTCTGATGTATATGGTACTGTTACTTTATATGTATTATCTGATGCAGCTGCTTCTGTCCCATTAACTGTTAATTTGGAAAGGTTATTCTCTGTACTATAAGCCCTGCGGTTATAAATATTGCCACAAACAACATTATCCCCTTCAATCTTTACTACAACAGCCTTTTTAGATGTATCTTTAGAGCTTGCTTTAGCATTTGCCGCAATTATATCTTTCTTAACTGTTACTGCAATCTGCTCTTTATCTGCCTGCCCTAAAACATCCGGGGTTTCATTGGCAATAACAGCTTCATCCGCTGATGAATCAAATATAACAGTGCCACCTATGCTTATTTTTAAAGCCTTTGCTGCATCCGCTTTTTTCCTTGTTATTAAAAGGCAGTTGTCTGCCAGGGCATCTGCAATAATTTCATACTCTGCATTCCCGCTGGCTGCGGTTTCATCAAGCTTTGCTGCATTAAAACGCTCCTGCATACGTTTTTCCAATGCAAGGTCACGGTTAATGTAAAATGTTGCTGCTGTCTTATCTGAACCATCTGTAACTGCCAGTGCCCCTGGTATGGTTGTAAGATAATAGCCAGGCTGTGAAACGCTTTCAAAAGAAACACCTTCTTCACTGCCCAGTCCCTGTACAGTACGGAAAGTCTGTTTCTTTGCTGTTTCTTCCCTCTGTGATGCAACGGCATCCTGCGCCAGTGTAACTGATTTGTCATCATTAACGGTAAGGTAAAGTCCTGGTTTATTCTCAGACTGTATTGACACATAGGACGCTTTTGAAGTATCTGCCTTGCCAGCTGTAATTGCCCATTCAGCATCTTTTTCATCATTGCTTAAGCCTGCCCCTGCTTTAATATCCAGATATGGATAATCACCATCACCGCTGGAATTTATAAAATTCTCATGTGATATGCTTCCGCTTGCCCCTGAATAAATTTTGCTTGTAGTGCCTGATATTCCAACGGCTGTTTCAGGAATTGGCTGTATACTTCCATCTTCATTAAAGTGCATTTCTGTAATACAGGCATTGCGGCGGAAACCGCTTCCTCCTGGAAGTGAACCATTATGGTAAACAAAATATGTCTTTCCCTGGAAATCAAATACTGCCATATGGTTAGTGTTAGATGTAGCTGCCGGCGGCATAAGTACACTGCCAAATTCCCATTTGCCACTTAAAAGATTATCTGTAGTAGCATATGCCATCTGTTCCCTCCAGCCATACGCATAGAAAAGATAATATTTTCCATAATACTTCCCGCTTTCATCCTTGCGGCGGTAAAGCCACGGTGCTTCTGTAAAAGTCTGTAACCCGTCTGTCCTGTCTATAATATCTGCTGATTCTGGTGAAGTGCCACATGTAATCTTGCCATCACCATTTAAATCCTTTACTGTTACCATGTCCTCTTCCAGTTCACAGACATAATATTTATTATTGCCCCATGCAAGGTAACGGTGTTCCACACCTGCATCATCTGTTTCAATCCAGACTGTAGGGTCAATATCATTAAAATTGCTTGACTCCGGTTCTGTTACAGTACCCTTTACCAGCGGCTCACCTTTATCAGTAAAAGGCCCTGCCGGGTTATCAGATACTGCAACACCTATAGACTGTTTTCCATTTGATGTAGCATCCCATGTACAATAATAAAAATAATATTTATTCCTGTATTTTGCAACCTGCCCTGCCCACGCATCAGTACCAGTATTAGCCCACTTAATAGATGCCTTGTCAGCCTTCATGGTTACGCCCTCATATTTCCATTCCTTTAAATCCTTTGTAGAATAACACATCCATTCCAGTATCTTGTAAGCCTCATTAGTTGCCGTGTCATGGCCTGTATAAAGATATACAGTATCACCATCTGTTAATATGGCAGGGTCGCCGCCATACATTAAATTACCATCTGCATCATAACCACCTATAGGGTTAGAACACACTGTCTTTTCAATTTCAATTTCTTTAACAGAAGATACATCATCTGCTGCTAAAACTGTGGCGGGCAAAAAACCTGGAAATGAAGTTACAGCCAGGCTTGCCGCTAAAACTCCGGCAAAAATTTTTCTCTTAACCGTAATTCTCCTCCTTATTATTTATAATATATTCTGCAGCTCTTGGCATAACTGCCAGGAACATTTTTAAAACACTTGTAATTATAGCACAATTAATTATCGCCAGCAAATTATTTTTTGTGCATTTTGACATATAAGTTAGAAACGGAAATCCCTTTTCCCTCCATCCATTTCATTTAAATATTCCAGGGCTTTCTTCCTCACATTTTCATCTGGGACTTTAAGTATTTCCTTTGTTATAAGTTCTTCCCCAATGCGTTTTGTATCTTCTGCTGCATAATCCTCAAGATACTCTTTTAACGTCATAAGTGCATTTGGCTGGCAGCAATTTACTATCTGCCCGCTCTTTAAAAGTGACATAAACCTGTCACCTGTCCTGCCTGCCCTGTAACATGCAGTACAAAAGCTTGGTATATATCCAAGTTCCATAAGCCATCTGGTTACTTCATCAAGAGTACGTGTATCACTTACATCAAACTGTGCAGAACTGTCATCCCTTACAGGCTCTACATATCCGCCTACACTTGTGCGTGAACCGCCGCTTATCTGGGAAATGCCAAGTTTAAGGACTTTTTCCCTTGTCTGCTGTGACTCCCTTGTAGAAATAATCATGCCTGTATATGGTACTGCAATCCTTATTATTGCGACAATTTTCTCAAATATTCCATCTGGCACAGCATTATCAAAGTCTGCTGTATCTATATCATCAGCAGGGCATACCCTTGGAACACTTATTGTATGTGGCCCTACACCATGTACAGCTTCAAGGTGCTCTGCGTGCATAAGGATTCCCACAAGCTCATAGCGGTACATCTCCAGCCCGAAAAGCACGCCAATGCCCACATCATCAATTCCGCCCTCCATCGCCCTGTCCATAGCCTCTGTATGGTATGCGTAGTCATGCTTAGGTCCTGCCGGGTGAAGTTTTTCATATGCTTTCTTATTATATGTTTCCTGGAAAAGAATATATGTTCCAATGCCTGCATCTTTAAGCCTTGTATAATTTTCTACAGTTGTAGCAGCAATATTTACATTAACACGGCGGATTGCGCCATTTTTATGTTTAACACTGTAAATAGTTTCTATACTTTCAAGTATATATTCCAGCGGATTATTTACAGGGTCTTCACCAGACTCTATTGCCAGCCTTTTATGCCCCATATCCTGCAGTGCAATTACTTCATTTTTAATTTCTTCCTGTGTAAGCTTCTTTCTTGGTATATGCTTGTTTTTATGGTGGTATGGGCAGTATGTACAGCTGTTTACACAGTAATTTGAAAGATAAAGGGGGGCAAACATTACAATCCTCCTTCCATAAAATCTTTCCTTAATCTCTGCTGCCAGCTTTCTTATCTCTGCATTAGCTTCAGGATTATCACATTCAAGCAATACTGCTGCTTCCTTATGTGAAATGCCTTTTGCCTTTTTAGCCTTTTCGAGGATTTCATATACCAGTTCCATATTGTCCTTGTTCTTCCTGGCATAATCAAGACATTCCATTATTTCCTCATTATTAATAAACTCTTCCGCCTTCATTGAATTTACATTATAAGCCATTTTTTACATCTCCTTTTAAACTTTATCTGGCAGTTTTTGAGTAAACCGCCTTTACACTTACTCCATCAATATTGCCAATCTTTCCTGAAAGTGAACTGATAACATTATTTTCTGCATCCATAACAATGCTTATAACTGAAATATTCCTCTCCCTGTATGGCATGCCCATACGCCCTATAATATAATCCCTGTATTCATGCAGCAACTCATTAACTTCAGAAACTTTATCTGCATTCTCTACAATAATACCAAGAATCGCAACACGTTTATCCATTTTATCCCCCTTTTCTGTATTTCATTTTGTACGTAAAAAATCCCATGCCAGATGACATGGGAATATAAAACCTCCGGTAATCCGTATGGATAATTATTCTTTATCATGTCTTGGCATCAGGCAGTTCCTTCTGTTTCAGAACACTATATGTTTATTTTACATTAATATACTGGATTTATCAAGATATGAAATATGAAATAACAAAAAACTATAGGAAGATATTTTTTTTAATGTATATGAAGGGATTTTAAACCAGGATTGGAAACCACAAGATATTTTAAATGCTTGTGTTGAAAAGATAAGATTTATAAAATTTAAAAATTATGGGGATAAGCCAGAGTATACAATTCTGGCAGGCAGTACCAGAATGGAAGTTTACAGAGAATAATTTTTATGTCCGGAAAAATTTTATTTGACATTACATTTAAACTACAATAAAATGATAACTGGATTGTACATTTTTAAAAATACTTTGTAACAAATATAGAATTTATGGAGATTAATTATGAAACAGAAAATAGAACTTGGCAAAACCCAGGAACTTATTGTCACTAAAGAAACAAACTTTGGTGTTTATTTAAATACACCTGGCGGTGATGAAACAGGCCATATACTTCTTCCAAAGTCACAAGTACCTGGAGGCACAGGGCTTAAAGATACCCTTGTAGTCTTTGTATATAAAGATTCAGAGGACAGGCCTATTGCAACTATGCAGAAACCTTTAATAGAGCTTGGCGGTGTTGCGCGGCTGCATGTCAAGGAGATATCACATATTGGCGCTTTCCTTGAATGGGGGCTTGCCAAAGACCTTCTTCTTCCCTTTAAAGAATGGCTGTATGAAGTTAAAGAAGGTGATGATGTATTAGTTACGCTTTACCTTGATAAAAGCGAAAGGCTTTGTGCTTCCATGAAGGTTTATGAACTTTTAAGATGTGATTCACCTTATAACAAAGATGATGAAGTTGATGGAAATGTATATGAAACCAGTGATAATTTTGGTGTATTTATTGCTGTGGATGATAAATATTCTGCACTCCTCCCTAAGAAAGAGGTTTTTGAAACATACCATATAAACCAGCATGTACATGCAAGGGTAGCACAGGTTCTTGAAGATGGAAGGCTTACACTAAGTGTTAAAAAGAAAATCCCTGAACAGATGAATGAAGATGCTGCATTTATACTGGACTGCTTAAAAGAAGCTGGCGGTTTCCTGCCTTTTAATGATAAAAGTGCGCCAAAAGACATTAAAGAACGTTTCCACATGAGTAAAAATGCTTTTAAACGTGCCACTGGGCATCTTTTAAAAGACCGGCTTATTACTATTGAAAGTGACGGGATACACATGGTATAAAGATAAAAGTTCCAGCGGGCATATATATCTTAATGCCTGGCTGGAACTGGGTTTTATTATTCTGTAAATTCACCATACTGCCTGAACCTCTTATATCTCCTGCCTAAAAGCCCTTCTGTGGAAAGTCCCCGGAGCTCTGGCAATGTTTCCCTTAATGCAGTTTTTATCTGGTCTGTTGTATATTGCAGGTTATTTTCAATTCCCTCTTTGGCCTCATAGAAAATCTTGTCTACAATCTTGTCTTTCATAAGGTCTTTTGCTGTCATTTTCATAAGTGTTGCTGCTTCTTCTACCCTTGATGAATCCCTCCAGAGTATACTTGCAAAACCTTCTGGGGAAAGTACTGAAAAAAGCCCGTTTTCAAGCATCCAGACTGTATCTGCAACTGCAAGTGCAAGCGCACCCCCGCTTCCGCCCTCACCTGTAAAAATGCTTATAACTGGTGTTTTTAAGTTTGACATCTCTTTAAGGTTTCTCGCAATAGCTTCACCCTGCCCTCTTTCCTCTGCACCAATCCCTGGGTATGCGCCGGCGGTATTAATAAAAGTTATTACAGGGCGTTTAAACTTCTCTGCCTGCTTCATCAGGCGCAAAGCCTTGCGGTATCCCTCCGGGCCAGGCTGTCCAAAATTGCACTGTACATTTTCATCCAGGCCATGCCCTTTTTGTATACCCACAACCGTTACAGGTATTCCTTCAAAGCTTGCAATCCCGCCTGTTACAGCACCATCATCTGCATAAAGCCGGTCTCCGTGTAATTCTAAAAAATCATCAAATATATCTTCTATAAATTCTTTTGTATTAGGCCTTGCAATTTTTCTGGCAATGGCCACCTTTCTCATTGTATCGCTCATAAACCGCCTCCATGCCTGTCAGCTGCTATGCAGCTTTAAAATAGTTGCAAGCTCTTCCCTTATTCTGGTACGGTGTACTATCCTGTCTGCAAAGCCATGCTCTAACTGGAATTCTGCCCGCTGGAACCCCTCTGGCAGTTTCTGGTGGATAGTCCCTTGTATAACCCTCTGGCCTGCAAACCCGATAAGTGCCCTGGGTTCTGCAAGAATTATATCACCAAGCATTGCAAAGCTTGCCGTGACACCGCCTGTTGTCGGGTCTGTAAGTACAGTTACATATAAAAGCCCTGCCTCATCATGCCTTGCAAGTGCAGCAGATACCTTTGCCATCTGCATAAGTGACATAATCCCTTCCTGCATCCTTGCACCGCCGGATGTTGTAAAAATAACTATTGGCAGCCTGTATTCAGTTGCATATTCAACTGCACGTGTAACCTTTTCACCAACTACTGAACCCATGCTTCCCATCATAAAATGGCTGTCCATTATAGCAAGGACTACTTCATAGCCGTCAATTTTAGCATGGCCTGTTACAACTGCCTCTGGTATGCCAGATTTTTTTTGTGCATTTTCTATAACTTCATCATATCCTGGATACCTCATAGGGTTCTTTGGCTTCATGTTACTGTCAAGTTCTGTAAAACTTCCTTCATCACATGTAATGGCAATCCTTTCTTCCGGGTTCATACGGAAATGTGCATCACAGTCAGGGCATAATTTATACTCTGTAACTTCTTTTTTATAAATTATGGATTTACATGTATTACATTTAATCCACATCCCATCAGGTATAGATGGCTCATTCCGCTTCTTTCTCCTGTCATTCTTCTTTTTATCATCGCTGCCATCTAATGAAAAATAACTTTTTTTACCAAATAAATTCATGGCATCATTCCTTCCTCTCTGCTAAAAAAGATTCTAAAAATGAAGTATTAAAATTACCCTTCTGGTAATCCGGATTATTCAATATATTATTCTGGAACTCTATATTAGTATCAATCCCGTCTATAATAAATTCATATAATGCACGTTTCATCTTCGAGATTGCCTCTTTCCTGTCCTTTCCATGGACAATGACCTTGGCTATCATGGAGTCATAAAAAGGCGGTATCTCATAGCCCTCATATACTGCTGTGTCTACACGTACCCCAAGGCCTCCTGCCGGGATAAGCAGATAATCAATAAGCCCTGGGCATGGTGCAAAATTACGTGACGGGTTTTCTGCATTAATCCTGCATTCAATAGCATGCCCGTTTATTTTAATATCTTTCTGGTTTAATGAAAGTTTCTTTCCATCAGCTATATTAATCTGTTCTTTTACAATGTCAACACCTGTAACCATCTCTGTAACCGGGTGCTCTACCTGGATACGTGTGTTCATCTCCATAAAATAATAATTCTGTGTGGCTTCATCATACAGAAATTCTATAGTACCTGCACTCTGGTATCCTGCCGCTTTGGCAGCAAGCACAGCAGAATGGCACATTTTTTCACGTACTGCACCAGACAAGACAGGACATGGCGCTTCTTCAAGCACTTTCTGGTTCTTTCTCTGTAATGAACAGTCCCTTTCCCCAAGATGCAATACATTGCCATGTGCATCACCTAATATCTGTACTTCCACATGCCTTGCATTCTCAACAAGCTTTTCCATATACATCTTGTCATCACCAAAGGCTTTAACTGTTTCACTTCTGGCAGATTCAAAAGCCTCATCAAGTTCTTCTTCAGAACGTACTATCCTTATGCCTTTTCCGCCGCCGCCGGCAGATGCTTTTACCATTACAGGGTATCCCAGTTTCTTAGCCACTTCATGCGCCTGGCTGGTATCCGCAACCACCCCGTCACTTCCAGGTATCACAGGCACACCTGCCTTTATCATCATATCTCTTGCATTGGACTTATTGCCAAGTGCATCAATTACACTGGCAGAAGGCCCGATAAACTTTATATTGCACTCCTCACACATAGCCGCAAATGTACTGTTCTCTGAAAGAAAACCAAAACCAGGGTGTATTGCCTGTGCTTTTTTCTCAACAGCCGCACATATTATATTATTCATATTAAGATAACTGTCTGGTACTTTTGCAGAACCAATACACACAGCTTCATCTGCAAGCTGTGTATGGAGTGCCTCCCTGTCGGGCTCAGAAAATACTGCTACCGTCTTAATCCCCATTTCACGGCATGCCCTGATTATACGTACTGCAATCTCACCGCGGTTGGCAATTAAAATCTTGTCAAACATATACCCCTCCAATCAAGCGGCCGCCAGGACCTCCGCTAACCAATCATAAATACAAGTTCTGCCTGGGCAGCCACTTTGTCACCAACATAAGCAACACCTTGCCCAATTCCCGCATTTTTCTTTAATTTTTCTATCTGGACTTCAAGACGCAGTGTATCACCTGGAACTATTTTTTTCTTAAATTTAGCATTTTTAATTCCACCAAAATATGCAGTCTTTCCTTTGAAATCTTCCATTGAAAGTATTGCAACTGCCCCCGCCTGTGCCATTGCTTCAACCACAAGCACACCTGGCATAACTGGTTCTTCCGGGAAATGCCCTGCAAAAAATGGTTCATTATATGTTACATTCTTAATAGCTGTAACAGATTTGCCTTCCACAATCTCCTCTATCCTGTCAAGCAGGAGGAACGGCTGCCTGTGTGGGATAATTTCCATTATCTCTTTTATATCCATTGCCATATAAATATACCTCTTCCTTTTTATACTTTATTCCAGCCTGAAAAGTGGTTCTCCAAATTCCACAAACTGCCCGTCTTCAACAAGGACTTCTGCAATCTTTCCATTCTCTTCACTTGTAACTTCATTCATAAATTTCATGGCTTCAATTATACATACAATATCGCCTTTTGAAACTGTATCACCCACATTTACATAAGGTGGCTTCTCTGGTGAGGCACTCTGGTAAAATGTACCGACAATAGGTGCTTTTATAAACTTCCCGCCACTTTTTCCATCTTCCTTTGCCTTCTCCTCTGTACCAGCCCCTCCCATGGCCTTATCCATCTGTTCCATGGATAAACTGCCGCCTGCAGGAAAAGCAGCAGTTGCCGGGGCATTTGCTTTGCCTGCCATAAATACAGTTTCTGCCCCCTGTGCCTGGAACACTGGCGGCTGCGGTATTGCCGGCATATGGACTGCCCTGCCCCTGTTAAGGCGGACTACTGCATTGTCAAGCTGCACTTCCATATCATTAAGGTCTGTTTCTTCAAATATGGCAATAAGTTCTTTTACTTCTTCAAACTTCATACTAATGCCCCTCCCTTTTAATTATCCCATTTTTTAAAACAAAGCACACCATTATGCCCTCCAAAGCCAAATGTATTTGACAATGCGTAAACGGCATTACTAACTTTCCTGCCAGTATTTGGAATATAATCAAGGTCACATTCTTCATCAGGGGTATGGTAATTAATTGTCGGCGGCAGGAACCCTTCTTCAAGGGCTTTTAAGCAGACAATGGCTTCAACAGCCCCTGCTGCACCAAGCAGATGTCCTGTCATTGATTTAGTTGAACTTACCGGGGTTTTATATGCCTCATCACCAAATGCAAGTTTTATTGCAGCTGTTTCTGCAGCCTCATTGGCATGTGTACTTGTTCCATGCGCATTAATATATGATACATCAGCAGGAGTTATTCCAGATTCTTCCATTGCAAGCTTCATAGCCCTTGCTGCACCTGAACCGTCAGGGGAAGGGGCTGTCATATGATATGCGTCACAGGTTGAGCCAAAGCCGGTTATTTCACCATAAATTTTAGCATTGCGTGCAAGTGCATGTTCCAGTTCTTCAAGGATTAATATTCCTGCACCATCACCCATAACAAAGCCGTCCCTGTCTTTGTCAAAAGGCCTGCATGCACTTAACGGGTCTTCATTTGTTGAAAGTGCTGTAAGGTTTGTAAACCCTGCAATGCCAATTTCACATAAAGATGCTTCTGCACCGCCAGCTATACATATATCAAGATACCCATGCTTAATATCCCTGAATGCTGCACCAATAGAATGTGTACTTGTTGAACATGCTGTAACTATATTTTCACATGCACCTCTGGCACCATACTGTATAGCAATATTTCCTGCTGCCATATTCCCGATTGTCATAGGTATAAAGAGTGGTGAAACCCTCGAAGGGCCTTTTTCATTAAGGCGTATTACCTGTTCCTGCATTGTCATAAGCCCCCCGATGCCTGAACCAACAATAACACCTGCCCTTAACGCATCTTCCCCTTCAAGCTTAAGGCCGCTGTCCTCCATAGCCTGTGCCGCTGCTGCCATTGCATAAACTGAATATAAATCATTTCTTTTTATATCCTTTTTGCCCATATACTTTTCAGCGTCAAAATCTTTAACTTCTGCACCAATCTTAACCTTATAATCCGTTGTATCAAATTTTGTAATCTTTCCTATACCGCACACGCCATTCTTTATTCCCTCCCAGAATGAAGCAACTGTGCTTCCAAGCGGGGTAACTGCACCCATTCCTGTAATAACACATCTTCTAGACATTTAAAACCTCGTTTCTGCACTGTCACATAACCATGCCGCCATCTACATTAAGCACCTGGCCCGTGATATATGTGTTCTTTGCTAAAAATACTGCTGCACTGGCAACATCCTCTACACTTCCATAACGTTTAAGTGGGATAGAAGCAAGCATTCCCTGCTTAATATCCTCACCCAGTACATCTGTCATATCAGTTTCAATAAAACCAGGCGCTATTGCATTGCATGTAACGCCACGCTGTGCAAGTTCCCTGGCAGCGGACTTTGTAAGCCCGATTACACCGGCCTTGGATGCAGCATAATTAGCCTGTCCAACATTCCCTGTAACACCTGATACTGACGCCATATTAATAATAGCACCGCTGCGCTGTTTAAGCATAAGGCTGCTTGCATGGCGCACCATATTAAATGTACCTTTAAGATTTGTATTTATAACCTGGTCAAACTGCTCCTCTGACATACGCATAAGCAGCATATCCCTTGTAATCCCTGCATTATTTACAAGTACATCAAGTGTGCCAAACTCTTTTTTTACATCTTTAACAAGCCCTGCTGCAAATTCAAAATCCGCAACATCCCCTTTTACAGGAAGGCAGCGGACACCACAGGCTTCAATTCCGCTAACTACGCCATCAGGCAGTGTACTGTGGTAATTAAGCACAATATTGCAGCCTTCTTTTGCAAATGCAAGGGCAACCGCTTTTCCTATACCTTTTGCAGCACCTGTCACTACTGCTGTTTTTCCATTTAACATATTAATCTCCATATAACACCGGCTTTACGGCCCGGCTAAAAATTATTATTTATGAATTAAGTTTGTCAAGCGCTTTTTCAAGCGTAGATGTATCCTCAACATTTACATTAACAACACCTTTTAATATACGTTTAACAAATCCGCATAAAGTCTTTCCAGGTCCTAATTCAATAAATGTGTCTGCACCTTTTTCACCCATATTGCGTACAATCTGTTCCCATCTTACAGGACAGCATATCTGTTTTGTTAATATTGGTATAATATCATTTTCTGACTGTACTATTTCTGCATTTACATTTGTAAATACTGGTATCTTCATAGGTGAAATTGTTAGTTTTTCAAGCTCTGCTTTGAGCTTTTCTGCTGCCGGCATAAGAAGCTCTGTATGGAACGGCCCACTTACTTTAAGCCTTACCGCCATCTTTGCACCTTTTTCTTTTGCAAGTTCTGCTGCTTTTGCCACTGCCTCTGTTTTGCCTGCAATTACTATCTGTCCTGGTGCATTATAATTCGCTGGCACTGCAAGCCCAAGCCCTGCATCCACAGCTTCTTTACAGGCATCTTCTACTAACTTTGTATCTAATCCTATAATGGCATACATAGCACCTTCACCATTTGGTACTGCTTCTGCCATGAATTTTCCTCTTTTCTGGACAAGGGCAACTGCCTCTTTAAAGTCCATTGCACCGCTTGCAACATATGCAGAATATTCACCAAGGCTTAGCCCTGCTGCCATATCTGCACGCACGCCACGTTCTTCTAATACTTTCATGGCGGCAATGCCCATAGTTAATATTGCAGGCTGTGCAAATTCCGTATCCCCCAGTTTCTTTTCATCATTAAAACAAATATCCTTTATAGAATAACCAAGCACTTCATCTGCCTGGTCAAATATTTCCTTTGCAGCTGTATAATTATTGTATAAATCTTTCCCCATACCAGCATACTGTGCACCCTGGCCGCTGAACATAAAGACAGTTTTCATCTGTTCCCCCTCCAATATTATGGAATTGTCTGGCATGCACCGGGAAAAAACACCGGTACCGCCAGACAACTTTACTTCCTAATTCTTATGACTTTCAACAAAATCAACTATATCTTTAACAGTAACAATAGCTTCTGGGTCTTCTACAGAGATATCAAACTCATCTTCAATATCATTAATAATCTGGAAAAGGTCTAAAGAATCTGCATCTAAATCATCTTTTACATTTGTATCCAATGTAATCTCTTCTTCATCCTTGCCTGTCTGCTCTGCAATAATCTCCCTGATTTTCTCAAATACCATAATTTTTTCCTCCTAAAATTAAATTATTAAATATATGGCCACGCTGCTGCAAATAAACCTGGAACAGCGGAACATACTACCATGAAACAAGCATGGTCCCCCATGTCATCCCGCCGCCAAAACCTGTCAGCAGGACTTTGTCGCCCCTTTCAATTAACCCTTTTTCATTTAATTCATTAAGGGCTATAGGAATACTTGCTGAAGAAGTATTTCCATACCTGTCTATATTCATATAAAACTTTTCATGCGGAATCCTGAGTTTATTAGAAATTATATCTACAATCCTTGTATTTGCCTGGTGTGGTATAACATATTTAATATCTTCCGCTGCCACTCCTGCACCAGACAGGACTCTTTCCACACTTTTTACCACTGACTTTGTAGCAAATTTAAAGACTTCCCTGCCATTCATATTAACATACCACAAAGAGTCCTCTTTCTCCTTGCCATTAAATATATTGGCACAGTCTGTATACCCCCCTGTAAGTATATCATATAATTCACCTTTTGAACCAATTTCTTCTTCTATTATGCCATATGTTTCTGATTTTTCAACATATGCCCCGCCTGCACCATCACCAAAAAGCACGCAGGTAGAACGGTCAGACCAGTCAACAATCTTTGAAAGCGTTTCAGCGCCTATTACTATTGCATTATTATACATGCCTGCCTTTATGTATTTATCTGCAATACTTAATGCAAACATAAAACCGCTGCATGCAGCTGTAACATCAAACGCAACTGCATTTGATGCACCAAGTTCTTTCTGTACTATACATCCAACAGAAGGTGTGCTGTAATCTGCTGTAACTGTTGCTACAATTATTAAATCTATATCCCCGGCTTTCCTGCCTGCCCTTTCAAGAAGCTGCCTGGCTGTATTAACTGCAAGTGCAGAGGTATTCTCTCCTGACGATATATGTCTTTCTTTTATTCCTGTACGCTGTGTTATCCATTCATCACTTGTATCAACCACATTGGCCATGTCATCATTAGTGATAACCTGTACAGGTGCATATGCCCCTGTAGCAATTATTCTTGTTGTCATAACATTACTCCTATCTGGTACTTAACGGCACTCCTTCTGTGCCACAAATTCATTAAGGTTTGACAAAACCTTTGCCAATATATCCATATCGCTGCCACTAAGCCCGTTTGTCATGGCATCTACCATATCCGCATGGAATTTCTCATGTATATAATATACTTTTTTACCCTGTTTAGTCAAACCAACTTTCACAATTCTTCTGTCTTTTTCACTTTTATACCTTCTGGCATACCCTTTTTTGACAAGATTATTGATTGCAACAGTCAGCGTACCAACCGTTATATGCAGTGTACTGGCAACTTCACCCATGCTTCTATGGTCTCCCGTCCCAATCGCTGCAATCGTATGGACCTCTGTCATGGACAGCTTGCCATTATATTCCTCTGCAACTGAAACAGCCTCAATATGCAAGACATTATCAAAAATCCAGACAAGTTCTGAATTAATTGTTTCTAAAGCTTTATCCATCCTGTTTTCCCTAATAAGCAAATCCATAAACAGCGCCTGCAGCGCTGCCATTCCCCGGTCTTGCTTTGTAAATCAAAATATTATATAGTCAAAAAAAGTATATTCTATTAATATATGGTTAGTCAACCATTCATTTATTGTAATTTCTAATATATTTTTTTTGATTTTTTGTGCATAATGACAAAAATATCCATAACGCCAGTATATTATAAAACAAGCTGCAGTCTACTGGAAATTACCATGGCAATATGCTAAACTATTGTTATTTATTATATATTTGGAACAGAAAGGAATCACCAGCCCTGTAATGAAAAAAAATACTAAAAAAACCACAATCAGGCGGGGGGATATTATTTTAACAGCCACATTCCTTATAACAGCAGTATTAATTTTTACCTGTTATAACTTATTCTTCCACAATCCAGGAACTTCTGTACAGATTACTGCAGATGGCAGGATTATTAATACACTCCCTCTTGCCAGTGATACTACAATAATAATAAATGGATATAATAATGGAACTAATACTTTGCAAATAAAAAACGGCTACGCATCCATTATTGATGCAGACTGTCCTGACAAATTATGCCAGAAACAAAAGAAAATAAAATATAATGGCGAAACCCTTGTATGCCTGCCGCACAGGGTAGTTGTATCTGTTATATCGCAGGAAAAACCACAAATTGATGGTGTGGCCTATTAAGTTAAAAAGGATGCCAGCAAGTCTAAAGTTTTCTGGTCCTTCTCCCCGCCAAAGAACTTATCAAGCACCCTCTGGAACACATCCATTTCTGGGGCAGCTTCAGCAAACAGTGTCATAGACGAACGGAGTTTTAAATCATCGGGATATCCCATCACATAACCAGCATCAGACTGCTCCAGGGCAAGAAGTGCCTCACTGGCTTCCACCAGCCGTTCCCGCAGCAGCCTGTTCCCAATATATGCCTTTGCTTCTGCCAGACCATCTATGCCATAAAACTCTGATGTATAGCTAAATCCTAAGCCCCTGGCCTGCGGGAATATATACCATATCCAGTGGCTCCGCTTCTGCCCTGAACGGATTTCAGACAGGGCAGTCCCGTAATTTTTCTCTTGTGCTTCCAGAAACCTGTTTAACCTATTGTAGCAAGAAGTCCCCCACTTCTAAAGTGGTGGGATGAATTGC
>CAJTOK010000046.1 GCA_910577825.1 uncultured Lachnospiraceae bacterium | reverse complement strand
CTTCCTGCATCTATTCCTAAATTAACTGGCTGTGTATAATTTGTAGTATCATACAGTAACTGTATTGTGAATGGACATCTTTTTACAACTTTTGCCTGTCCATTTTTTAACATTCCTCTCACTTTGCCATGACGTTTCGTTGGCATAAGTGGAATACCATTTTTATTTAATACATAAACCATAATAATACCTCACTTTTTAGGTAATTCAGAGTAATACCCTGTCGTATGCCATCGCCAAAGTTATGGTAAGGTTTTTTGATAGCAGCACTGTTCCTACCCATCAGAACTGTTTAACCACTGTCCTTAGAGCTGCGGACTTGGCATTATATCCACAGGTAACTATATATATTGGTTAATAGAATATTAACCGTTATTCTTACCTAACGTAGTCGCTTAAGACTTAGGCTAGTCAACTATGGGCTTACCTTACAAGCCCATTCCCTTTAGGGATGGGTAGTTGACAATCAGTTACAAATACCCATAGTCCAGGAAATAATTCCACCATTTTTTCCCATACCATCTCTTTTTTTCCTGATAAATCAGTCATTGTTCCACCCCCCCTGTATATAATATTTAACCATTTTGCCAGCCCATAATACTTTAACTTCCATTCCCTGGACTAAATAATATTGCCCTACATAATATCTGTTTTATTGTTCTGTTCTTCATATTCTTTATTGCCCTGTTTTATAAAAACAAGTATAACAAGATCCATAACTGCACCTATAATCATTGATACAGCAACGAATCTCCACAGAACTACTGTTGTTTTAAAAGGATTTAACAGTATTACTGCTGCAAGGACTATTGAAACGGCAGCCCCCGCCCCTGCCATCTGCCATTGTTCTTTTTTTATGCGCATCATATCCACAGCCCACTGTACCCTCATAATGCCTGTAAAAAGTATGATTAATCCATATAAAACTGTAAGGAGCGGGAATGTTGTAATAATCCATTCTCTTTTAAATATGCAAAGCAGCCCGCAAAGAATGGCACATATCCCCTTTACAAGCCCCTGTTCTAATTGTGCCTGTAAAGGGTTCATACGGAAATAGCGCAGTATTGTAAATGCCCCTGTTAATAACAAAAGAATGCCTGCTGCTGTAATAATCCCTGCTGTAAATACAACCGGGTCAGCCATCAGCAGTATGCCAACTATAATTTCACATACACATATGGTAACTTTGCCAAGAACTGTATTCCATTTCTTCATCAAAATAGCCCTCATTTCTTTGCCGTCTTATACAGCAGAAAACCCTAATCATCTATTTCTTGTACAATGCCATAAAATGCAGGAAGCCATGAATCACAGTCTGCAATTATATATACAAAAGGCCTGTCAAGGTAAACTGTCTTTACTTCTTCATCAATAACTGCACCACATGCCATCATAACAGCTGTTGCAGCACCTGCTTTTGTTCCTCTTTCGTCAACTTCAATAAATGTTTTATGGAGCACATCATCTATATAAAGATTATCATTTAAAGCACTTCCAACACCTGTTAAATCTGCATTTACACTGTCAAATGCTTCTGTAAGACCCATTTTCTGCAGTGTTTCTTTAAGCTCTTCTGAATATTCAGATTTAAACTTTGGAAGCGCTGCATTAACTTTTACTTTTCTTCTGCCAGCAATAAGTTTTCCAAGCTTCCCTGCATCAAGGCTCTTTAAATAATCTTCCATGCGTGTTCCTTCTTTTGGAAGAAGTCCTATAAAAGCATATTTGGAATCTGCATAATATTTTATAAATCCTGTAGTATTATTATCTTCTATATATGTCCCTTCTTCAGAATACATTAATGGAACATCCTCTTTTTCCCCGTCTTCCTTTGTAAACTTGCCATTAACTACAGCATTTTCACTGTAAACTTCTTCCCATTCTGCATCAAACGCAAGGGCATTGATTAAATACATCCTTGCATTATCAGGGACTTCATCTATAATTTCTTTAATCATCCCGTCTGTATTTTTATTTACCCAGTTATTTATCTCGCCAGCTGTTCTGTCACTAAACCTTGAATTATATATTTCTGCCCCGAATAAATCCTGGTTTTTCTTTATAAATCCTGGTTCTGCTTTAAAAGTATCCTTTTCATCAATCCAGATTGAATTAGCAGAACTTAATTTATATTTATCCCCTGAAGGAAGGGAGCTGTTATATGATTTAAGATAATTATTGCACTCCTCCATATCCATGCCAAATAAATTTTCAAACTGTTCCAGCGTCCTGCCCTTTGCGCCATTAGCTGTCATAGCCAGTGCATTAAATATGGAAACTGGCGAAACCATTACATTGTCATCTTCTTCCCATAAATCCTGCAGAAGCCTTGAACCAAAACCAGTTATTGCTTCCCATTCTTTGCCCATTCCCTGCTGCTTTTCCCCGTCCTGTCCTGGTACAGTGGTATTTTGTGGCGTGTCTGTTACATCTGGCTCTTTCTGTTCATAAGAAGGGTCTTGTAATTCTTTTGCTTTTACTTTTATGCTGCATGTATAAGCCTTGCCCTTAAACTTTGCCTGTACTTTTGCACTGCCTTCTTTTTCGCCATATATTTTAACACTGTTTGCCTTTGCATTTTTAAGGGTTACAATATCTTTCCCTTTTTTTATGCTCCACTTCACTTTTTTATCTGTACCGTTAAGTTTTAATATCTTGTAACTTCCTTCTGTAATTTCGAGTTTTTTATTATTTAACTCTGTGGTTTTGCCCGCAAATACATGGTTTGCAGATAAAGCCCCGAATACTGTGGCTGCTGTTAAAGCAGAAATTGCAATTCTCCTGCATTTTAAATATTTTTTACTATGTTTTTTCTCCATATATAAAACCTCCATTCTTAAAATACGCCAAAAAGCCCTTCCGCCATGCTTTTATCCATAACACGGCTGCTTTTTATGCCTGCATTGGCAAGCATCTTTTCTACACGGTTTACAACTGTTGCATTAACAAATTCTTCTATATCAATCCCCCTTAGTTTAAAGAAAAGCACCGGGCTGGTGTCAAGCCTTGCACCAACGCCATAAAGCACTGCTGCCACATGTTTGCACATATCTGCCCAGTCAGGACAGCTGCAGTTAAATTTTATTTCATCTGGTGATGGAAAGAACATGCCCTTTTCAAGAAGTATTTCCTCCATATCAGATGGAAACTTTCCAGACAGAAGGTCTTCTGCATTTTTAAGCCTTCCATTGCACTGTTTAATTACTTTCTGCATCTTTTTTTCTTCCAGCGGGTTTATGCTTATATCTATATTATATGGACGGCTGCTGCTCCCAATAACTTTTGCGGCAACTTTGCCGCCTTGTATTTTAAGGTCTGTTACTGCACCTGCCCTTACATACCGCCTTCCCCTTTCAAGGCGGTTCCAATAATCTGCATAACGTTCAAGGTTAGTGCACCATGCCTGTCCCCACCAGTTTTTAACAATCTTTTTCCCGTCAATCACTACAGGCTCCCAGTCCTCACCCCTTTTTCTGGCTTTTCTTATACATTCCTCTGCACTGTTTCTTATTTCTGCCACTGTAGGCTGCCTGTAATAGCCCATATCCCAGTATCCGCCCATATGTACCATACCCCCTGTAAATACGTAGTTTATAAGACAGGCTGTCAGCTTAATTTTAGCATTTTAATTAATGTGTCATTATCAAACTCTGTAATAAAGTTTCCCCCGTTCTGGCCAATAACATTTTCTGCAAGGTCTTTTTTAGACTGTATCAGTTCATCTATCTTTTCTTCAATAGTCCCTTTACATACAAATTTATGTACTATCACATTTTTAACCTGGCCGATACGGAACGCCCTGTCTGTTGCCTGGTTCTCCACAGCCGGGTTCCACCACCTGTCAAAATGTATTACATGGTTTGCCTTAGTAAGGTTTAAACCTGTACCGCCTGCCCTTGTTGAAAGCACAAGGAATGGTATATACTCCTCTGACTGGAATTCTTCTACTATCCTGCCTCTCTTTGCTGTGGAAATGCTGCCATGTATTATCCTGCCCTTCCTGTGGAAAATCTTTTCAAGAAAGCCTGCAAGCATGCCTGTAATCTCTTTATATTGTGTAAATACAAGCACACGCTCACGCTTCTCATAAATTGTTTCACATATCTCCCTTAAAAGCTCCAGTTTGCCGCTTTCTGTTTCTGTAAAATTATCCTGTCCAAGATACTGGCATGGATGGTTGCATACCTGTTTAAGCTTTGTAATTGTTGACAGCACAAGCCCTTTCCTTTCAATCCCCTCTGTACCTGCAAGCTTTGATTCCAGTTCTTTTACAATCTTGCGGTAAAGGACTATCTGCTTTTTGCCAAGGCTTGCATAATCCGTTATCTCTGTTTTACCAGGAAGGTCAGAAATAATATTTTTATCTGTTTTAAGCCTTCTAAGCATAAACGGGCCTGCCATCTCTTTAAGCTTCCTGTATCTTTCCTGGTGTTCCTCAAGCCCCTTTATAAAGCTTTTAAATTCCTTTGAAGTCCCCATAAGACCTTTATTCAAAAAGTCATATAAAGACCAGAGGTTCATTAAATCATTTTCAATAGGCGTGCCAGTCATTGCAATTTTCATGCGCCCATTAAGCATTTTAATCTGTTTTGTCTGTTTTGCCAGTGCATTTTTAATTGCCTGTGCCTCATCAAGTATAATGCACTCCCAGTTAATACTACATAAAGCCTGTATTCTTGCCACCATGTTATAAGTAGTTATTGTAAGGAAAGCCTTATTATCTGGCAGCTCTTCTTCAAGCTCTTTAGAGGATTTCCCATGAAGTATAAAAAAACTGGTTCCTGGTGCAAATTTCTCTATCTCACTGTGCCAGTTTTCTACAAGTGAAGCAGGGACTATTAATAAAACCCTTGCATCTTCTTTTTCACTTCTTAGTTTCTCTAAAAACGCCAGTACCTGTACTGTCTTTCCAAGTCCCATATCATCTGCAAGGCATGCGCCAAAACCAAGCCTGTACATATAATCCAGCCATATATAGCCATCCTTCTGGTAAGGGCGCAGCGTTGCATTTAAAGTTTCTGGCACACTGGCTTTTTCAAGTTTCCCTGGTTCTCTTAAACTCCCAAGCAGCCCCGAAAGCCATCTGCCATTAGTAACCAGCGCGCCTGTATCAGCATTCTTGCCATCTTCCCCAAGTTCCAGCCTTAAAGCCTCCATAAGGGTAAGCGAAGAAGGAAGCCTCTTTATGTCTTCTATCAGCTTTTTAATCCTGTCCCGGTCTGCTTCAACCCATTTACCTTTAATAAATGCAAGCCCCTTTGTCTGTACCATAAGCATTTTAATATCTTCTTTTGAAAGCTTAACCCCGTCAACTACAAATTCAGGTTTTACTGATATAATCGTATCAAGCCCCAGGACTGAAGGCTTATTCTCCCCGAGCTTTATAGAAAGGGAAACTGTAGAAGATTTCTTCTTCCACCAGTTTGGAATCCTGCACAGAATGCCGGCATCTTCAATGGCAGCCACATCTTTTAAGAAACTATACGCCTCGTCTGCCGTTATACGTAAAGGGTGGAAAAGCTCACCACTCTGCATAAATTGTGCAATAAGCCTTGAAACATCTGCTGCTTTTTCAAGGCATGACAGAAGGGATAAAAGCTTTTCCTTGTCTGTCTTATACTCATACAACGCATACTCCAATGGTACATGCTGTACACTCCCGTCTTCCTTCTTTGCTGCATAAGTTGCCATAAACGCAAATGGATAGTCTTCATCTTTATTTTCAACAAGATGGAAAAATATCCGTTCCGGCACACGCAGATGCTGGTTTTTCTCTGTAAAATACATCTCCACTGTGCCATTATATAATGGTATTTCTTTTGCAAATACAGCCAGAAGCTTTGAAAATATATTCTGTATCCATTCTTCTGTAATAAATTCCTGTCCTGTTACAAAAGGCACAGCCTGGAGCAATTTCCCATATACACCGCTACCAGGTACAAACATTACATTTTCCCTTACAAGCTCAAGTTCCGGGATTTTTACAAGCTCCTTAAAAAATGTATCTGCCACAAAATATAAAAAGCCTGCTGCCATGCTGCTTTTTTCTGGTTTGCCCGAAAGCCCCATGTTATACAATGCCAGATATTTGTCTTCAAAAAACTGTTTTATAACTTTGCTGTCACTGCTTTTCTCCCAGCCATCACATATATCTAAAATAAAACCCCCGCTGGTAAAGACAAAATCCAGTTTTATTTCTGCTGCCTTAACTGCCATATTAATCTCCCATGCCACATTTCTTATAACATAAATAGTAAATAGTAGTAAAAAATTTTATTATACTTAAACACCAAATAACTTAACACCATCATCCTGCCCATATACAGCAAAACCGTTAAATCCCTGCTGTTCAAGCTTATTAAGGAACTTCCCGAATTTCTTAGGCCTTGCAATTACAGAAACCCTGTAATCTTTCCTAAGCCCTTCCGCATAGGAAAGCGCACTGGCATAGTCTTCACTGTTATAAAATACTGCAATTAATTTCTTCTGCCCAGGTATATCATATTTATTCTCCATAAGTATCTCAAATATTCTTTCAAAACCTATTGAAAAACCAACCGCAGGAATATCTTCATTTAAAAACTTGCCAATAAGGTTGTCATAACGGCCGCCGCCTGCAACTGCACCACTATATCCTTCTGCTTCTACCTCAAATACTGCCCCTGTATAATAACCCTGTCCACGGACTAATGAAGGGGTAAATTCCACAATAACTTTTCCTTCTGTTACTTCTTGGACTGTATCCGCTATTTTCTGTATATCCTGTACAAAAGCTGCATCACAGATATTTGCAACTGAAGCAAGCGACAGCTTTTCTTCCTCAAAAAGCAGGATAAACTTGTCCACAGCCTCTTTATCAAAACCGCCATTTGCAAGTTCTTCTTTTATGCCATTAATGCCAATTTTATCAAGCTTATCAAATATTATTGCAAGTTTTTCATAATCACATTCATTAAATCCTGAATATGCAAATATGCCTTTAAGTATGCGCCTGTCATTTATTTTTACTTTATAATTCTTAATCCCGGTCCTTTCAAGCGCTTTTGTTGTAATTAAAATAAGTTCCACTTCTGCTTCATATGAATCATTGCCAATAATGTCAATATCACACTGCATAAACTCACGCAGGCGTCCTTTCTGCGGACGTTCTGCCCTGTACACCCTGTCCATCTGTATTACTTTAAAAGGTGACATAAGGCTGTTGCGGTTATTGGCATAATAACGTGAAAGCGGCAGTGTAAGGTCATACCTTAACCCCAGGTCTGAAAGTTCTTTCTCCATTATATCACCGGCTGAAAGGACATCAGAGAGCTTCTTCCCCCTCTTTAATATCCTGAAAACCAGGTTAAGGTTTTCACCGCCCTCACTCTTATCAAGGTTTATGGCATCTTCAATAACAGGTGTTGTAATCCGTTCAAAACCTGCCTCTTTATATGTTTCTAAAATAACAGACTGTAAATAATCACGTATCCGTACTTCATCTGGAAGGTAATCCCTTGTCCCTTTAACTGGTGTTTGTTTCATAAAAACCTCCTAAATAAAATGTTAAATAGATTATATTACAAGTATTATATACCTTACTGGCAATTCTTACAAGGACTGGATTAAAAAAACATTCTACTTGAAAAAATAGCACTATCTGGTATAATAAAAAAAGCGAGGTGGTATAAATGGATGTATTACATATAGAAGATATGAGTAACACTTTTATTGAACATTCTTTTGTAATAAATAATTTTGTGGTTATGGTTGGAAAACAGATAAAAGACAGTTTATGCCGTGTACTTGGTGATGGTGTACAATACCAGTGGCATGAAAATGATAATAAAATAGTTATTCCTGATGTTTCCATAAATTGTAATACAAAGGACAGGAAAAACGTATCATTAACCGGCATCCCACGTATGGTTATGGAAGTTTTATCTGATGCAACAGAAAAATATGACCGCAATGAAAAAATGGATATATACCAGAAAGTGGGGGTTTCTGAATACTGGATTACTGACTGGAGAAAAAAGCAGGTAGAAATATACCTGAATGACGGACGTGAAGATGGAACAACATATTTTTATTTATACAAAACCATTACAGAAGCAAATAAAAAGGATTTGCAGCTTGTTATGTTTCCAAATTTAAAAACAGGTTTTGATGAATTATTTAATATGTGAACTACCCATCACCTGCTTCCCCTGGCTATTTTCCTTGAGGTTAAAAGCAGATGCACCATGTCCGTTTAAATCAAATTCATCTTCACGAGTATGATTATGTATTTCTGTAATACCGCTTTTTAATGCTTTGCCAATGCCACTGCCAGGAATTTCAATAGAAGATAACAAAGAAAACATTCCTGTACCATCTATCCAGAGAACAGCATTAGAGAAAGTAAAACAATATAATATAGATGGCATTGATTTCTCAAAAGGTATTGCAGGAAGCATTAATAAATAAACTTAATGTGCAGAGGAATTTTTAGTAACGCAAGTATACACATTATAACATACAGTTTAGCTAAAAAAACTTTTTTGATAGTTATATAATTCATAAAACTTTCCTTTATTAAACATCAACTGGTCTATATTTCCAGATTCTGTTATCTTTCCTTTCTCCATTACTATAATCTTATCACTAAAAGTTATATTTGATAGTCTGTGTGATATGTAAATAATCGTTTTATTTTTGGAAACTTCCCTTATTCTTTGGAAAAATTCGTATTCAATTTTAGGGTCAAGCGCAGATGAAGGCTCATCAAAAATAAACCAGCCCGCATCAGAGTAAACTGTTCTGCTTAAAGCTAATCTCTGGTGCTCACCACCAGAAAGCTCAGTTCCATTTTCATCAAATAATTTAGTAACATAATCATCCAATGAAACTCCTTTTTCCTGCATTACCTTATCTGTTCCCGTAACAGATAAAGCTTTCCTTATCTTTTCATTATCCTCTTCTCCATCTCTTGAAACTGTTATATTCTCCCGAAAAGTAAAAGCATAATTATAACTATTCTGGAAATATAACCCTATACATTTTCTTAATCCTGTAATATCATACTCTTTTATATTTGTATTATTTATATATATTGTTCCAGATGTAGCATCATAATATCTTAATAAAAGTTTTATAATTGTAGATTTTCCTGAACCATTCTCACCAACTATAGCTATATTTTCTCCTGATTTTATTTCAAAGCTTACATTATTTATAACATATTCTTCCGAAAAAGGATATTTAAAATATACATCTGTAAACTTAATACTATTTATTGTTTTAATTTTTCTTTTTCCATTTTTAATACCCGGCTTTTTTTCCAGGAAATCTTTTAAGAAAAATATCTTTCCATTTTCTTCAAATAAAGAATCAACATCATAAGTTATTCTGTTTACATTCCCCCATATTTGTGTTAAAAATTCAAGATATAAATAAAAATCACCGATTGTAAGAACTCCCCCAGTTATTTTCTTTGAAGTTAAAAACATAATTATCAAATAACAAATTTCAGGAAGCAACAATAATATAGAAGATACAAACAAGCTTTTCTTTAATATATATTTTCTATCATTAAAAAGCTTGTTATATACCTGTTTATGGCTTTTATATATTCTTTTCCCTAAAGAATAATGCTTTATTTCCTGTGAATAATTTTTATCCAGCATCAATGAAATTAAATAATCAATCCTTCTTTCATCCTTAATCTGGTTTACGCCAAGTTCATAAAAAGATTTAGTATATTTAAGTTTTGCAATTCCTGCAGGCAGACATGAAATTATCATTATAACGGCATATAAATATAATTTATTAAATCCAACTATTATAATTAATATAAAAGAAACAATGGCAGATATAATTTCTATTGTTCCCTCTGTCATTTTGCTTATGGAATAATAATTGTTGTTTATATACCGTATTTCATTATATACACTGGCATCATCATATATTGATATATCCAGTTCTGTACACCGGGTAATAATAAGATTATTAATATAACGTCTTATATTGCTGTTATTAACCTCCTCTGCATAACGTTCAATATTAGTAATAATAATATTAACCACCTTCAATATAAAATATATAACTAGTAATTCTATTATTTTATAAAATATAGATTCATTATAATTTACCAGATAATCAAGCATCCATTTCATTAAATATGCCATAAAAAGTGAAATTACAGGTACTATAAAAGAGCAAAATAACTTCAGAAAGAAATTGGCTGGATTTATAGTAAACATAATTTTTATACATAAAATTAAATTACTGGTATAATTTTTAAGTTTTTTCATAATTTTTATCCCATCTGCTAACTGCACTAATTAAATAATCCAGATTAATAAAATCGTGTGGAAAAATATCTTTATCAGAAATTCTGATGGATAGTTTTTTACTAATTAAATTAATAAATTCGTCCATATTGCTAACAAGATTATAATAATCATTATCAAATTCTCTATCTGTTTTAACTAGAAATTCATCTTTTACATAATTTTTTAATATATTAATTATTGTTTTTTTTATAAAAAAGTTTTTTTCTTTAACGGTTTTGTGTTCATTTATTCCAGAATAACAAAAAATACTTTCTAAATCACGGTTTATCTGGCTGTACTCCCATTCCGCCTGGTTAGTATAACTTGATAATTTATCATATATGTTTATACATCTGTTATTATTTTTTTTAATTATTTCTATTACAATAACTGTTGCTAAAGCACATGCTTTACTATTGCCAGAGAAAAAACATCTTTTATTATTTAATGTTCTTATACATTCTGGATAAATATTTGTTACCATTTTCCTGTTTTTGTACCAGAACACTGAATTATTATCCAGATAACCACCATAAACACCAATCACATACTGGTTACATGCTGGAAAAGAATTTTTACTGCCATTTTTATATGAGCATATTATAATTACCCCTTCTTTATTTAAATCTTCCAGTAATTTATGTATTATATTTACAGAATATCCATTTTCAAAACCAGCAAAAGAAAGTGGCATACATATTATATTAACATTGGTATCAAGCAAATCTGTTAATGCAGCTGCCAGCGGACTGCTTCCGAATTTTCCAGAACTGTTAAGCACTTTGCATATTATTACATCTATGTTCTGGCAATATCCCATAATATAATTAAAAGCAGATGTACCATGTCCGTTTAAATCAAATTCATCTTCACTAGTATAATTACGTATTTCTGTAATACTGCTTTTTAATGCTTTGTCAATGCCGCTGTCAATAACTGCAATTTTAATTTTATCTGATATATTTTGTTTTTCCATTTATTTATCCTTTTAACCAGCTTTTTGTGACTCTTCAAATTTTTTATCATCTTCATCAATCTTGTATATATAAGCATCATTAAGTGTAGGAGGTACATTTATTGCACTATATGCAGGTTTTTCTTCTGATACCACCCTTAAAACTGCCCCATTGTGGTAAATGTTCTTACTCGAAACAGAAAAATTCTCCTCTAAGGCAACAGATTCTTCAAGGCTTGTTGTAAACTCCCATACCTTATCATTACATTCATCAAGTAATTCTTTTTTACTTCCGTTATAAATTGCATTGCCATAATTTAAAATAGCAAGGTTTTCGCATGTTGATTCTATATCTGAAACTATATGCGAGGAAAGAAGTATAATCTTGTCTTTGGAGAAGTTCATAAGTACATTGCTAAAATGTACCCTTTCCTTTGGGTCAAGCCCTACAGTTGGTTCATCAACAAGCAGAAGGTCCGGGTCTTTAACAAGTGCTGCTGCAATGCCAAGCCGCTGTTTCATCCCTCCTGAAAGTTCCTTTACCTTTGCCCTGCTTTTATCTGTCAGGTGTGTCATTTCAAGAAGCTTTCCAATTCTTTCTTTCCTGTTTTCTTTAACACCATTTAATGCAGAAAAATAATCCATTATTTCAAAAACCGTCATATTTGGATAGAAAGAAAAAGTCTGTGGTATATATCCAATTAATTTCCTTATCTGTCCTGTTTTTTTAATAACATTGCCATCAAGCTTTATCTCACCCGAAGTTTTATCCAATATTCCTGCAAGAATTTTCATTAAAGTTGATTTGCCTGCACCATTAGCCCCAAGAAGCCCGTACATCCCAGTTGAAAGTGTTATGTTTACACCGTTAAGGGCTATTAATTCATCATACTCTTTTGTAAGATTATTAATTTCTATCTTCATTTTTACTTAATATCCTTCTTCCTTCTGCTTTGTTATATGCAATAAATGATAATATAATAAAAATAACAACAACTGCCACTCCCAGATATAATTTGGTCTTTTGCATATGGTAAGTATAACCTGTTATACTTAATGGCATATTCCCCTCTGAAACTATATCAAATAAGTAATATATAATATATAAAAAGTACCCTGCTAAATAACTCCCTGAAATTTCAGTAATCAACAAGGAAAACATTCCAATAAATAATGAACTTAGATATACACCAATACACCACCTTCCTGCTGGTACATGGTTTACAAGGCAAAGAAATAACACAGGAATTTCCACCATTATAAATAAAATAATACCCGCTAATGCCACTCTTGATATATATACCAGGGGATAAGGGCAGTTTGAAGTAAACATATAGCTTTCTGTGCCATTAGCCTTCTCCATATTTCCAAGCCTTATAAATAAAAATATGGACGCAAATAGAAAAATATTTTCCCCGGTTGTAGCAATATCAAATGTATTCATTTTCTGGAAAATAATAATTGGCAATATTATACAAAGGTAAGGAATATATAACAGTACCATTTTGCCTGCAGACTGTTTAAATATATAATAACCAGCACTTCTTGTAACAAAGTCTTTTGTTTCCTGTTTTTTCTTTTTTAATATTATATTTTTAAAAGATAAAGGCAGGGAGTTTACAACAGATTTTTTTATGTTTTTTAAATTAATTAATCTTCCATGTTCCCTTCTGTAATTAAATAATACAACTGTAAATCCAATTAAAATAACTGATAATAATATTATTATAACCCTGTTCAGAATTACATTTCCAGAGCGGTTTAGATAAAAAGCGTAATCATCAAAATTGCTATACCTTATAAGCAATGTAATTCTAAATTTATCACTCATGCCATACCCCATTGACAGGTAAAATAATATAAACTGGGCAATTACATTCAATGTTTCAGAGCAAAATAATATTCCAAGAAAATGCCCAATAGCTGTTACTATTAAAACAGTTGGGAAAATTATAACAGGGGTCTTTATTAAAAATGGAATAATGCTTATATCATACCCATAATTAAATTTATAGTTCCAGTATGTAAAACATGCAGCACCAAGAAGGCTGTATATAATACTGGCAAGCATAAGTGGTATTGTATCTGCCAGGTATTTATATAAAACATACCTGGATGAATTTATATTTGCTGTGTATATATACCCATTTACATTTTTTCTTTTTTCTTCTGTATAAGACATAAAAGAATATATGATAGCAATAAACCCCATAATTATCCCGCAGCTGTCCAGAAATACATATGAATAACCATTAGAAATGCTGTCTTTATATGTCAGCTGGAAATCATTAACAGCATCCTTGTATTCTTTGCCGTGAAAACGTCTGGTACATTCTGTATATACATGGTATGGTGAATTATGATTGAAATATCCAATTCCTTCAATATAATCTTCAGGTGAATCCATCCCTGTATAATACAGGGAATATATATGTAGTTTTTCTTCCAGTTCTTTTAGATATGGTTTTATATCAGAATACGAAAAATTTATTTTTACATCTTTCATTTTTTCAGAACTCTTATAGGAAGGATTAATTTTTTTAATCACTTCAAGAAAATATTCTTTTTCAGTATTATTTAGTATTCTTTCATATGTCCCCCACATTTTATTTCCTTTTGGTTCAATAAAGGCTGTTGTAATGCCTTTTTTATAGTCAGATACCAGTTCAAAATATATAAATTCTGCTTCATTTAAAGGCTTGAAATAATTATATTTATAGTAATCATAACTGGTAGAAGCTGTTGGCTTAAGCGAAGAATACAGCCAGAACCCTCCAATAATAATTATAATTAAAAATACTATATTAAAATACTTCTTTCTGGTTTCTGCAAAAAACATAATCCCCCTCCTATCCAGGTTAATCTGCTATTTTACCAGCCTTAACAGTTCTAATCTTTTGCAGAACATTTCATAAAACTGTGGCAGTTCATTAAAAAATTTTTTATCCACTTCTTTAATCTGGTTTAAGCCAATTATCCTGACAGATTTAATTGCTGCTTCTTTCTGGTTAATATGTTCCCCAAACATTGTCTGGCAGTTAGAGCCTTCCATATTGTCATAAGAATTAAATGACTGGTTAAAATCCATTAAATCATACAGCCTTACTGGTTTATTATCAGAATTACGCACCAGCACGCCCCAGTTTCCCCAGTGCCTGTCCGTATTTCCAATAAGGTAATCAATAATATTCATCATATAATAATTATGTTTATCTAAAGAAAGGATATATTTCTTTGTATTCCTGCAATGGTGTGACATCCTCCCCCACCTAAAGAGGTGAGGGCTTCCTTTAGCATAAAGCTAACAGTCGGTTCTCGTTCGATAGTACTATTGTACTAAGCATAAGCGAGCTAACCCCGTGTGTCCCACGGTTTTTATGTATTGGCTATACGTTTACAATACGCATACCCTCATTTTTGATATTTATTGCGGCATTTATATCCCTGTCGTGATGAGTGCCACACTTCGGACAATCCCATGCACGAATACTAAAATTTTTAGTTGCCGTGTTTTTGTAACCACAAACACTACAAGTCTGGCTGCTTGCGAAAAATTTATCAACTTTTACAAGTTTTTTGCCTGATTCTTCAAGTTTGTACTGCAAGAATGTTACAAATGTCCCCCAGCCATTATCAGCAACAGACTTACCAAAATTTAAGCATTGTGCCATAGCTTTCATATCAAGATTTTCTATACACACGCAATCAAAAGCATTGGCTATCTGCCTTGACTGTTTATGCAAAAAATTTTTTCTTTGATTAGCTGCTTTCTCGTGCATTTTAGCTACTCTGATACGCTGTTTATTACGGTTTTTAGAGCCTTTCTGCATAAGTGACAATTTACGTTGTTCACGTTTCAGCTTTTTCTCGGCATTTCTGTAGTATTCTGGATACGCAGGTTCATTGCCGTTACTGTCTTTGTATAGTTCGTGCATTGAAAAATCCAATCCTAAAAAGTTATGCAAATCCTGTTCTTGTACTTGGTTTTCGTACTCAAACA
The DNA here is from genome assembly GCA_910577825.1 of uncultured Lachnospiraceae bacterium. Taxonomy (GTDB): domain Bacteria; phylum Bacillota; class Clostridia; order Lachnospirales; family Lachnospiraceae; genus Butyribacter. Next base: position 15,195 of record CAJTOK010000046.1, on the reverse strand, counting down.
GAATACTTGCATAATATTTTCCACTTGGATTTTGGCTTATCGTAACAGACTTTAATTTATAACCAGATGGTATCTGACGATGTTGTTTTAACTTTACAAACCCAATTTTAGGCAATTTAATACAGCCGTTCTCAATGGATACAGAACCCTTTTGGTTATTTGTAGTGTACGAATTTCTGTTTTTGTGTTTTGATTTGAATTTCGGAAATCCGGCTTTAGGGCTTTTGAAAAAATTGTTATACGCTTTTTGCAGGTTCATTTGTGCGTTGGCAAGTGCCAGACTGTCAACCTCTTTAAGCCACCCAAATTCTGCCTTATATTGTGCGGGAGTATTGTTTAGCTTTTGTTTGGTTTCTTCATAATACTTAATTTTATCTGACAGCATTTTATTATAGATAAATCTGACGCAACCAAATGTCCTGGCAAACAAAATCTTTTGCCCGGCGTTCGGATATATTCTGAATTTATATGCTTTGTTTGCCATTATTTTCACCTCTTTTTTTGCCTGTTTTCTTGTCCTTGTGTTTCAATATATTTCTTAATTACTTCAATAGGTGCTCCGCCTGTTGTAAGCAAGCAAAAACTTTGACTCCAAAAATATTCTTTCCATAGCTTTTGTCTTATTTGCGGAAATTCTTTCTTCAAAAGCCTGCTGCTTGCACTTTTGTATGCATTTATGAATTTGCTTATTTCACTTTTGGGGTGAGCCTTGAACAGAATATGCACATGGTCTTTATCATGATTCCATTCCTGCAAGGTTATATTGTAATTTGGCGAAATATACCCAAATATTTCTTTAGCTCTGTCAGAAATTTCATCATCGAATACTTTTCTTCTATATTTCACAACGAGTACAAGATGATAGTATAACAAAAATACCGAATGAACATTGTTATCTAGTTCCATAAGTCTATCAGCCTTTCCTGTTTTTCGACTGATTTTATTGTAATATATTATTTTCTATTTGTCAAGAACTACAACAGGACGCAATTCATCCCACCACTTTAGAAGTGGGGGACTTCTTGCTACAATAGGTTAAAGAATATATCTCAAATGCTTCCATTGGCACTATCGAATACTCTTTTGATGTAATATTAGTGCTGGCACAGACTTTTTCTCCATCAAAGTAATCCTTTTCATATAATACCTGTGAAACATTAAAACATCTGCATATCTGGCTGTCTAGTTTTTTAACTTTTTGTGTTTTATTAATATTCTGGTATTTTTGTCCATCAGAACATACTGCTAAATCTTTAATACCTAAATCAATGCCTGTACCATCATTTAATGGAATAACAGCAGAAACTTCATATCCTGTACCAACTGTTATCCACCAGTTTACTCCGTCATACTTAATGCGTGGATTAGTATACTTTACATTTCCTGCTGGTATACGTCCATGTTCTGCAAGCCTTATCCAGTTTAATTTCTGTTTATTTTTCTTTTTGGAAACTGCAAACCCTTCAACTTTTACATGGGTATCTGTAAACTGGATTTTTACATTATCCTGGTAAAATGACGGGGCTGAATATTTCCTGCTTTTAAACTTTGGAAATTTTGATAACCCTTTAAAAAATTTCTTATAAGCATCACAGGCATCTTTAACTGCCTGTTTAGCCACATTATTTGACACATTATTTAACCATGAATATTCTTCCTTTTTCTTTAACCTGGTAAATTCTTTTCTTAAATCCCCGTCAGAAATAAACTTCCCGCCATTTTTATAGTTTTCCTGTTCCCTGTTTAAAGCCCAGTTATAAGCAAACCTTGCAGCACCAGCATATTGGAACAGTTTAGTTTTCTGCCTGTTATTTGGAAGCAACATTACCCGGATTGTTTTTATCATCTCTTCCACTGCTTTCTTCTGCTAATATAAATTATAAAAGCCAGCACTTATTTATAATCTTTTATAAGTTTGTTTTATCTGTTAAAATACCCCCGTTTCTTATTAAACTTACTTAAAAACAGCCTAGACATCTGCTTTTATATATTTCTGTTTCAGTATATCTATATATTTCTTCTGCTCCCTTGAAACACCAAAACCCATAAAACGGCAGGTATGGTCATTCCTTAGTATGCAGTAACACATCCTTTTCCAGCTTGGGAGGTCTTTTGATGATTTTATGTCATCTGTATGGTCTGGTATCCTTCCAAGAAATATAACCCTTGAATTTTTCATAATGGTATAATTTGAAACACCATTCCGTTTTATTTTATAACCATGTTCAACCAGCTCTTTTATTGTTTTCTCTTCAAGCCCGCCGCCCGTCTTATGCCAAAACTCTATTGAAGTACGGAATTTCCTTACATAATTATTGCGCAGCCGTATTGGAAGTGTATCCAGTAAAAATTTAGTGTATGATTCCCATGTATGCCCTTCTGGCAGTGAAAGGTTCCTGTAACCCAGTGCTTTTGTCTTGCCATAAATTGCGCCAAAATTAGCGCCCCTTACACGCCCTATAAGCTTTGCCCATATTTCAGGGTCAATCACCCTGTATAAATTAAGGCTGTCTTTGGCATAGTCATTAAATGGCGAAGCAACACGCATCTGGTCAGGTTTAAGCCCTGCCATATAGTACATGTCATAGAGTTTATTATAATCGTATCCAAAAAGGTAATTGGCGTGCCATACATCACTTGTCAGCCAGTCATATATAGGTGATGCTGTCCATACATTTTTAAACTGCCTGCTTATAAAGCACTTGTCTTTATAACCATATTTTTTATTTAAAATACCGCTGTACCGCTGCATTGATTCTTCTGCCCTTATGCCAAGCAGGCACACGGTTTTTTTACTGCCATGTGAAATCCTGTACCATCTGCTAAACTGCTTTGCCAGGTCACCCTGCTGCATCTTATAACGGTAAGTTGTAAATGGATTATTTTCAAGATTAATAACGTATGGATGTTCTGGCATAGGGCGTACCCATGTGTCCTTCTTGGTATCATCCCATGGGAACCAGTACATTTCATAACTGCTTAGTGCTGTCCTTGTTGCCATTGGAAGGCAGACCCAGTATAATTCAGCCCTGCCCTCCAGCCTTTTAAATGTACGTTCTACATATTCTGTTGTAACTGTATACTGCGCCTCGAAATCCTGGTGGAATATGCCGATTTTCTTATCTGGATAATATTTTTCCTGGAAATCCAGTACCAGGTTTAACAGGACCCCACTGTCCTTTCCACCAGAAAATGACACAAATATATTGTCAAATTCCTGGAAAATAAAATCAAGCCGCTTCTGTAGTGCATCATAAACATTCTGCCCTGTATATTTTTTTACCATAATAGTTTCCTTGTGCTGTATTATACATGTCTTATATTTGTAAATTCTGAAATTTCCCTGTTTATTGTAACTAAGTCATCTGTGCAAAGCTTATGTACTGAATTATGTCCTGTAATGCGCGCAAATGTTTTAAGTTCCTCTAATGTTACATTAAGGTAGTTGGCAACCCTTTGTGCTGCCTGTTCTGTTTTAAGCCTTTCCCTTAATTCTGGTTCCTGTGTTGCAATTCCCACAGGACACCTGCCAGAGCCGCAAATCCTGTACTGCTGGCATGCTGCTGCTATTAATGGTGCGCTTGCTACAGCAATGGCATCTGCACCCATTGCAAGTGCTTTTGCCATATCAGAGGACACCCGCAGCCCTCCGGTAATTACAAGTGAAATGCCAGAATTTACAGAACCAAGGTATTTTTTTGCACGGTAAAGCGCATAAATTGCTGGTATAGTAGTTGCTTCACGCAGGAATAACGGGCTTGAAGCAGTCGCACCGCCCCTTCCGTCAATAGTAATAAAATCTGGTTCTGCATATACACAGTATTCTAAATCCCTCTCGATATGCCCTGCTGCAATTTTAATCCCTACCGGCCTGCCATCAGAACGGCGGCGCAGCATACTAACCATTTCCTTTAAATCTTCTTTGGAATTTAATTCCGGGAATTTAGACGGGCTTTGTATATCCTCACCCTTTTTCTTGCCACGCAGCTTTGCAATTTCTTCTGTAACCTTTTCACCTGGCAGGTGTCCGCCCATGCCTGGCTTTGTCCCCTGTCCAATCTTTATTTCAATGGCATCTGCCATGCGCAGGTTTTCATCCGTTACACTGTATTTATTAGGAATATATTCAAATATATATTTATAAGCTGCCTCCCTCTCCTCTGGCAATATCCCGCCTTCACCGCTGCAGGTTGCTGTATGTGCCATTGCAGAACCCTTTGCAAGTGCCACTTTTGCTTCCTTTGATAATGCCCCGAATGACATATGCGAAACATATACAGGGCTTTCAAGAACCATCGGCTTCTTTGCATTTTTGCCGATAACTGTCGTTGTTGTTACATGCTCATCCTCATTAAGCGGCGCAGGGTTTAACTGTGCACCAAGAATAAGTATATCATCCCAGCCTGGCATCTGCATATTTGTTCCCATTGCCCCGCTTATAGTCTTTCCTGTTACTGCCATCTGGTGTATTTCTTCCATATAACGGCATGAGCTGTCAATACGGTAAAACTCCTTGTCATAGTTTAAATCTGGAGAACCGTTTTTCTCTTTTCCAGATACCCTGGAAGCATCTGCTTCTGTTGTATCCTCCCTGAACTTAGTTCCCGGCTGTTTGCATACTGGACATATATCTGGCGCTTTGTCACCTTCATAAACATATCCACATACCGTACATATAAATTTTTTCATAAGAACCTCCTTTATATTTCCATATTTTTCCTTAATTGTCAAATTTTGTATTATTATGTATTATATATCAAAAACGCCAGATTGAAAACAGTAATTGCACAACAACATTATATTAAATATTTATAAACCACTTGACATTATTAAAAAATAAGTATATTATCATAGTTGTTAGTAGGGAAACCTGCTACCCTTTTTTCAATTCATACCTAGGCATCCTGTACCCGCAGGATGCCATTTATTTTATAAGCCCCCGTTTTATTATTTCTTCAAAAAATTTTACAAACCCTTCTTCCTCATCCATCTGTTCCAGTTCTTCTTCTGCCAGGTCATAATAATATTTGCCGCTTTTAATGTCTATTGATAAACTGTCAAGCGGAAATCCTTTTTTCATTATTTTATTTTTATGCTGTTTCTCTGTTATAATAAATCTCTTGCTTTCCATTGCTTCATATATATGGTTATTATCCAGGATAAGGCAGATAGCATTTTTATATCTTGCTGTTAAATTGCCATACTGGTGTGCAAGGCCTGAATAATATGCCACCATACCGTCATCTGTTAAACGCTTTCCATTTACTGTACGGACATGCACCCCTGGCTGTATATGGTCTGGCACATTATCAAAGTAAAGGCCGGAATCACATGAAAATACTGGCACTTTAAACGCCCTGTAATATGCTTCTGCTTTCTGCCTGGCATTTTCAAGCGGGGTGCTGCCATTTTCTGGTACATCTGGTATTAAGGAATTTAAATTATCTAATCCAGTTAATTCTATCCCAAGTTTATTTAATCTTTTTTCCATAACGGATATTTTAGCAGTATTGGTAGTACCATATAGTAACTTCATTTTATTGTCCTCTCTTTTATTAAAATATATTATAAATGAATAACCGCCCATAAAGGGCGGCCATTTTTACATAATCCTTAATATGATATATTGTATTATTCTTTGTCCTTATCCTCATCATCAGATAATAATGACTTTAATACATCTTCCAGCGTACGGTTAATGCCAATCTTGCCTGCATCAGCTATTCCAGGTTTATCTTCTTCTTTATCATCCTGCCTTAAAAGGCTGTCTTCTTCCTCGTCTTCAGGGTCTGCTGGCGGCAGTTTTTTCACTATTTTTATCTCATGGCCACATAAATACATTGTGGTTACAAGCCATCTGGTACCATCCGGGCTTACTACTACCTGTGATGTTGTGCCTGTTTTGCGTTTAGGGCTTACACGCCCTTCTTCTTCATCTGTATCCGATATTGAAATCCTTGATACATCTTTAAATTCCAGGCTTTCCCCGTTTGCCATCCCTGGCACGGCATCTGGTTCAAATTTTATATCAGCTGTAAATTCCCCTGCCAGCAAAGTAAACATAAGCTTGCCGCCAACATAATACTTTGTTTCTGCATCATTAACTTTTTCTTCTATAATTGTACATTCATCACTGCCTTGTACAGAATTAAAAAAATTTTCTTCTGCCCCTGGTGTGCCCAAAAACCTAGTCAGGCTGTCAAACCTTGCTTTTCTGGCATTATATTCCAGGTTATTAATCCCGTCTTTATTTCCTGTATTATAAAAATCTGCAAAGCCATCATCAGTTTCATTATCTGGAGTTATCTTTCCTGTGTTCCTGTTATACATAAAAGCATAATAATTGCTTATTCCTTCTACTTTCATAAACCTGTGTTATCCTTTCTTATTTATTTTTCTTTCCCACCTTTATCTTGCATACATAACAATCTGTCACAGGATAATTATTTTACAACAGTATATACAGCCCGTCTGCCATTCAGGGCTGCCCGCTTTCCTTTATAGGTCCAAGCGTTCTAATATATACTTTTAAAACCTGTTAAGATATAAAGTATATGAATCTTCAAAGCCGTTGTATTTTTCTTTTGACATATATACAAACTCCCCGCTGCTTATTGTTATGCTGTCACAAGTATATTCCTTTACATAAGCCATATTGACAATATATCCCCTGTGGCACTGGTAAAACCCATATCCCAGCCATCTTTTTAATTCATCCATTGTAGAATAAATTTCTATAACCCCGTCTGTCATATGGATTTCTTTTTTACGCCTGTGGCTTTCCACATACATTATATTATCTTTATTGACCAAGATGTTTTTAGCTTTCGTTTTTAGAAGCAATGTTTTTCCACTGCTGTTATCTTCCTTTGTATCTTCTTTGCCATCCTCCTTTCCTGCAGCAGCAAATGTATTTCCAGTTTTACCCTTGTCATTACTGTATGCTTCATTTTCCAAGATGCTACCTCCCTCGTCTTTATATATATCGGCTTGGTTTTTAAAATTTTCCCCAAAATGTAACGAAAAAAACGGAACAAAAAAAACAAACCTGCTGCTATTATGGCACCAGGCCTGTTTTCTATAAATAATATACCAGTTTTTTTAACCTAAAACCAGTTTTATTTAACTGTTATATTTTTACTTACCGTTTTTATTTTGCCATCTGCAAGTTTAATCTGTACAGTTATTAAAGTTCTGCCTTTGCTTTTTGCCTGGATTATGCCATTTTTTGATACCACGGCAACTTTGCTGTCAGAAGATTTATACTTAATAACTGCTGCCTGGCTTCCATAAGGGACTCCTGCATTAAGCCTTGTCCTTTCAGAAAGGCCTGCTGCAAGGCTTATATTTATCTTTATGCTTCCACTCTTCTTAACAGCCAGCCTGTTAAATGATACCTTTGAGCTGCCAAGTAATGTTACAATGTTTTTACCTTTTAATTCTCTGCTGGTTATTACATAATCCCCGCCACTATAGCCTTCAAAAGCTGCCATGCCAGAACTTGTTATATTTTTCCTGCTGTTTGCAATTTCTTCAAGCCTGCCTGTGCTTTTATTATAGTGGTATACATATACACTGCTGCCAGGTTTTGCACTTGTAAACAGTACAGGCGTGGTTACTTTAATTCCTGTCCCGTTTTTTGCTTTACCCCCTGCTATTGATACTGTATATGTATCTTCCTCTTTTATGCCATTAGCAGACAAAACATTTTGTACTTTAGATTTCATGCCAGAAACCATTTCCTGCACCCTGCCTGTTTTAACAGCTATACCAATGCCGCCAGGTGTCTTTGCCATTTCACTTTGTGGCACTGTAACAGTGTAAGACTTTAAAGGGTCTTTATTTGCAATTTTAATAACAAGTTTCCTGCCATCTTTTACAGCACTGGATATACTCTCCTTTGGTATTGTAACTTTTCTAACAGATATACTGCCAGGCTTTGGAACTATTACTTTTACCAGCATTTTAGGCTGTCCATTGCCTTTAGTGCCTTTAACCGCAGGCTGCCCGGCACAGATTTCCACATTTTTGATATTTGCCTCCTTTAAACCTGCTATAAAACTCTCTGGTATCTTCCTTGTTACATAACTGTCATTATTAAGGCTTGAAACCCCTATATAAACCACGGCCTTTGTGTCCATTATGGCATCATCTGTATCATAAGTCCTTGTTATAACTAAAGAAGCATTAACATTTGTACTTTCAAGCTTCTCTGTTACTATTGTCCTGCTTTCAAATTCTTCTGTTACAGTTTCATTAACATCTTCTGTGCCATCCTGCCTTAGAACCTTTTCAACGGTTATTGTCTTATTATCATCAATGGTAGTAGTAACCTCGGTAATAACCCCTTCCTCTTCTCCGTCATTATATAATACTGGCGTATGTACTGCTGCCTGGTTTGCCACACCTGTATATGGTAATGCCAGTAAAACACCAAGAAGCAATGCTGCCTTCCTGCTTGCCTTCATAATCTTAATTCCTGCCTTTCTTAAAAATATTACTGGCATTCCTGTGCAAAACACAAATAATGTGGCATAAGGCAGCAGCAGTGCCATTATAAAACAAACCCGCACCGCTGCCGCCCTGCCAGAAACTATATATATAGTTTTATTTTACAGTTACTTTCTTCTGGACTTTCTTAACCTTTCCATCTGCAAGTTTTATCTGTACAGTTATTACTGCCTTGCCTTTGCCCTTTGCTTTGACAGTGCCATTCTTTGATACTTTGGCAACTTTGCTGTCTGAGGACTTATATTTAATAACTGCTGCCTGCTTGCCATAAGGGACTTTTGCCTTAAGATTTGCCCTGGCTGCAAGTTCTTCTGGAAACTTCGTTTTAACTTTTATGCTGCTGCCTTTCTTAACAGACTTCTTATTAATTGATACTTTTGGTTTACTGATAAGTGTTACAACATTTTTACCGCTTAACTCTTTATCTGTTATTACATAATTATTACCAGCATATCCTTCAAAAGCTGCCATTCCAGAAGCAAGCACTGTACTCTTGCTGTTTGCAATTTCTTCAAGTTTGCCTGTACTGCTATTATAACAGTATACATACACTTTGTCACCAGGTTTTACATTTGAAGAAAGTACAGGGGCAGTTACTTTAAGCCCAATACCATTATTTGCCTTGTTATCTGCTGTTGATACAGTATAAGCACCCTCCGCCCCAACATTATTAGCAGATAAAATGCCCTCTACTTTAGTTTTTGTGTCCTGTGCCATGCCAGAAATCCCGCCTGCCTGTACAGAAACATCCATATCACCCTTCATTTTCTTAAGTTCACTCTTTGGTATTGTAACAGTATAAGATTTTGCCGGGTTTTCACTTACAATCTTTACAACAAGTTTCCTGCTATCATCAACAGCACTGGATATACTTTCCTGCGTAAGTGTAACTTTATTAACAGATACATTACCCGGTTCAGGAATATTTACCTTTACCAGTATTTTAGGCCTGTTATCATTCTTTACAGCACCAACCGCAGGCTGTTCAATACAAATCTCTGCATTCCTTATATCTGCTTCTTCTAAACCTTCCATAAACTCTGCTGGTATTGTCCTTTCAGAAGAAGCATCATTATTAATTCCTGAAGTACCTATATAGATAATGGCACTTGAATTAATTACATTATCATCTGTATCATAAGTTTTTGTTATAACCATATTTGCATTAATATCTGAACTTTCAAACTTTTCTGTTACCACTGTTGCATTGTCTGTTTCCTCTGTCACAGTTTCCTTAATACTTTCTGTACCATCTGGTTTCTTGACTGTTTCAACTACTATAGTTTTATTATCTTCAACTGTAGTGGTAACATCTGTAACAATATCTGTATTCGTACCACCTGGTGCTGCTGTACTTTCTGGTGGCTGCTGTGTAGAAGACGGTGCACCAGAAGGAGCTGTACTGGCCTGTGGCGCAGATGTGCCTCCTGATGGCTGCTGTGTACCAGAACTTCCTTGTGAACCGCCTGAACCACCTGATGAACCGCCTGAGCCACCTGAACTTCCTGATGAAGGGGCTGGTGGAACCGGGGTCTGTGTTCCATCTGGGGTTGTTGTTGGTTCTGTAGTGCCAGCCGGAGTTGTTGTTGGTTCTGCAGTACCAGCTGGAGTTGCCGTCGGTTCTGCAGTATTATCTGTGACTATTGTTGGTTCTGCAGTACCTTCTGGAGTTGCCGTTGGTTCTGCAGTACCTTCTGGTTCTTTTTCCCACTTTGCATATAGAATAACATCTCCTGCCGAACCTACAGGAAGTGAAGGGATTTCCTCTGTAAAATTACTGTCTTTATACCATCCTTTGAAAATATAACCATCTTTGTATGGGGCTTTAAACCAGAAGAACGGTATAAAAATACATCATCTATACTCCCCCACATTCCGGCAGGACCAGTAACAGTAATTGTAACTATAATGGTATCACCTGCTGACGCCTCTACTTCTTCTGTTACAGGCTGCTGCCAGTTTTTATGTCCCTGTAGTTTAGTACTTGCATTTTTAGAGCCTTCTTCTATATTGTTAGTATTTTCTAATTTAACTGATATCCCATCTTTGTCTTGTGTATCCCCGCCTTGTATATACATATAAGCAGAATACTTTCCATCTTTTTCTATAGTAACACTTTGTGAAACTGTAAAATTAATCTCCGAAGATGCCCAAAAATGCAAAGCTTGTTTTCCACTTCTTTTATTTTCACCTAATTCTTTACTTTTAATACCGTTTCCTGTAATATTCCATGTATTTTCCCAATCATTATAATTATCCTCAAATCCACCATTCTTAAGCAAATTTTCAGGATTGATTACTACTATACAAACTGCTTCAAGATTTATAGTTTCATTATCATCACCAGTATAACTTACTGTGCCTCTTATCTTATATGTACCAGAAACATTAATTGCATCTATGTCATCCTGATTCCACTGTACTTCTAATTCATCAAAATTTCCATCATTATAAAGTACCTTTAATTTATCCGGAAGAGAAGGTGTTTCACCATATGATACCTCTATAATATCAGGATTAACTACTGAATCCGGACGTTTGGGAGTAACTGCTCCCGTATTTACATATTTAAATACATTTAATGACGGTAATGGCTTGCCATAAAAATCAAACAATGCCTGGTTATCTACCGCAGAACCACCAAACCATTTTCCAGCATCTTCAGGGTCATATTCCCCTGCAGGGCTTGAAGCCCAGCCAGAACCATACGCTTCCCATGCTGCTTTATTTTCTGCAAGGACTTTTTCTGCATCTGCTGCATCTTTATCATAAATATTTACAGGAATCCATGCTGGTTCCCAGTACATTACACCAATCCCTGCTTCACCAATGTCATGGACTGCCTTCATTACGCTACGTATTTCATCTGCCTGCCCCTGTACTGTAAAAGGATAATCAAAAGGGTTGCCACCATCTGTATCATTTGTACCTTCACGTACTGTATTATCATGGCCATCGCCATCTTCCAAGGTAGTTGCCCATGAAGTTTCTGCTACCATAACTTTTTTGCCATAAGTATCTGCTACATTCTTTAATACCTCAGTAAGATTTTTTGTTGTACCATGCCAGAATGGATAATAAGAAGATGCAAAAATATCATAATCTACCTTATTATCATTCAGACTTTTTGCAATTGTGGCATAATTTCCAGCCTTTTGAGGGTCTGTGAAATGCAGTGCTACAAGAATTTCCTTATTATTTGCATTTGCCACTTCACGTACTGCCTTGCTTCCCGCATTAAATATTTTAGCTCTGTTCACCCAATCTTTTTCACCACAAATTCCATTTGTAGTTTCATTACCAACCTGTACCATTCCAACATTAACGCCAGCTTTTATAAGTTCTGTAAGGCTATTCTGGGTAAATTCTGTTACTGCTGTTTCTTTCTGCTCTACTGTATAGCTTTCCCATGCCTTTGGTGCTTTCTGTTTTGGTGGGTCTGCCCAAAAATCGGAATAATGGAAGTCAATTAATACTTTCATTCCTGCATCAGTTGCCCATTTTCCAATTTTTTTAGCTTTCTCAAGGTCATTATTTCCACCACCATAGCCATTCCCTTTACTGTCATATGGGTCATTCCAGACACGTATACGGATATAATTGACACCTGCATCTTTTAACTGTTTAAAAAATTCTAAATCATTAATTTCATTGCCATCCCAGTCCTTAAACTTAACACCACTGTCTATAAGGCTTACATAAGATGAAACATCAACGCCCTTAATAAAGTCTTTACTTAAACCATCTATTTTATCTACATTAATACCTGCATTTTGTATAACAGTAATATCTACTAATAAAGACTTTGCAGTATTTAATTTTTCAAGTACATCTGTTACTTCCTCTAAAGTTACACTTTCATTACTAAAAACATCTTTTGCCGATGTTAGGGCTTTTTGTAAAACTGTCCAGCTATCTGTAGTATAATCATTAACATTTAATGATTCTATTTCAGTTATAAGGGATTTTAGTTTTTCTTTTGCATCAGCAAGCTGTTCATCTGATGAAGCAGTATTTACTGCTATAAAAGAAACACAGTCAATATTTCCCCAAGCTTTTGCGTCTGCTTCAATCCAAAAACCAACTTCTACATTTATTTTTTCTTCTGTTGTTGTAACTGTATAAACAGACTCTTTCCATTTGTTCCAACCTACATCTGTCTGTACATTATCACCTTTTTTACCATCAAAATAAGGATATACACTTTCACCATCAGCACCCATTGAATGAAACGATAATTTATATGTACCTGCTGGAAGTGAAGATATAGTTTGTATACATGAATATTCAGCTTTAGTTTCTCCATTATTATAGAAATGAGCTGATTTTGTTCCTTCATAAAAATTACCATCTCCTGTTTGTGTATCAAGCCCTTCTGTATATTTCCAGCCTTCCAAATTATTATTTTCAAAACTTCCATTTGTAATATACTCTGTTTCTGCTGCCTGCACATTTGCTGGCATTATAAATCCGCTACTACCCCCCCCCGGTTGTGTAACCATCATAGCTGCACTAAGAAATACGGCGGTTGCCTGCTTCTTAATTTTTTTCATATTGCTACCTCCATCTTTTTTAATTGAAAACTATACATGTTCCAATAACTAATTTACTTTGCGCAACTTATCATGCCAAAAATTGCGCAACCGTTTGTTCAAGTGTTAATTATTAATATACCATAATTATTTTTATATAACTATTGCACAAAGTTACAAAGTTTCTTTTTAAGTTTTGTAGATTTTGCACAAAACGCCTATGCTTTTATTGTACAATTTTTTCATTGTATTAAAAAAGACAGCCTGCTTAAACTTATTTATCCAGACTGCCCTGTGTCATTATAATAAATCATGTTTCTTAATAATCAATAAATTATTGCTATTATTCCCCTGTATGTTTATACCACTTATCTCACAGTAAACCATGCCTGCTATATGGTTTTTCTATAAACCTGCCTTGTAATTGCCAGACTATTAGCAAGATTAATTTAAAATAAAAAATACAGAAGTTCAAAACAGATAAACTATTTTTAAGTTTCCACATTACTGGGACATAACTTGAAAAAATTATAGTATTTGATATAATAAAAACACAGAAAGTCTAACTATTAAAAGTCAAGACCTAAAATGAAAATTTTTTAATAGATTACTAAAAAACATTTTAGGTATAAAAGAATTAAAAAGTAATTCTTAGAACCTTGAAAACTGCATGACAAACGGAGTGTCGTTATCTGCACTCAAAAAAGGAAATTATTTACAAAAAAGTCAAGGTTGATAGTTTATTCCAGGAATGGAAAGGATTGGAGAATTGATTTCGTCCATGATGGTTTTGATTTCATTTTCTATTTCTTCAATTTCTGAATCCAGTTCCTGAATAAGTTTGATAGTATGTTTTAATTCAAGCGATTTTGCGGGCATATTTGAACCGGCAGAAACATTAAAAAGTGCCTCTCCATCCGAATTAGTAATAAAGCAATCGTGCTTGTCTTTGGCAATATCAATACCGACATAAATCATAAAAAAATCTCCTTTGCAATAAATTAATGCTGTTTTAGAACCACAGGTGCTCTTCGCAGTTGTGAACCCGTTCTAAATAAACCGTCATGCGGTATCTAACTGATTAACAATCAAACAAAGAGACTGTGGCTGGACACTTTCTGAAACCATCAGGTGGTAGCGAAGTGACACCAGTCCACAGCATCTTATATATCATAACCGTACCCATAGAAAAGGTAAAGAATAGTTATGAAGATATAGTATCAAGACCTTGGAGAGGGTCTGTAAACACTACTACTTTATAATACGAGCTGAGGTGGTGTAAATGGATATGATGCCAATTAAAGATATGGCTAATACTTATATCGAACATTCGATAGTAATTAATAATTTTGTTACAACTGCTGGAATCCAGTTAAAAAGCTCATTATGCCGTGTATTTGGTGACAGTGTAAAGTATAAATGGATAGAAAATAATAATAAACCAGTTATTCCAGATGTATCTATAAATTGTGATATAAAAAACAGGCGTTCAACAAATTTTTTAGGCGTACCCAGATTTATTATGGAAGTTTTATCAGATGCAACAGAAGAATACGACCGCAATGAAAAGATGGAATTGTATAAAAAAGTGGAAGTTGCAGAATACTGGCTTGCCGACTGGAGAAAAAAGCAGGTAGAAATATATGTATTATCACCTGATGAAAGTTCTATTGACAAAGCAGAATATAAATTGATGTCAGTAGTTACAGAACAAAATAAAGAAGATTTGATGATTTATATGTTTCCCAATGTAAAAATCAGTTTTGGCCAGTTGTTTGATTGTGTGGACTAACGGGAAAATACAACGAAATATAGAAAAATCAAAAAATAAATTACTGGAATATCTTTTTATCATATAATAATTACAATGTTACAGTAAATATAAGAAAAAATGAATTAACAGATGCTATTAATAACAATTAACTATATATAGTAAATAAACAGTAAAAGGAAGTTTTTTTATGTCAACATTAGAAAAAGCCATAAATTTATTGCAGATAATGCCAGAACATAAACTTGAAATAATGTGGCCGCAATCCCACTGGCTTTAGACGGTGGGTTAAGCCCACAAAATTAACAGTTGCCATAAAGCAAACGTTCTGTTATAATATATTTATTACACGGACATTGCTACGAAAATAAAGCCCGTAGC
>CAJTOK010000045.1 GCA_910577825.1 uncultured Lachnospiraceae bacterium | reverse complement strand
TTAATATATCTTAGGTAGCGTTTTTTGCTGCCTTAGATATATTTTTCACACTAATGTCTCCTGCATAAATATTCTATCTGGTATAAATATGCAGTTAAAATGGCATTTAAACCAATTGTTTTATAACCGGCTGGCTGGAAATGTTTGTTTTTAAAAATTTTAGAAATAAATGGTAGATTTCTTAGTGAAGTGTGTTATAATGAAGCTTATTGGGAATATAACAACAATTAAAGAAGGGAATGGAATTTATGAAGAATATAATTAAAACGGATAAAGCACCAGCAGCTATCGGGCCATATTCACAGGCTGTTGAAGTAAATGGCATGGTTTATACATCAGGGGTAATACCTGCAGACCCGGAAACAGGCGCGCTGGCAGGCGGTACGGCAGCAGAGCAGGCAGAACAGGTATTCACAAACCTTAAAAATTTAATTGAAGCATCAGGGACAAACATGGAAAATATAGTAAAGACAGTTGTATTCTTAAAGGATATGGAAGATTTTGCCGCTGTTAATGGTGTTTATGCCAAGTATTTCCCACAGCCTTATCCTGCAAGGTCATGTGTTGAAGTGGCAAGGCTTCCTAAAGATGTTTTAATTGAAGTTGAAGCAGTTGCTGTAAAATAGCATTATATATTTTTTGTACGCTGTTTTTCTACCTTGGCTGGCAAGGTTATACGTAACCTTCTATAATAGTAGAAAATTCTATCCGTGTAGAAAATTGTTTAATAATTTACCGCTTTTTAGGCAGTATATTGCATTATTATAAAAAAATATGCTAAAACAGGAGATTTTTTGTTAAATTTATGTTAAAAGAGGTGTTGACAAATGTTACTGGCGTTGCTATAATTGGCTTTGTAATTTAATAGATTTGTAATAATTATTCTATTTGTTTGACAATATTTATGTTTTATGCTTAAAATACAGTAGATTTATTGATAGGAAGAAACTAATTGGAGGTAATTATGGTTAAGACACATTGGACCAGACGTGTGGCTGCGTTAGGAACAGCAATGACATTATCGCTTGCCTGCTGCAATATTTCCAGCGGTCCTGCAGCAGAAGCAGGTGCAGCAGCGCTTTGCCAGGAAACAGAGATAGCAGGTATTTCATTATCTTTAGATAAGTATTATTCTACAAATTTTGTTGAGAGGGTTGTTCCAGAAAGTGCTACAGGCGCTTCCAGTACAGCAGTACCAGAGGAAGAGCCAGAGGCAACGGCTTCACCAGCACCATCAGAAACACCAGCGCCAGAGAAAAGCAGCAATGGCAGCAAAAGTACAACAGCAAAAAGAAAGAAAACAACAACAAAAAAGGTTTCAAAACGCTGGCAGAATACAGCTATTTCAATAGCTGATAATTATGTCAATATCCGCAGGCATCCGGGTATAAGGGGTTCTAAGGTTATTGGCAAGTTATATAAAGGTTCAGCTGCCAAGATACTCCGTTACTGCAAAGGCGGATGGGTACAGATAGATTCAGGCGGGTTTAAAGGATACATAAAGAAAGAATTTCTTGCAATCGGTGCAGATGCCGAAGCTCTTGCCGACAAATATGGCACTAAATACATAACAGTTAAGGAAGGTACAATTACCCTTAACGTAAGGCAGAGGACAAGTACAAAGTCCAAGATACTTACACAGATTCCTGAAGAGGAAAGGTTTAATGTAGAGAAGCTTTGTGGTGATAACTGGGTAAGGATTTCATTAGATGATGGCAGGGGTTATGTTGCCAAAGAGTTTGTTAATGTAAAGGTAAAGTTTAAAAAGGCAATCTCACTTAAAGAAGAACGTGCAAGGGCACGTGCAAAGGCAGCAGCAGAAAGGGCAGAACAGGAAAGGCTCAGGGCACTTGCAGCAGAGAGGGCAGCCGCAGAAGAAAGTTCTTCAGGAAGCAGTTCTTCAGGAAGCTCATCAGGCAGCAGTTCATCAAGCGGCAGCTCTTCATCATCAGGAAGTTCATCAAGCAGCCACAGCTCCTCAAGTTCTTCTTCAGGCAGCCATAGTTCATCAAGTTCATCAAGCAGCCGCAGCTCCTCAAGTTCATCTTCAGGAAGCTCATCAGGCAGCAGCAGTTCAAGTTATGGCAGCAGCACAGGTGAACAGATAGCAGAATATGCACAGCAGTTCGTTGGCAATAAGTATGTATATGGCGGAACAAGCCTTACAAACGGAACAGACTGTTCAGGGTTTACAATGAGTGTTTATGCACAGTTTGGATATAGTATCCCAAGGACTTCAAGTGCACAGTCAACATATGGCACAAGCGTAAGCTTATCAAATGTAAAGCCAGGAGATTTGATTTTCTATAAAAATGGCGGTTCAGTAGGGCATGTTGCTATGTATATTGGCGGCGGCTCAGTAGTACATGCAAGTAATGAAACTGATGGTATTAAGATATCTGGAATGTATTACAGGCAGCCATGTGGTGCAAGAAGAATAGTTGGTTAATATAATAATTATTTTAAATTTATGCCGGGAGGGTTTCTTCCCGGCTTTAATTATATTTTTAAATGGATTAGCAGAGGAGGCGTAAAATGGCTGGTACAATAGTACATCTTGTAATAGCGGACATGCTGTCGGAGGAATGGGAAGGGGCAGAAATTATTACACCATATGGCAGCACTAAGTTTATAAGGGATTATTTTATAGCAGGGAATATCTGTCCTGACGGGATTATGGCACGTAAGGGCTATATAAGGGAAATGAAGAAACATACACATTTCAGGGATGGTATACAGGATGCGGATTTCCATAAAGAAGAAAATCTTGCATTATTCCATAAAAGGCTTAATGGTTTTATGGAAAACAGTTTTAAGGCTTTTAGGGAAGATAATATGAAAAGCCTTTATCTTGGCTACTGGGTGCATATGCTGGCAGATGAACTATTTGTAATTAATATACGTCCTGAATTTATGGAAAATATTTCTGTAACAGGGCTTACAGAGCAGGATATGGAAGTATTCCGGTATTTTAGCCGGGATGTGGATGCAATAGATTTCCGGCTTATAAACGGATATAAAGGGGTTAAAAGGATATATAATGCACTTTCAGGAATAAAACCATATGAAATACAAGGGATGGTAACAGAAGAGGAGCTTACAGACAGCCGGCAGTGGATTTTAAATTATTTCTTTGAAACGGAACATACAGATGTAAAAGAACCTGCCTATATATCATATAACAGGATGTGGGAATTTATTAACAGCACCACAGGCAAGATAAAAAATACATTTGGCATAAAATAAAAATGCCAGGGCTTACCATACGGGGCTGTAAAATGCCCTGCTGGCATAGTCCTGGTATTGCTGGTTTTATAATAACCTGTATTTATACACAGCCCTGTGCTTTCATAGCTTCTGCTACTTTTAAGAAGCCTGCAATATTTGCACCTGCCATATAATTGCCAGGCATATCATATTCCCTTGAAGCTTCATCACATGACTTGAAAATCTGTACCATAATGTCATGGAGTTTAGAATCAACTTCTTCAAATGTCCATGAAAGCCTTTCAGAGTTCTGGCTCATTTCAAGTGCTGATGTAGCAACACCGCCTGCATTTGCAGCCTTTGCAGGGCCATAAAGCATTTTATTTTCAAAATAGACATCTATTGCTTCAGGAGTAGAAGGCATATTAGCACCCTCTGCTACAGCATAGCAGCCATTTGCTGCAAGGGCTTTGGCACTCTCTGCATCAATTTCATTCTGTGTAGCGCAAGGAAGTGCAATATCACACTTGATAGTCCATATTCCAGAGCAGCCTTCAGTATATGTTGCATTGCTGTGTGAAGTCCTGCCAACATATTCCTTAATACGTCCTCTTTCAACTTCCTTAATCTGCTGTACAACAGGAAGGTCAATTCCATCGGGGTCATAGATATATCCATTGGAATCTGAAAGTGCAACTACTTTTGCACCGAGTGCAGTTGCTTTCTTTGTGGCATAGATAGCAACGTTTCCAGAACCGGAGATAACAACAACCTGGTCTTTGAAACTCTTGCCATTAGCTTTAAGCATTTCATCTGTGAAATAGCAAAGACCGAAACCAGTAGCCTCTGTACGTGCGAGTGAACCGCCGTATGTAAGGCCCTTTCCTGTAAGTACGCCTGACCATTCATTGCGTAACCTCTTATACTGCCCGAACATATAGCCGATTTCACGTGCACCTGTACCAATATCGCCAGCAGGTACATCACAGTCAGGCCCTATATGCCTGTAAAGTTCTGTCATAAAACTCTGGCAGAAACGCATAACTTCCCCGTCACTTTTCCCTTTAGGGTCGAAATCAGAACCGCCCTTGCCGCCGCCTATAGGAAGTGTTGTAAGGCTGTTTTTAAAAATCTGTTCAAAACCAAGGAACTTAATAATACCACTGTATACTGAAGGATGAAGCCTTAATCCTCCCTTGTATGGCCCGATAGCAGAATTAAACTGTATACGGAAGCCCCTGTTCACCTGTGTTTTGCCATTGTCATCAACCCAAGGTACACGGAAGATAATCTGTCTTTCTGGTTCTACAATACGCTCAAAAACACCTGCTTCTACAAGGTCAGGCCTTTTTTCTACAACTGGTTCAAGAGATACAAAAACCTCTGTTACAGCCTGGATAAATTCTGGTTCACCTGCATTCCTCTTTTTTACTGTTTCAAGTAAGTCAATTAAATACTGGTTTTTTAACGCCACTGCTAAAAACCCCCTTCTGTTTAAAATATAATTATTAGTATTCATTGGAATTGTATAATTGTATTCCATCTCTAACAGTATTACACAAAATTTCCAATAATTCAATATTTTTTTTATATTTTTGCATTTTTTGGGGATGCAGGTTATATATATGGAAGCAGATGTATGGAGCACGCCGTGGCTTAATAAAAAATAGAAAATGTCCTTACAGGCTTAATAAAATTAGGAAAGAGAAATATGAACGGATTGTTTACATTTTGGACATATTTTGGACATATTTAACTGTTACTATCTATATCAGAAAGTGAAAACTTTCTACTCCCACCCTATTATACGCTGGATAACGTAAGTTATCCGACAGAAAGAGCCTTCCCGGGCTCTTTTTGTTTTTATAGCATAAATGGATAAACTATATTATAGCATAATTCTTTATACTATGTTAAGATAAGAAAGGAACATATATTATGTCATGGAAATATATATTATTTGATTTGGATGGCACTATTACTGATTCCAGTGAGGGGATTATTAATTGTATTATTTATGCACTTGGGAAAATGGGGCATGATATACCATCATACAAGGAATTATACAGGTATATCGGCCCGCCTCTTTATAAAGGTTTCCAGGAGATTGCAGGCATGGAATATAAAGAAGCTTTAGAAGCCGCTGCTATATACCGTGAAAAATACAGTGTAACAGGGCTTTTTGAGAACAAGCCGTATGATGGAATAGAAGAAGTGCTTAAAATTTTAAAAGAGAATGGCAAGGTGACAGGGCTTGCCACCTCTAAGCCAGAAGAGTATGCTATAAGGATTTTGGAGCATTTTAACCTTGCAGGGTATTTTGATAAAATTACAGGAGGTGTCCCTGATGGAAGCCGTAATGATAAGGAGATTATTATAGAAGAAAGTATTTCAAGGTTTGGCCTGTCTGGCAAGGATAAACCAGATATTATAATGATAGGTGACAGAAAGTATGATATAATTGGTGCAAAGAAATGTGGAATTGCATCAGCAGGGGTTTATTACGGATTTGCAAGAAAAGGTGAACTGGAAGAAGCAGGTGCAGATTATATAATAGATACAGTGAGCGGGATTACTGGTTTATTGTTATAATTTTATAAATTATAAATATAATAAGGAGGATTATTATGGACAGAACAGGCAGCAGTCCTAAGAACATGAAAAATATAATTATAATAGTGGCAGTATGTGCTGGATTATTTCTGGCAGGAGTGGCAGCAGGGCTTATGGCACCTTCTGTAAAAGAAAAGATTACAGATATGACAGGCAGCAAGTATAATGTAAACAAATATATAGAAGTCGGGGATTATAAGTCACTTAATGTATCAATAGCTGTTACCCAGGATGATATAGATGCAGAAATTGATGATTTAAGGGAACAGAATACAATTTATGAACAGCTGGATGGCACTGTTGCAGATGGTGATATGGTTTATGCAGATATTGTTGGTTATGTTAATGGAAGAAGGGCAGATGATACATGTGCGAATGATTATGTAATTATTGGTTCAGGGGACTGGCCAAGTGGTTTTGAGGAGGCATTAACAGGGGCAAAAACAGGCAAAACAGCAGAGTTTACAATACCTGTGCCTATGGGGACATATGGCAATAAATCTATAGACGGGCATGATGTGCAGTTTAAAGTAAAAGTTGAATATATTTGTGGTGATTCCATTATACCAGAATATAATGATGACTTTGTACAGTCAGTATCAGAATATAATACAACAGATGAGTATAATGAATACCTGCGCCAGAAGCTTTTAAAGGAAAATGAAGCAGACAAAGGGGATTTTGCATGGACAGATTTCCTTGATATATGCAAAATAAAGGAATACCCCAGGGATATGATGGAAGAGGCAAGGAAAATGGTTTTACAGGGGTATTATGATATGGCTGTTGTATATGGATGCAGCAAAGAAGAAGTATTTGGGCAGTTCGGGTATGATTCAGAGGAGGATTTTAAGGAAACTGACCTTGAAGAACTTGCACAGGATACAGTTAAAGAGAATCTTGCTGCACAGGCACTGGCAGACCTTGAAAAAATAACATATACAGAGGAAGAGTATAATGAAGTTGTAGATGAGGAGTATTCTTATAACCAGGATGAATATTCTTCAAAAGAAGATTATGAGAAAGACAATGAACAGGCTTTAAAGGACGAAGTGCTTATGAGGACGGTTAAAAAATGGCTGGCAGAGAATCTTTCATTTGATACTGGCGTGTAAGCAGGGCAAGAACCGCAAATACCTGCATTTTGTGGAAAGGGGTGGATATTTATGGATAAAAACAACAGTAAATATACCATAGGTGATTATTCTTTTTCAAATAAAGCGGATTATGAAAGGGCAGCGAAAGAGAAGGAAACCATATCATATATTGTTGCCAATACTAATATGGCAGATATGAAATCTGTACTTAAAGTTTACAATAAATCAGTTGAGAAGAAATCGTTCCAGACTGTCCTTGGACTTGAATTTGTAAAGAATATGCGGAAAAGCCTTATTAATTCAGGTATTGTGGCAGATGATACAATACAGCCGGTGCCAGTACCTGCAGCCGGGGGCAGCAGGGTTAAACAGGCAGATAACAGTATAGCAGCAGGCATGGCAGAAAAGTATAAACTTGCTTACGAGAATGAACGTGCAGGAAGGATTATACGTAATATGGTAATAGCCTTTCTTATATTAATTATAGGTGCTATGATGTTTATAACTTATAACAGCAAGTATTCAGTTTTTACTTATTTTACTGATTATAAGGCTGGGATGGAAGATGAACTGGTAGATAAATACCAGGAGTGGAGCAACCAGCTTAAGGAAAAGGAAAGGGAACTTAATGAAAGGGAAAAAGCACTAAAGAACCAGTAAAAATATACAGAACACACATTTTACATATTTACCGGTTAAAATATTATTAGAAAATATTTACGGGCCGCATACATTATAATTTCAAAGAAAGGCATGGCTGTTAGTATGGAAAATTTAAAAATACTGGTGGTTGATGATGAAACCAGGATGAGGAAACTTGTAAAGGATTTTTTAATAAAGAAGAATTTTAATGTAATAGAAGCCGGGGACGGGGAACAGGCAGTCGACATATTTTATGATAATAAGGATATTGCACTTATTATACTTGATGTAATGATGCCCAAAATGGACGGCTGGGCTGTATGCCGTGAAATCAGGAAGTATTCACAAGTGCCAATTATTATGCTTACAGCAAAGAGTGATGAGAAAGATGAACTTCTGGGTTTTAACCTTGGGGTTGATGAATATATTTCCAAGCCATTCAGCCCTAAAATACTTGTGGCAAGGGTAGAAGCAATACTGCGCAGGACTAATGTATTAGAAGAAAGCGGCATTGAAGCAGGCGGCATTGTGCTTAACCAGTCTGCACATGAAGTAAGGATTGATGGTGAAGTTGTGGATTTAAGTTATAAAGAATTTGAACTTCTCGCATATTTTATTACAAACCAGGGGGTTGCACTGTCAAGGGAACGTATATTAAATAATGTATGGAACTATGATTATTTTGGGGACGCACGGACTATAGATACCCATGTAAAGAAGCTTAGAAGCAAACTGGGCAGTAAAGGGGCATATATAAAGACAATATGGGGCATGGGATATAAATTTGAAGTCTGATTTTAATATATAAAGAAAAAGGGAGAGGCAGGAATGCCTCTCTTTCCATCTGTTGCGTATGTATCAACATCCCACTGGATTGCATTATAGCCACATTCCTTAACTACATTTATAAGATTATCGTTGTAATCACCATAAGGCGGCCTGAATATGTAAAGATTATAACGCAGTAAATAAAAATGTTTAATATAAGTAAAATGTCATATGGTCTTCTTTTTTGTTATAAACTATTCTGGAAACATGCTCGTTAAGTGCCGCACCTATATCTATATAGGCATCAGGTGTAGTTTCTATCATTTTAATAGCATTGCCAAGTGATTTACGTATGCTTTCTTCATAATCTGATGGTTTGATATCCTGTATATAAGATGTTGCTTTTTCAAGCTGTGAATTTAAAAAGCTGCGTTGTTTTTGTAAGGCAAGTTTATTTTCTTTATATTCTTCTATAGAATCAATTCCATTAATGTATGCTTCTTTTATTCTTTTTTCCCTGGCATCAAGCTTTGTAATTTCAAGGCGTATAAGGTTTGTTGTTTCACTATTATTTGAGTTTATTTCAGGTTTTCTGTAGTTTATTCTTTTTCCAGAGGTAATTTCTTTCAATGCGTCAAGGGCTGTTTTCTCTGCTTTAACTGCATTTATGTAGGAGCTTGTTGTACATCTTCCATGTGAACGCCTTGAACACTGGAAGAAGGGGACACTTACGTTCCTGCCAGTATTTTTTCCATAAGTCATAGGACCACCACATTCACTACATCTTAATATTCCAGAGAGCCAGTGTTTCATGCCTGCATTTCCACGCCTCCTGCCACGGAGTTTATATTTTTCTTTATTTATTTTATATAATGTCTGTGCTTTTTCCCAGGTATCCATATCTATAATGGGTTCATGTTTCCCATCTGCTATTATAATCTCATCATCTGTATTAAAAGATTTTGAAGAAGAATTATAATAGTTCCAGCGTACTTTGCCAATATAGAATGGGTTGGTTATTATATAATTTATTTTTTTGGCATCAAAAATATGACCCTGTTTATTGTGTATGCCTTCTTTATTAAGGGTTATTGCAATATCAGATGGGTTTCCATTTTTCTCTATATACATTTTAAAAATTCTTTTTACAAGCAGGGCTTCACTTTCTATAACCAAAGGAACACCAGAACCTTCTTTATGGTAGCCAAGAGGCATACGGCCCTGGTAGCCGCCCTGTAATGCTTTCTGTGCCATTCCACGCTTTACTTCACCAGAAAGGCGTATGGAATAGTATTCGTCCATCCATTCAAATATACGTTCTACAAGTGAACCGATAAAACCGTCAGGAAGCGGTTCAGATACACTTACAACATCAACGTTTTCTTTTTTTAGTAATGATTTGTAAACAATGCTTTCTTCCTGGTTACGTGCAAACCTGCTGAATTTCCATACAAGAACCGCATCATAAGGATGTTCCTTTGATTTGCAGTCAGCTATCATTGACTGGAAACCTGGACGTTTTAATGCTTTAGTGCCAGAAATACCTAAGTCCTGGTATACCTGTGTAATAATCATGTTATTAGCAGAGGCATAGTCTTTAAGAAGGCGTATCTGTGCTTCTGGTGAAAGCTCTTCCTGCATATGGGTACTTACCCTTATATAAGCACATACTTCTTTTATTGTGTCTGGCATAGTGTTTACCTCATTTATAGTTTTTTCAGATTTATAATCTTCCCAGGCTTTAGGAGTAAAATATTTAATCATTCTGCTCACATGGATTAAGGATAGTAAGGTTTCCTGTCTTTGCTTCCTCAATAGATTCAAACAAACGTGAATAGTTAGTTTTGCTTTTTCTTATATAAATGTTTTCAAGCAGGTTATCATACTCTGTCTGGGAAATAAGGACAACATTTTTATCGTTGTCACGTGTAATAATTACAGGTTCATAGTTCTGTACAACATTATCACAGGTCTGGTCAAAATTTTGTATAACATTTCTTGCAGTTATTGCTAACATAATATCAATCCTTTCTTTTATTATTATATATTCAATAATCCAGCAATACTGTAGAAATTTATAAGTAAGTCATCATAAATATTAACCTTAACCGTAGAATCAAAAGAGTATTGTATATTAAGCATGTTTCTCTCAAAATAGTTGACTGTCACTATTTTGCGGCGTGGGTCTACAATCCAATATTCACGCACTCCATAATTTTTGTAATAATAGAGCTTGCGGATATAATCATCTGATGGGTTGCCAGGGGAAACAATTTCAATGATAAAATCTGGTGCGCCATTACACCTTTTTTCATCCAGCTTATCCTTATCACAAACTACCATTATATCAGGCTGGACAATTACCAGTGGATTGTCAGACAACTTTACATCAAACGGAGCGCTGAAAATACTGCAATCCCCTTTTTTGTGCAGGATATAGTTGTTTATAACTGTAGAAAGCTGCATGGAAATTGACTGGTGTATCTGTGAAGGACTGGCCATATCATAGACAATGCCATCAAAGACTTCTGTTCTTTTTTCCTCTGGAAGAGCTTCGTACTGTTCCAGGGTTATTGTTTCTGTCTGTGGTTGTAATGCTGGCGGCATAATATACACTTCCTTTACTGTTTTTTCTATATGGGACTATTTATGCTCATTGTTTAGATATATTAATACGGATTACTTTTGGTATGATACCACTTCGGTTTAACTGGTTTCCACGTGGTTGCATAATGCCATCATCTATAAGTTTATGGTAAAGTTCTAATGAGTTGCTAAGAGAGTTTTTGTTATATTTGTCGTCAATTTTCATATCTAAGTTTTGTATAGTTGTTACTATGCTCATTATAAAAACCTCCTTATCCCGTCCTGATAATTGAACATACTTTCTGGACACATTCATCAATTTTAGTATTAGTAAGATGTCCAGCTTTGTATAATATGAGTTTACTGTCTAAAGTAAAAATTTTATTTGGACGTATGTTACTGTTTTTTTGAAGTGTGCCAGACTGGAAATCTGTTGTAAGAAGTGGTATTGCATAATTGTCTTTTACATTCTGGGAAGTAATTTGTAACATTAAGTAATCACTTCCATATAGACCAGATATTATAACAGCAGGACGTTTTTTTGAAGCACTTAAATCTGTAAATGGAAATGGTATAACAACAACATCACCTTTTATAAATGCTGCCATGCATTATCCTCCTCTTTAAGAAGCCAGTCTTTAGCAAGGGAAGGTTCACTTAAAAGTGAATTGTTAATTTCACTATTATCAAGTAAAACAAATTGTACAAAGGCAAGTATAATATCAAGTTTGTTTTCAGGTGCGTTGGAAATCAGGTTTTCAATTTTTTGTTGTGTTGACATATTTGCAGACCTCCTTTTCTATTATTATATATTGTTTTGTCATAGGTTTCTATCTATACTCCCATATATGGAGTGACAATTACCTAAAATAAATTACTATGTGTACCCGTAGTCATAAGGAAAGGTTATACTGCTGTTGTTTTCTAAAATATATTCTTCTGAAGCATCTATGGTTACTTTTATTTTTGGATTTATTTAGAAACCATTGCTTTTCTTTTTACAGTTATTAATGTCCGTGTATTAAATATATTATAACAGAAAGTTTGCTTTATATTTTTTGAAATCATTATTTTCATATATTATTTATACTAGTTTCGTTTATATTTTCATCTGTTTTATAGAATAACTGGTTAGTATTGCCATATTTTACTTTTTCTATTTGTTTACTATTACGCAGGAAATGTTTAAGCTGTTCTTTTTTATCATCATCATATCCCATTGCTTTATATATATTACGTTGGAGATATCCTGGGTTCTGTGATATGTAAGACAAGGTTTCATTGGCAACTTCCTGATAAGATTTGAAATAAGAAAGTTCTTCAGAACCGTCCTCTGGGTAATAGGCTTTTGCATCAATACATTTTTTTATTGTATTTTCTGCTTTTTTCCATTTGCCAAGCTGCATATATAAATTCGGAAGAATGTCACGGCATGCTAGTTCATCAGGTGCAGGAAATCCAGCAGAAATGTAAGGAGTCATAAATTCTGGTAATTTTTTTAAATCTGTTTCACACATACGTATTTTTTTATTTATATCATCTTCTTCAAAGAGTTTTTGCTGATGTTTGTAAAATAATGATGTACATTCTGCTGGAAGTACAAAATCCTTTTTGTTACTGATTACAAGGGGGTAAATCTATTTTGTCATAATATTGATAAGCACATGCACAGGAAGGACATAGTGGCAGTTGGGGAGCATCTTCTTTTAAAAAGAATTTCCATCAAACTGTGCACACATAGGACATACATTTTCATCTCCTGATGTAGAAAGGCAAACATATTTTTCATAATCCAAATCAATACCAGTCCGTTCCTTAATCTGCTCTTTTGGTGACAATTCCCTGTTTCCAAAATTTATTGTTGGAGAAAAATTATATGGTTCTGGTTGTTGTTTTGGTTTCTTTTTTTTGAAAAAATCAAAAATACCCATTTTATAGTCCTTTCTTAATGTTTTTAATCCTTTGGATTTCATGTAATTAGTTTATTTTTAAACTCATTCGTACTACTCAAAAGGATTGTGTTCTGTAGTAATTGCCTCATTATGCAGACTTGTTTTTCATAGTTCTCATTTTCATACTAACACGGTATTGTTCTGCATCTGGTATATCAATAAATTCAACGGTTTTATCAAAATTTTTCTTTATGACATCTTTTATCTCATCAAGTGTTACATTAAAAAATTCACGTCTTTGGTTGACCATGTTTACTTTTTTATTTTCAAATGCTCTGTGCAGGGCAGCTTCAAGGGCTGGTGCATCATCGGAGAAAATCATTGCATGGACATCAAATTTAAACGGAACAGATGCACCTCCAAGTTCATCAATACGTTCTTGTGGGTCAAGTCTTCGTGTCATTCCAATTTTATATACATTTTCACCAAATGAGCCTATATTAGAAACTATGTAAACATAACCAGCCCTCATATTAGCTTGTCTGTAATCAATATCTGTAAGTGCAATGTCAATGTCAGAAAGCTGTTTTTCCAACTCTTCTTTCTTTTTTTGCAGGTCAGTATCATCAGGGTGTTTGGATAACTGCGCCATTAATTTTTCATATGCTGTCTGGTAGTGTGTCTGTTCCTTTTCAATTTTGTGCCGCTGTTCTTCTAATTCCTTTTGGATTTTAGCCTGTTCCCGCTGTTCTGCCCTTGCAGCCTTTTGTTCCTCTTTTTCCTGCTGTTTTTTTTGTATGTATTCAAACGCAAGATGCAGTTCTTCTATCCTGCAATTCAAGTATTCAGTGGAAATTGCAATATCCATCATTTTTCCTAGTTTGGATATGGCAGATGCGCTTTTGTTAAGGCGTTCGAGTGAAGCGACAAAATTGGTATATTTAACATTACTGATGATGCTGTCGCATTCAGTATTAAATGCTCGGAGCAAAAGTTTCTGGGTGTCAGAAACCATTTTCTTTCCTTGGGAGGAGCTTCCGTTTACAGACCAGTTCATGTTTCCGGTCACTGCCCGTTTATTTTTGATTAGTTCTTTTTGTTTAGCACGCAGTTCGTTCAGCGCCTCTTTATAATCTAACGCATTTGCAAAATTGTATATAGGTTTATACAGGCCAAATTCCTGGACCAAAATTTCATCATCGAAATTTATTAAATCTTTCTTTTTTTGGATAATTTTATCTTCAAGATTAGAAAGTTCAGTGTTTTTTTCCGCAATTGAATTAGATATTTTTTCAATGGTGTTTTGATATTCCGTTATCTGGTTTTGAAAATTTAATATTTTATTTTGTAAATTGAATGCCTCCTGCATTTCTGGTGTCATTAATGCTTTTAATGCTTCATGTTCTTGTTGAAGTTTTTCTAGTTCTGTTTTATATTGTTTTCCTTTAAAAGTATCTAAAAAACCCATTTTTTTCTCCTTGTTTATATAGTTTAATCTTGTATATGTATTTAACCCCTTCGGTATCAATTGAAGGGGTTTGTTTTCCCAGGCTGTAAGTTTTTATTTTTTTTACAAAGAATTTACTGTGCTAAAATTTTTATATTTATTTTTTAGGTATGTTGAAGCGAATCACTTTTGGTATAATACCACTTCGGTTTAACTGGTTTCCACGTGGTCGCATAATGCCATCATCTATAAGTTTATGGTAAAGTTCTAAAGAATTATTAAGAGTTTTATTTTTGTATTTGTCATCAATGTTCATATCCAAATTTTTAATTGTCGTTATTATACTCATTATAAAAACCTCCTTGTGTGAACAAATATGCGTGGCTGGTATTTGTTTACATAGTCTACTAAAACAGAGTTATAGGTATCAATTCTAGAAGATAGTTTTCTGTCCAGCCCATAATCTGTTATTTTCAGTTTCATTGCTTCTAATTCCTGCATATTTATAGCCCTGTCATGTGATTTCCATTTATTATTATCACTTAAATTCATAGCGATTTCAATAGCACGGATATTTTTTTCTTCATTTGTTACTATTTCCCCGTTTGAATGTTTTATCCAGTCCTTAAATTTATATTTTACAAGCCATTTTTGTATAAGGTCAATAGCAAGCTCTTTTGCCTGTTCATACGCCCTAAGTTCTGCTAAGTCAAAATCTTTTAATATTAAAAATTCCGCCTGGGAAATTGTGTTATCCTTAGCTTTGCATAGTAATTCATTAATTTTGTCAAGGTAGCCAAGGGCAGCAACTAATTTCCCGTCTTTGTTTTGCACTTGTGGGTCAACAGGACCTAATGCACTAAAGTAATTCATAAGTATATTATCTCCACTCATACAGAAGATAGTGCCGGCACTATAAGCATAATCTGGAATTATAAAATTAACTTCTGTGTAAAAATGGCGAAGAATACTTACCATTCTGTTTACAGGGTTTAAACTGCCACCTGGAGTTGTCAGAAGGATATAGCATTTTTTATTAGTTGGTTCTTCTGATTGTAAATCTTCAACAATCTGTTTTATTGTTACCTCAACAGAAGCAAATATTTCTCCATAATATACAATAACATCAGCATTAAGGTAATCTTCCAGGGCTGAAAGTTTATCAATTAACAGTTGTCGGGCAGCTTCGTCAATTGGGTTTTGCATATGTATTCTCCTTTTATTCTTATATTCAAATATTGAGATTTTGTTAATCTTTATTTTTTACCCTTCGGTACCACTCGAAGGGTATTATTTTCCCAGGCTGTCCGTACCTGTCTTTCTTAATGGTTCATCTGCTGTAACAGACTCATAATTCAGACATTTTAAATAGCCTTTTATTTCCCCTTTAAATTCAAGCTGTGCATCATGGGGCAGACGGTGTATTAATGATAACCATTCTGCATCATCAATTGACATAGCTGTATTATTCTTATCTCCTAAAAGTAGGAAATCTGTACTGACATTAAAGTATTGGGCAATTTTAATAATTGCTTCAGTAGATGGTTTTTGAAGTCCCTTGCGCCATTTCCCTATAATGCCATTACCTATTGATAGTTCTTTACATATAGCGGAGTCGCTCATATTAGAAGCATCAATTAGGTTTAAAATCCTATTAATCATAAAATCTCCTAGATATTTCTCTAAAAAACTATTGACAAATAGCGAAAACGCTATTATAATAACATCATACATTAACAAGTTGCAATAAAACTTTAACCAACCGCCGGCGGAAACCGGGGAAAGGAGCATTAAATATGGACGAATTGGAAGTTTTATCAAAGCCTATTGTGGAGTATTTAAGAAAAAACTATAATCCGCACGTTGTAATAGTAATTACTTATGACAATGTATTAGTTTCAGAAAATACAATGTCAATCCCAATAAAGTTATCTGACTCTGCTGTAACGGTGAATTTTGTCTAACCTTGATAATGCAGAGCCTAATGATGGGGAATTAATAAAAGCATTATATTCAGATTTGCTAACATCATAATATTGATACACAGCACCATCTGGAAACCCTATTTCCATTATATTGTTTTCCCATCCAACGGAGCTAATACGACTGGATGAAACTGGATATCTGTTCAATGTATTGTTTCCTCCTTTCGGTTTGGCTTTAGCAGAATAGTTACTTATTAACTTCTGGATTGTCCGTCCTGCCTAACAAGTAGTCTACGGAACAGTCCAGGTAGTCAGCAATTTTAGCAAGGTTATCTGCTTTTGGCATTGATGTTTTCATATTTGACATTGTGTTAAATCCAAGACCAACATCTTCAAGAAGCTTTTTAATAGTTATATTTTTATCTTTGGACATTTTTTTAATGGACTGGGCAACATCTTGTGAATTATACATAAATAATAACCTCGCTTTTTGTTGAAAGTGCCAAAAACTCTAAATTTAGATAAAGATGCTTGAACTCTCTAAAATTAGAGATTATAATAACATTATAAAATAACAAGTTGTAATAAAGTTTAACACTCATACAATTTTTATTTGTAATGCTTATCAAGTTACTTATTAACCTCTGGGTTGTCCGTCCTCCCTAGTAAGTAGTCAACGGAACAGTCCAGGTAATCAGCGATTTTAGCAAGGCTAAACGAAGCCATGCCTTTAGTATCATTGATTTGTTGTATTGCATTTGCACCTAAAGAACAATCTAACAACATTTGTTTTGCATTAAGTTTTTTATCTTTACATATTTGTTTAATTCTGTTTTTAGTTGTTTGTGCAATATACATAAAAACACACCTCATTTTTTATACAATACAGATAAATACCGAAAAATCGTTAAACTCTATTGACTATACCGAAAAATCGGTATAATATGTAATTACAACAAGTTACACTTACATCTAGAAACAATAAGTTACTTATTAACCTCTGGATTGTCTGTTCTACCTAACAGGTAGTCGACGGAACAATTCAGATAATCAGCAAGGATAACCAATTTAGGAGCAGTTGGCATACTACGTCCGCTTTTCCAGTCGCTGATATTACCAGTTGATATTCCAGTATCATCTGATACTTTTTTAGCAGTCATACCTAATGCTTTTATCCTATAAAAAAGATTTGTTAAATCTACCATATTGATAAACCTCTTTTTGTGCAAATTGCTGATAATCTCGTAAAAACGAAAAATAACTTAACTTCTCGTAATTACGAGTTATAATAACATTATAAAATAAAAAATTGTGATAAGCTTTAACATTCATATAGTTTTTATTTGTAATGCTTATAACGTATTATAACACATTATTACAACTTGTTAAAGTAAAAATTTTTGAAAGGAGAAAACTGATGAAGAAAAAATTATCACCCTGGGGACAACAGTGTAAACTCCAGATGCTGGTTCTTGGCAAGTCACTGGCAGATATAAGCTGTGATACAAAATATTCAAGAAATTATATATCGGCTATTATTAACGGACGTATTGTTGTTCCTGATGAAACGGCAGAAGCAATAAGTAAATCCCTTTGTGTTGATACAAGGCTGCCAAGGCATGTTTAAGTTAATTACATTATAAACCACGGAGGTAGGAAACAAAATGCCAAATATAACAGAAAAGACCAGTTCCAACATCTTTTTCCAGGCACGTTGCGCAGCAGCAAAGCACAATGACCAGTTAAGGAGCAGGGAAGGGGCAGCAGATATAATGTCTATTGACAGGGGGAGGCTTTACAGGATTGAAAGAGGTATAGCCAGTCCACACCCTGAAGAAATCCATCTGATGGCAGATTTATATAATGCTCCGGAACTTGAAAATTATTTCTGCACAAAAATATGCCCGCTTGGAAGAAACGTACCAAAAGCTGATATCTCAAGCCTTGACAGGATATCATTACGTGCAATATCTGTATTGCGTGAAATGGGCAGTGTACAAGAACTGTTGATTGATATTACCGCAGATGGGGTTATTTCAAAAGATGAAATAGAAGACATACATAAGATACTTAGAGCTTTGGAAGAGCTGGAACAGGTAACACAGAGCCTTAAGCTTTGGGTGAAGAAAAATTTGTAATAGGACAAATTTATACAAGCATATGGATTACCAATGGAAAGGGGGTGCATAGCCAATGAAAATGAAATTGTGTACATATTCTTTTGTAATCCACAGAAACGGGGAAGATGTTCCGTTTGAAAGCATACCTGAAGAAGAACAGGAAGCATTTAAGGATAAGTTTACAGAGGATTTTATGGATATTATTATGAGAGGCCAGGGGTATATAAGGGCGGAAGAAACAGCATGATTTCCAGATAAAGATATTTAAACAGGATTTTTATACCTGCCAGGCAGAATATAAACTGGCGGGAATAAACAGATGGACATGCCTGGCTGTCAGCTTAGGATTACTTTAAACCAGGGAGGTTTTATTATGGCATATTACACTGTCTGCCCTGCCTGTGGTGCAAACCTTGACCCAGGGGAGAAATGCAACTGCATAGATGCCAGGGTAAAAAGGGATGAATTTTTCAGTAAACACATAGAAACAGAAAAGGCTTCAGGACAGTTAAATTTTATTTTTAGCAATGATAGTGGTGGCAATAAATACAGTAAATGTTGAAAGGAAGTGGAAAAGATATGAATTTAAACAAAAAGACTATAAATGACTGCCTGGATATGTTTATAACAGATGGCAGCCGTGTAATTCTGGATAATGGCAGGGTTACAGGTTTTATAAAAAAAGGAGAACAGGAAAAGATGCAGGAAATAAAAAAAACAGAAGCAGAGGAAAGGCTTAATGCCAGTATCACAGACAGTATGTTTGAGGAGGCATTAATTTATGCTAAGCGCAAACAGGCATATATATACCAGCATGAAAGAAGGGAGGTGGTCATGCAGCGCTGGTATCTTCTGGAGCTGGTAAAAGAATATGTCAGAAACCTTGTGTTTTCAAGGTTCACTATGGATTTGTGCAGGGAAGTCTGTAATGTGGAAAAAGAGCGCCCGCAAAAACAGCAGGCACTCACTAAAGACAGCCATATTGTAGCATCCCCCACAAAAAAAATCAAGCAGTAAATTAAATACAATATGATTTAAGGAGGTAATTAAAATGTGTATGGTATGCAGACAATACCCATGCCATTCAGGGTGTCCGAACGCACCAGAGCCAAAGCCGTTATTAATTTGCATGCAGTGTGGTTCAGGCATTTATGCAGGGGACAAGCATTTTAACGGGGTATGTGAGGAATGTCTTGGAATGTATTCAGTTAAGGACTGGCTGGAAATGTTTGGTGAAGAATTAGAGGAAGCAGGTGAAGCAATATGAATGGTTTAGTACCAGTAAAAATAACCAGCAGCATAGGTACAATAACAGATAACCTTGATGCTGTTGAAGCTTCCATTATGGAAAAAGTGGAAGAATACAAAAAGACAGTGGTTACAGAGAATACAATAAATGAGGGCAGGAAGTTTCTTGCAGATATACGTAAAGAAAAAAACAGCCTTGATAATGAGAGAAAAGCAATTAAAAAGGCATGGCTTGAACCTTATGATAACTTTGAAAAAAGGGTAAAAAGGATTATAGGTCTTTATGATGTACCTGTAGAAGTTATAGACAGCCAGCTTAAAGAGTATGACAGGCAGCGCAGGGAAGAGAAACGTGCTGAAATAGGGAACATCTATAATATTGTTAAGGGTGATATGGAAGAATGGCTTCCGCTTGAAAGGATTTACAACCCTAAATGGGAAAATGCATCTTACAGCAACAAGAAAATACGTGAAGATATGGAGGCTTTATTTGAGCAGATGGAGATATCTGTTTCCACAATAAAATCTGTATCATCTGAATTTGAAGAAGAGGGGCTTGCAGTCCTTAAAAACACTGGTGACCTGGCAGCAGCATTTAAGGAAATGGATAACAGGAAACGCATAAAAGAAGAAATCATTGCCAAGGAGGAGAGGAAACGCCAGGAAGAAGAACAAAAGAAAACAGGGACAGAAGAGGCAGGTAAAGTAGCTGAAGAACCAGGAAACACCATTATGCAGCAGCCAGAATTACAGGTACAAGGGACACAACAGGCAGGATTTAAAGAACCTGTACAGGAAACAGATATGCCTTTTGCTCCTGAAAAAGAAATTGTTATACAGGTACATATAAGGGAAAGCAGCTTTGAGTGGTTTAAGAAGCTGATGGAAGAAAAATTTATAAGATATGAGGTGATTTAATATGGGAATAACAGAAGGAAAAATTTATAAAGCCATACCAAATATTATGGGAGAAATCAATGCAGTAGGAAAAAACAAGCAAAATACACAGCAGGGGTTTATGTACAGGGGAATAGATGATGTAATGAACGCCATTAACCCTGCACTGGTTAAGCACAATGTATTTATTGTGCCAGAAATTCTTGAGCAGTCGAGGGAAGAAAGACAGACAGCAAGAGGGGGAAACCTGATATATTCCATCTGCAAGATAAAATTCCGTTTCTGTGCTGATGACGGGAGCAGTATTGAAGCTGTAACAATAGGGGAAGGCATGGACAGCGGGGACAAGGCAACTAATAAGGCTATGGCTGTTGCCTTTAAATACGCATGTTTCCAGGTGTTCTGCATACCTACAGAGGAAATGAAAGACCCTGATGCAGAAACCCCGCCAAACAGCAAGGCTGCACAGGAAACAGGGAATGTCAAAGTTGATGCTATAAAAATAAGTACACTCCGTGATAAAGCCATGAAAAAAGGAGTAAGTGAAAAGTCAATACTTGAACATTACAAAATAGTGTCTTTTGATGATATGGATTTTAAAACATGGCATAATGCTATGCAGCTTCTTGATAAGTATAAAGATGTTGCATAAATGTATCTGCAGAAAAACAACAGGAACAGCAGGAGGTCTGTATATGAACCACAGTTTTAACGTTGCAGTAGCAACAGAATATGGAATGCTTGAAGCAGTCCTTCTGGAATATTTAAATTTCTGGGTTACAAAAAATAAGGCAAACGGGGTACAGTATTATGATGGTTATTACTGGACATACAACAGCACAAAGGCATTAGCTGAATTATTTCCATACGTTTCAAAAAATACAATATCAAGGGCTTTACACCATCTGGAGGAAGAAGGGCTGATACTTTCAGCAAATTATAATAAAAGTGCGTATGACAGGACTACATGGTATACACTGTCAGAAAAAGGTGTATCTGTTTTAAATAACATGGATAATATGTGTACAGAAAAGGAAACTACAGAAAAAGATAGTTCCAAAATGGATAAATCCATTTCCCAGAATGAGAATATCCATTTCCCAAAATGGGAAATGGAAGAACCCAAAGTGGGAAATGGAAATACCCAGAATGGGACACCTATACCAGTTATAAACACAGTTATAGACACAGTTAATAATTTAACAGTATCTAAAGATACTGTTTGCCGGACTAACGTCCAGCGTGTCATAGAACAATGGAACTCACTTGCTGGATACGGGATAAAACCTGTAAGAAGTATAAGTCCAAAAACAAAGCGTTATGATATGCTTAAGGCACGTATACGCATATATGGCATGGATAAAGTCTTAGAAGCTATGGAAAATATTAAAAACAGTGCCTTTTTGTGCGGAAATAATAAAAACGGGTGGACAATAACATTCGACTGGTTTGTGCGTCCTAATAATTTTATTAAAGTCCTGGAAGGGAATTATGATGCCAGACCAGATAAACAGGCTGGGGATAAAGAAAAGCCTGTTGTAAACAGTAGTGGTTATTCCCAGGAACTTCTTAACATGCTGGCAGGAGGAAGTGGTAAAGATGGATAGACTTGAAATGTGGCTTAAAGCACACCCGAAAGTTCCAAAACCAGAAGGCGGAGAGCGTGTGCAAAAACATTATGACTGCAGGAAGTGTTATGACACAGGTGTGATAATATTCGTCCAGGACGGATACACAGTAATGCGCAACTGTAGCTGTTATGAGGTTAAGCGGGCAAAGGAACTGATGGAAAAAAGCGAGCTGTCTGAAGAGTTTCTCAAAAAAAGCTTTGACAGCTTTGATACTAAAAAAGAACCAGTGCTTATTAATGCTAAAAATAAAGCAGTAAATTATGTTAAAAATTTCAAGAAAAACAGACATAGCAGGCATAATTCAATTATGTTTGGTGGACAACCCGGCTGTGGTAAAACGCATCTTGGCACAGCCATATGCAGCAGTCTTATGGATATGGGTATACCAGTTATATATATGCCATACCGTAATACAATGACAAAGATTAAGCAGCATATTTTAGATGAAACAGTATACAGCAGTGAACTTGGAAGGTACATGGATGCGCCAGTGCTGTATATAGATGACCTGCTCAAAGGGAAGCTGACAGAAACAGATGTAAACGTCATGTATGAGCTTATAAATTACAGATACATGAATAACCTGCCTTTAATTATCAGCACAGAAAAAGACCTTGAAGGACTGCTGGTATTTGATGAGGCAATAGGAAGCAGAATTATTGAAATGTGTAAGGATAACATAGCATTGATTAAAGGTAAGAAATTTAATTACCGTATGTCCAAGCTGGCAGGCAGGATAACCGCATAAAATAAATATTTTGTAAAACCAGATAATATATAAAAATTTTATTCATTTTCCAGGATTGTATATTTCTGGTATAATCTTTAATAAAAATTATACCAGGAGGGAATTATGGCACGTAAATCAGGAAAAATTGGAGATATACAGGAAACATTGAAAGATTACAGCATTGGGATAAAGGATATTACAGGGAATGATATTTTTATCCGCTGTCTTTCAAAAGAGGCAGCAAAAGTACCAGATTACAGGCATCCGTCTTATGTGAAACACAAGCTCCAGGATATACTTTCCATATGTATCCTTGGTTTTCTTGCGGACTGCAATGAATGGGAAGAAATAGCAGATTTTGCACGCCAGAAAGAAAAATGGCTTAAGAAATACCTGGAACTTCCTAACGGTGTGCCATCTTCTGATACTATAAGGGTAGTGGCAGGAAATATTGATGCTGCATATTTTTACCAGGCTGTTGTACAGTCGCTGGAGGAACTGGTAAATGATGTACACACTGCTGTTAAGGGATATGGACAGGAAAAGGAAATCCTTTCAATGGACGGGAAGGAAAGCAGGGCTTCAAAAAGGGTATCTGGCAGTAAAGGGGAAATAAAAGCACTGCATACATTAAATTTATATTCATCAGGCTGTGGTTTCTGCATAGGGCAGGAATTTATAAAGGAAAAAACAAATGAAATACCAGCAGGGCCGGTACTGCTGGGAAAAATGGATTTAAAAGGAAAAATTGTGACATGGGATGCCCTTAATACCCAGAAAGAAACTGTGGAATCAGTTATACGTGGGAAAGGGGATTATGTGGCAGCATTAAAAGGGAACCATCCTTTGTTTTATAAAGAAGTGCAGGAATATTTTTCAGATGGGATACTGGAAGGACTGGAAAAAATACCAGGATATTATAAGAAAACAGTGGAAAAAGAACACGGGGGCATAGTAACAAGGGAATATTACCAGACAGATGAAACAGGATGGTATGAAGACAAAAAGAAATGGAAAGGGCTTGCAACATTTGGAATGGTAAAAAAGAAACTGGAAAAACCAGATGGCAAAACAGTGGAGGAAAAAAGGTATTACATAAGCAGCCTGCCAGTGGATGTGGAACTTTTTTCAAAAGCAGCAAGAGGGCACTGGGGAGTGGAAAACAAGCTGCACTGGCATCTGGATTTTACATTTAAAGATGATTATAATACAACAGCAGAAAAAACGTGTGCAAAAAATATGCAGATGTTAAAAAAAATAGCACTGGCAGTACTGCGCATTGTGCAGACATTATACAGCCAGAGCCTTAAAAGAATAAGGAAAACAATAGCAAGGGACTGTGAAAAAGAGTTAGAAAATATATTATCAGCCTTGTCATCTGATGCCATAAAGGCAGCATTATATAAAGCATCAAACTAAAAAAACAGGTTATAAAAACCCTTTATTGGTAATAACTTTTTATGCGGTTATCCTGGCTGGCAGGTATTTGATAAAGAAGGTGGCATTATACTACGGAAGAAAGACCTATAATTGGTTGAGTTGAAAAAATAAAATTTCAAGATTGGAGGACGGAGGTTTGCTGGCCAGCATGAAATCATGGTTTACTCTAATTAGGAAAATGAAAGTAGATATTTTTAATACAGAAAACAAGTATCAGATAATTTATGCAGATCCGCCTTGGAGATATAAAGATAGAAAATGCAACGGAGCTTGTGAGTTTCATTACGATACTATGAAATTAGAGGATATCAAATATCTTCCCGTAAAAAAACTGGCAGACAAAGATTGTGTTTTATTCCTTTGGACTACATACCCTATGTTAAAAGAGGCTATGGAACTGATAGAGGCATGGGGGTTTACTTATAAAACCATTGGTTTTCAATGGGTTAAGAAAAATAGGAGCGAGAATGGTTGGTTTTTTGGATTAGGCAGATGGACCAGAGGAAATACAGAGCCTTGCTTAATTGCAGTAAAAGGAAAGCCTAAAAGGGGAAATAATAGCATTTCACAGCTCATTATGGAACCTATAAGAAAACATAGTGCTAAGCCTCCAATAGTAAGAGATAAAATTGTGGAGTTATTAGCAGGAGAACAGAAAAATAAAATAGAATTATTTGCAAGAGATGCGGTATCTGGTTGGGATTGTTGGGGAAATGAGGTGTGATTGATTTGGCATAGATGAATTTATTTAATTTTATGGGAGGTTGAGGAATGGCTTATTGTGAAAGATGCGGAAAATATTGTGCAGACCACTATACATATTGTAGAGATTGTTATTATTTACTTGGCTCACCTTTTGGAATGGCAGTTAAGAGAGGACATAAATGTAGAAAGTGCGGTGTGACAATACATGGGAGATATAATTATTGTATGGATTGTGCCAAGAAAAAAGGATTTATAAAAAATAGTTATTAAGGAAGTGATTTAATGGCAATAAGGAGGTAGCGGAATGACGGAGAATGAAGCGATAAGAATATTAGAAGATACAACATTATGCATACCATTAGGACAAGCAGCTTTTGTAGGTATTGAAGCTATTAAGAAAATCCAGCAGTACCGAGCAATCGGCACAGCCGAGGAATGTCTGGAGGCAAGGAAAAAGCAGAGAGGAAAGAAACCTAAATTTATAAATGGTGGAATATCTGTGTGTTTAATATGCGGTGCGAAAGTATTAAGGTATTATAATTTTTGTAAAGATTGCAGACAGGCTATTGATGTGGGCGAATAGATGCCGCTGTTTGGAGAGGAAGGAGTTAGGGAAATGCAGGACATAACGAGTTTTTTATATGACAGAAAGAGTGAATATCAAAAACGGTGCAATCGAGCATATGAGCAGGAAAAACAGGCAAGAAAGCTCTTAGAGGACGAACCCAACAGGGAAGATATAAAAAGCGATTTAAGCTATGTTATTAAAGTGCAGGACAGATGCAATTCTTTAATAGAGTTTATAAACGAATTGCAGGAAAATTATTTTTGATTGGAGAATGTTGAGATGAGTATGATTAGCGAACAGGTAAAAAATATAAGAGAAGTTGTAAAATCTCACAGACCATATGTACCAAGCGTAATAACAGAAGCATTGACGGAAGCCGCTGACACATAGAAGCCTTATCCGAAAAGCTGGCTGCTGCAATTCCTAAATCTAAAAGTCCATTAGGATATGAGGAACACGAAGACTATGACGAGGGGATTTGTCCTATTTGTGGTAATCCAGTTTGTGATGTATACAACTATTGTCCTGAATGCGGTCAACATATTAAATGGAGAGGTGGCGTTTATAAAGAAGTTGATGCAATGGCTGGAATGAATTATACAGAAAAGATTTTGACTAATTACATCATAGATAGAATACATAGTTGCCCTTTTGAAGATGACTGCGGCATAGATTTTGAAAAAGAATGTGCTGGACTTGGAGAGCCTGGGTGCAGGGAATGTATTCTTAAAAATATAGATAAATTAGAGTATTGATAAGGAGAAGTAATATGGGAATTATAGAATATGATTATGATGGTGATATGTCTTATTACCAGAACCAGCTTGCAATGAAAGGCATTACCAAAGAAATGTTTGATATGGATAATTATGTGGGGCTTACTGCTTCTGAACTCCAGGGAATAGTTGACAGTATAAGGCTTGTTACTGCAAGAACTGACAGACACCAGGAGATTAAATAAAAAGAGGGTGCTTCCGCAACCCCCTCACAAGACAATAAAATTATAACACAAAAAGTTGTAATATGGAAGTTATAATATAGAACAGGAAAAAGGAGGGCGGAAGCACTGTGTACAATAAAATTGATTTTGGCAAAGTAACAGCTCTGTTAGAAGCCGGATGGAATATAGAACAGGTTGCTGATGAAATGGGAATAAAAACAGATGGTTTAAAGGAAGCATTGTCCAGACATTATAAATCAAAAGAAAAAGAAACAAAAGAATTGCAAAAAAAGGAACAGGAAGAAACAGATGCAGTCTTTGTATGTATTACAACAGGGCAGTTAAGAACCATTTATGAAAAAGCAGCAGCAATTGGTGCGAAGGAGGCAGTAAAGGTTTTCAGGCAGAAACAAAAAGAAGAATATGCAGGCAGGGCAGATAAAAGGTTACGTAACACGAAGCTGCTTTTAAGGAATTACCACATGCTTAAAGACCATGCAAGGCAATCAGTTTTTGGCAGAACACAGATGGAAGAGTCGGCTCTTGATATTCTTGAATCCATGATGTCCATGTATGATAATGAGGTAATTATCGAAAGTATAAAGCGGAGCGCAACAAGAACAGCAGTAATAGTGTCACACATAGAAACAATGTTCAGGCTGTACTACACTTACTGTGATAATTCTGCAACAAGGGAACTTGATATGCGGAGGTATAATACAATATGGGATGCATATATGGCTGATACACCGCTTTCTGTAAGTGAAATAGCGAAGAAGCAGCACATATCAAAGGACAGTGTATATATGGATATAAGGGTTTCTATTGAAAAACTTACATCACTTATTTTTGGGGTAGATGGTTTAAAGGTGCATTAAATTTATAAGAGATTGAGGATTGTCAAATAATTTAAATGAAATAAGCATGAGGGATAAGCTATAGAGTGTTTTGGAGAAAGGTTCTTCTGAAAATGGTTCATAAGAATTTGCCAATAAATTGTTACTTAAAAGCAATATATATAGCTGCAACTGATAACATAGCATATTATAAAAATATTTGTACCAGATAATTATTATATATACATAAAATGTATTAAGATTACTGGTTCAAAAAAGTTTCAATTGACATTCAAATATAGAAGTGGTAAATTAGTATTTGTAAGATTCTAAATACGTCAGGGAAGTTCTGGAAAACCAGGCTTCCCTTTTTTGATGCAGTTCTCCCGGGAAAGGAGAGAAATGAATTAGGGAAAGCATATGCTCCTCCAGATTATAAGACTGGGAGGAATAAATGGGTTATATTTTAACTATACTGGTTGTTTATACATTAACAATGTTTGTGGCAACAGTATTTATGACAAAAAAGGAAAATGATGTTAAAAGTTTTTGTGTTGGTAATCGTAACACAGGCTGGTTTGTATCAGCCTTAAGCATTGCTGCAACATGGATATGGGCGCCTGCGCTGTTTACTTCAGTTGAAACTGCTTATAGGAATGGCTTTGCAGGGCTGTTCTGGTTTCTTGTTCCAAATATCCTGTGTCTGGTGTTTTTTATTCCATTTGCAAAAAAGATAAGACAGGAAATGCCAGAGGGTATTACATTATCTGGTTATATGTACTGGAAATACAGGTCAAAAACAGTAAGAAATATATATCTGTTCCAGCTTGGGGCGTTGTCTGTGCTTTCAACAGGGGTACAGCTTCTTGCAGGCAGCAGTATATTAAGCATGTTATCAGGCATACCATTTACAGCAATGGCAGTTATGATGGCTGTAGCAGCATTTTTATATTCACAGTTTTCTGGTATAAAAGCTTCAATACTGACAGATGCAGTCCAGATGATATTGATGCTATTAATAAGCCTTTGTTTTATGTTTTTTGGTGTAAAAAATAGTGGCTGTATAAAGAACCTGATAGAAGGTTTCAAGAGTATTAATGGGGATATAAATTCTCTGTTTTCTGGAAGAGGCCTGGAAATTTTTCTTACATTTGGTCTGCCTGCTGCTGTGGGGCTGGTATCAGGTCCATTTGGTGACCAGTGTTTCTGGCAGAGAGCATTTTGTACCAGGAAAGACAGGACAGGAAGGGCTTTTTTAGTAGGAGCTTTGTTGTTTGGTATAGTCCCTTTGTCAATGGGTATGCTTGGCTTTATTGGTGCTGGCACAGGGTATATGGCAAAAAATACTGGGATAATTAATTTTGAATTGGTTAAAACCTTATTCCCAGAATGGGCTGTTATTCCTTTTTTATTTATGATAGTATCGGGGCTTCTTTCTACTATAGACAGTAATCTTTGTGCTGTGTCATCACTGGCAACAGATATTTTAAAAAGAAATACAATAAGAAAAACAAAACTTGCTATGGTGTTAATGCTGGTAACTGGAATTGCTGTAGCCAGCATACCTGGTTTAACAGTTACACATCTGTTTCTTTTATATGGCACGTTAAGGTCTGCTACGCTGTTGCCAACAATATTTACATTGAAAGGCATAAAACTAAAACCTGAAGGTGTTGTAACAGGTATTGTATCTGCGCTTATTACAGGTCTTCCTGTATTTGCATATGGCAGTATAAAAGACATTGCGGTGTTTAAAACAGCAGGAAGCCTTATAACAGTAATATTGTCTGGCATTATTGCACTAGCTGCAAGCAGGGACAGACAAGGAG
This sequence comes from uncultured Lachnospiraceae bacterium, assembly GCA_910577825.1. Classification (GTDB taxonomy): domain Bacteria; phylum Bacillota; class Clostridia; order Lachnospirales; family Lachnospiraceae; genus Butyribacter. The sequence continues at coordinate 1,404 of CAJTOK010000045.1, read as the reverse complement.
GCAGTAATGGCTGGCATTAATAAGAAAAAACAGAAGATAAAAAATGAAGAATGGATAAAAATGTTGCAAAAGATTGGGCAGGTTATATCCAGGGAGGAACTGGACAGAATAGTGTTTTCTACTATAAAAGATATTAAGAAAAAAACTATGGATAAAAAAGCAGCATATGCATGGAGCGGTGGTAAAGATTCGGTTGTACTTGGGAAAATATGCCATATAGCAGGGATTACAGACTGTGTCCTTGTTATCTGTAATCTAGAATACAGGGCGTTTATGGAATGGATAAGAATACATAAACCACAAGGGTTATCTGTAATTAATACAGGACAGGATATGGAATGGCTGTCTGCCAATCCCCATATGTTATTTCCGCAGGACAGCAGGACAGCAGCAAGGTGGTTTAATATTGTACAGCACAGGGGACAGGCATTATATTATAAAAATGAACATCTTGATATGATAATTCTTGGAAGAAGACTGGCAGATGGGAATTATGTTGGCAATGGCAGCAATATTTATACTGACAGGCATGGGGTAACAAGATACAGCCCGCTTTCTGGCTGGACAAATGAACAGGTACTGGCATTTATATATTATTATGGTCTGGAACTGCCGCCTATTTACAAATGGAAAAATGGTTATCTTTGTGGCACTCATCCATGGCCTGCAAGACAGTGGACAGGAAATATCAAGAATGCCTGGTCAGAAGTATATAGCATTGACAGTTCTATTGTGCATTATGCAGCCAGATATTTTAAAAGTGCAGAAACGTTCCTTCAAAAGCATTTTTAAATAAATTACAGGCAGATAGTATAAAAATTCATATAGTTAAAGCTCCTATATTATATTACAGGAGGATATATATGGAAATAACAACAATAAGTCTTGAGGAACTTGTAAAGCCAGAAAAAAATATAAGGATACATACAAAACGCCAGCTAAAAGAATTTGAACGAAGCATAAAAATGTTCGGACAGATAAGACCCGTTGTAGTTGATGAAAACAATGTGATACTTGCAGGAAGCGGTCTGTATGATACCCTTGTAATGATGGGCAAAAAAACAGCTTATGTATACCGTTATAAAAACCTTACAGAGAACCAGAAAAAGAAACTTATGATTGCTGATAATAAGATTTTCAGTTTAGGTGTGGAAGACCTTGACGCATTAAACAATTTCTTTGATGAACTAAATGGTGACCTGGATATCCCTGGTTTTGATGAGGAAGTTCTAAAGCAAATGGTTTCAGAAGCAGAAGATATTACAGACAGGATTTCAGGGTATGGTGTACTTGATGAGGAAAATATACAGCATATAAAAAATAATGCTGCAAGAAAAGAACAAAAGATACCAGGATAACCGCATAAAAAGTTATTACCAATAAAGGGTTTTTATAACCTGTTTT
>CAJTOK010000044.1 GCA_910577825.1 uncultured Lachnospiraceae bacterium | reverse complement strand
CTGTCACTGTTTTTCCTTTAATATCTAGATATTCCAGCATTTCCTGGAATACGGGTGTTCAGGGTTTCATTTGTTTTTTCATGTATGGCTTCCTGTCCCAGTACAACACTGCTTTCTGTACAGTATGCAGTTAAAACCTGCAATGCAGAATGTGGCTTCCCTTTTTCTGCTGTACTGCGCATGGCTTTACCATCCACAGCAACAACACTGCCTGTATCTTCTATGCTCTCTTTCATTATCCCTGTTATTATTCCTGCTACATTTTCTGCATCCACCATATTTAAAACACGGCTTAATGTTGGCTTGGATGGTATTTTTGTAATTCCAAATTTATTTTCAAGGAACTCTTTTTTATTTTCTGCATAACTAATTATCCCGTTTAAACTGTCTATGCCACATAAAACAGCACACATAGTTATTACAAGTATGTCACTTAATTTATGTTCAACATAACTTTGGTGTCTTGTGTCACAGATTGATGAAAATTTTTCTTTGATTTTATCCATTTTTTATACCACCTGTTGTTTTTCGCCTATTATACATTATTGGAATATATTTGAAAATATTTTTATGAAACGGACGTGAACACCTGAAAAAGTTAATGCTCCATTTAAAAGGTTACACAAAAAAGCCCTTGTGTTGCACCACAAGGGCTTTTTGCCATTTATATGGACTACTCATTACTTCTTCATCTGCACATCTTTATTCATAAAGCGGATATTTATCTGTTAATGATTTTACAATTTCTGCTGCTTTTTCTTTATTGCCTTCCGGGTCTTCTATAACCATTGCTATTGCTTCTGCTACTTTGTCTGTATCGTCTGTCCTGAATCCCCTTGTTGTAATGGCTGCTGTCCCAAGCCTTATGCCGCTTGTAACAAATGGTGACTGCGGGTCGTTTGGAATTGTGTTCTTGTTACATGTAATATGTGCCTCATCAAGCCATTTTTCAACTTCCTTGCCTGTAAGCCCTTTGTCTGCAAGGTCAACAAGCATAAGATGGTTGTCTGTGCCGCCTGATACAATTTTAATTCCCCTGTCCTGTAAACCTTTACAGAGTGCCTGTGCATTGTCAATTATATTTTTGCCGTATTCTTTAAATGAAGGGTCTAATGCTTCTTTAAAGCATACTGCCTTGGCTGCGATAACGTGCATAAGCGGCCCGCCCTGTATTCCAGGGAATAATGCCTTGTTAAGTTTGTGCTCTTCTGCAAATTCCTTGCTTGAAAGTATCATGCCGCCACGTGGCCCGCGCAGTGTTTTATGTGTGGTGGTGGTGGTAACATGTGCGTAAGGTACCGGGCTTTCATGGTATCCTGATGCAACAAGCCCTGCAATATGTGCCATATCCACCATAAGGTAAGCGCCAACACTGTCTGCAATTTCCCTGAAACGCTTAAAATCTATTTTACGTGCATATGCGCTTGCACCTGCTATTATTAATTTTGGCTTGTTTTCCTTTGCAATGCGCTCTACTTCATCATAGTCAATAAATCCTTCATCATTTACACCATAAGGCACGCATTTGAAATATTTGCCTGAAAGGTTTACAGGGCTTCCATGTGTAAGGTGCCCGCCGTGGTCAAGGTTCATTCCCATAAATGTGTCACCTGGTTCCATAAGTGCAAAGAATACTGTCATATTTGCCTGTGCACCAGAATGCGGCTGTACATTGGCATATGTGCAGCCAAAAAGTTCCATTGCCCTGTCCCTTGCAAGGTCTTCTGCAATGTCTACATACTGGCAGCCGCCATAATACCTTTTGCCAGGATAGCCTTCTGCATATTTATTAGTCAGTGTGCTTCCCATTGCTGCCATAACAGCCTTGCTTACAAGGTTTTCAGAAGCAATAAGCTCTATATTGTCCCTCTGCCTTCCAGTTTCTAACTCTATAGCATTTGCTACCTCCGGGTCAAAATTTTTAACTTCATCAAATGAATACATAATTACCTCCTATAATTTATCAATGGATTTGCCAATATCGCTGCGCATATATTTATTGTCAAATTCTACCCATTCTGTTGCTTTATATGCGTTTGCCCTTGCTTCTTTAAGGTCTTTTCCTTTGGCAGTAATCCCAAGAACCCTGCCTCCGTTAGTAACTATGCCTTCCGCCGTCTTTTTAGTACCTGCATGGAACGCATAATACCCTTCCCTGCCCTCAAAGTTTTCAAGGCCTTTTATAAGCCTGCCCTTTTCATAATGCTCCGGGTAGCCGTCTGATGCGAGCACTACGCATACTGCTGCATTGTCTTCAAATTCCAGGTCAATCTGGTCAAGTTTCCCGTCTATGCAGGCATCTATTACATCTAAAATATCATTTTTCATACGCGGAAGGACTACCTGTGCCTCAGGGTCGCCGAACCTTGCATTATATTCGAGTACACGCGGGCCTTCTTCTGTAAGCATAAGCCCGGCGAAAAGCACGCCTGTAAAGTCCCTGCCTTCTGCTTTCATAGCGTCCATTGTTGGCTGGTAAATTTTTTCCTCACAGAACTTTTGTATTTCTTCTGTATAAAAAGGACTTGGTGAAAATGTGCCCATACCGCCTGTATTAAGCCCTTCGTCACCATCTTTGGCACGTTTATGGTCCTGTGCGCTTGTCATAGGTTTAATATGTGTCCCGTCACAGAAACATAAAACTGAAACCTCCGGCCCTGTTATAAAATCTTCTATTACAATAGTATCGCCTGCATCCCCGAACTGTTTGTCAAGCATAAGGGTGGCAACACCAGCTTCTGCCTCCTGCAAATTATTGCATATAAGCACACCCTTGCCAAGTGCAAGACCGTCTGCTTTTAACACTACTGGGAAACTGGCATTCTCAAGATATAAAATAGCTTCTTCTGGTGATGTAAATGTTTCATAATGGCATGTAGGGATATTGTACTTCTTCATAAGGTCTTTAGAAAAGCTTTTTGAGCCTTCAATTATTGCAGCATTCCTGCGTGGCCCGAATACCCTTAACCCCCTTTCCTCAAATACATCAACAATCCCGCCAACAAGTGGGTCATCCATCCCGATTATTGTAAGGTCTATACCGTTATCCTGTGCAAAATCCGCAAGTTTTCCAAATTCCATTGCAGGAATATCAACACATTCTGCAATGCCTGCTATTCCGCCATTGCCCGGCGCACAGTAAATCTTATCTGCCCTTTTGCTTTTTGAAACACTGTAAGCAATGGCATGTTCACGTCCGCCGCTTCCAACTATTAAAACTTTCATCTTATTTTTAAGCCTCCTGTTTTATATGTGCAATATTACCTTCTATATATACCCTTCCTTCACCAATTAAATTAATGGCTTCTGGAAGTATCTTCCACTCTGCCTGCTCCATTACACGCTTTTGCAGGATTTCCGGTGTATCCCCTTCATGCACCTGGACAGCCTTTTGCAAGATAATAGGCCCGTGGTCAGCTTCTTCATCTACAAAGTGCACTGTAGCACCTGTTACTTTGTTGCCTGCTGCAAGCACGCTTTCATGGACTTTAAGCCCGTAATACCCCATGCCGCAGTGTGCTGGTATAAGTGACGGGTGTATATTTATAATACGGTTCTGGTATTCTTTTATTATCTTGCCAGGAACTACTACAAGATAGCCGGCAAATACTACTAAACCTGCCATATATTCCCTTAATGTGCTTAACATTGCATCTGCAAAACTTTCCCTGTCCGGGTAATCCTTAGGGTTTATACATACTGCAGGTATTCCCCTTTTCCTGGCACGTTCCAGCGCAAACGCCCCTGGTTTATTGCTTATAACCACAGTTATCTGGGTATTTTTAATAGTACCATCTTCTATCCTGTCCATAATTGCCTGCAGGTTAGTACCCCCGCCAGAAACACATACAGCTATCTTCTGCATATTAATTACCATGCCTTTCAATTATATTAAGGTAATCCCCTTTTTGCCGTCTGTAATATCCCCAATTATAAAGCCAGCCTGTCCTGACGCATTTAACAGGCTCACTGCTTTGTCTGCATCGGCCTCATTTACTACAAACATCATTCCAATGCCCATATTAAATGTGTTATACATTGCATCTTTTCCTATGTCCCCGTCTTTTTCAAGCATGCCAAATACAGGAGGGACTTCATAGCTTCCTGTATTTATCTGTGCATGTGCCCCCTCTGGCAGCATACGTGGTACATTTTCATAAAAACCGCCGCCTGTGATATTGCAGCATCCTTTTATTGTAACACCGCCTTCTTTTACTGTCCTTAGTGCATTAACATATATCTTTGTAGGCTCAAGCAGCACTTCCCCAAGGCTTTTACCGCCAAGTGATTCAAAAGTCCTTGAAAGGTTTTCACGGCTTACATCAAATACTTTGCGCACAAGTGAAAAACCATTACTGTGTATGCCTGATGATGCTATCCCGATTATTATGTCCCCAGGTTTAATATTATCCCCTGTAATCATTTTCCTGCGGTCTGCAATTCCAACTGCAAAACCGGCAAGGTCATATTCATCTGCAGGGTAGAATCCAGGCATCTCCGCTGTTTCACCGCCAATTAATGCAGCCCCTGCCTGCCTGCACCCTTCGGCAATGCCGCCTACAATACACGCAATTTTCTCTGGCTCATTCTTCCCACATGCTATGTAGTCAAGGAAAAATAAAGGTTCTCCGCCAGTGCATATAATATCATTTACACACATTGCAACACAGTCAATTCCCACTGTGCCATGCTTATCCATTTCAAATGCAATTTTTAACTTAGTACCAACTCCATCTGTGCCGGATACAAGCACAGGTTCTTCCATTTTCTTAAATGGTTCTATTGAAAATGCACCTGAAAAACCCCCAATCCCTCCTAAAACTTCACTTCTAAACGTACTTTCAACATGCTTCTTCATAAGTCCAACAGCCTTGTAACCTGCTTCAACGTCAACGCCTGCATTCTTATAATCCATTACTGCCTCCATTCTGCCTGTAATAGCACACATTAAAATTATCCAAATCTAGTTAATTGTACCACAAGAAGCCCGGTTTGTCATTTAAAATATTTGCAATTAATGCTTTTTCTTTGTATAATATGTCCAATAGGGATTTTATTTATTTTGCAGGGGAAGGGGAAAAGATATTGGAAGAAATGAAAGGAAGTAAATTAACACTGAAGAGGTTTCTTAAAGCTTTCTGGATTTTTTATGCACTTGCCAGTGTTGTTATCACCGTTTTTAATGCAGACAGGCTTATTACAAAAGACTACAAAGAAACTTCTGTTTATGTCCCGTTAGATGATTCATGGGATATTATAATAAATGATAATGTATACAGTAATATTAATATTGAAGATTTCCGTTTTGATACAGCCAGCAAAGGCGATATAATTGTTATGTATAAGAAACTCCCGGAGGACTGGGATATTCCCGAGGGGACTTTGCGCATACATACAAAACAGTCAGCTGTTAAAATATATATTGATGATAATCTGGTTTATGACTACGGGCATGGCCGTTTTATGAATGGCAAAACAACCGGCACAGGTTACCAGTTTATTGACTTTCCAGATGAATATAAAGGCAAAAACCTTAAAATAGAATGGTTTGTAACAGAGGATAATGTTTTTTCCAAAATAGATTCCATACGTATTTATGAATGGGCCAATGCTTACCGTGTAATTATAACAGAAAACCGGCTTCCGTTTTTCCTTGGCAGCTTCCTGCTGGTTTTCGGGATGGTAACAGGCATTATTACAATTATTGTACTTGCATTTTCCATAAAGTTTTTAAGGATATTCTGTGTTTCCATGTTTTCAATATGTATGGGGCTGTGGACCCTGTGTTACTATGATATTATGCTGGTTTTCTCCATCCCGCTGTATTCAGTTTCATTAATGGAATATATTTCATTGTACCTTTTGCCGCTGCCGCTTACAGTCTATTTATATGGAGATGTAAAGACCCTTGGCAATAAATATATAAAAGCGTTTTTCTGGCTGTTATTATCCGTACAGCTTATATTTATTACTGTAACAATGGTACTCCATACAATGGATATTGTACACTTTGCTGCTACATTAAAATATATGCACGTAATTATTGTATCCAGCCTTGCTTATTTCCTGCTGGTATTAATACTTAACCTGAAAAAAAGCAGGGTTAAAAACAAGATTTTCCTTCTTGGGATGCTTTTTATTGTTATATGTATTGCTTATGACCTGGCAGGTTACTGCATGGACCGTTATCTTGGCTACTCCCCCTTCTCATTAAAAGGTGTATCCTCTATGGGTGTAATGGTCTTTGTATTTATACTGATTATTGATTTTTATATGGATATGACTAAGAAGGCAATGCAGGAAACAGAACGCAATTCTCTGCTTAAAAGTGCATATACTGATGACCTGACACAGCTTAATAACAGGCGTTACTGTAAAGAATATATGCACAAAATTGATAAGGGCAGTACCGCCGGATATACTATTTTCTGCTTTGATTTAAATAATTTAAAAGTTATGAATGACACATATGGCCATGCAAGGGGTGATGCCCTGATTAAAAGCGCTGCTGCTGTTATTGCAGAAACATTCGGGGATTATGGCATTGTTGCAAGGATGGGCGGTGATGAATTTGCTGCTGTGCTTAAAACATCTGATGAAGCAGAAGTTGCAAGGCTTGCAGGCAGCCTTCTTGAAAATATTGCCAGAAAAAACCAGGAAACCCCTGGACTTGATATGTCTATGGCTTATGGCTATGCCTGTGGAAGCCGTGAAGAAAATAATATAGAAAAATTATACCAGGCTGCTGACAACCGTATGTATAAACATAAAGAACAAATGAAGAAATCAGGGCTTGCCGCTGCCAGATAGCCAGATAAACGCCCCTGCACCAGTTTATGCAGGGGCGTCCGTCTGCCTGTTACTAAATATTTATTTGCCAGCTCCCGGCTTTACAAGCTTACTTGCAAAATCCCTCATGGTTTCTGATATTTTTATCTGCTGCGGACAGACAGCCTCACAGCTGCGGCAGCCTATACATGCTGACGGGCGTTTTTCTTCTGGCATTGTACCCACCACCATTGGCGCTATAAACCCTCCGCCTGTAAAGCTGTGTTCATTATAAAGCTCTATAAGCCCAGGTATATCAAGCCCTTTAGGACAGTGGCTTGTACAATAATGGCAGGCTGTACATGGAAGCCTGTTGCTTAAAAGCCCGTCTGCAACTTTAAGAAGTGTATCCATTTCTTCCCCTGAAAGTGGTTCTTCTGTTTCAAATGTCTTAATATTTTCCTGTACCTGGTTAAAATCTGACATTCCGGAAAGTATCATTGTTACACCTTCTATGCTCTGGAGGAAACGGAATGCCCATGCAGGTATCTTCTCACCGGGACGTGTTCCAAGAAGCTTCTTTTCTGCTTCCTCTGGAAGCTTTGCAAGCTTTCCGCCGCGCAGCGGCTCCATTACCCATACCGGGATGCCACGCTCATTCAAAAGTTCCACCTTGGACTTAGCGTCCTGGAATGTCCAGTCAATATAGTTAAGCTGTATCTGGCAAAATTCAATCTGGCTGCCGTAAGCGTCAAGGAAACGTTTTAATATATCATAGCTTCCATGTACAGATAAACCAAGATGGCGTATACGCCCGTTCTTTTTCTGTTCTGTAAGATACTTGTAAATACCATATTTCTCATTAAGATATGCGTCAATATTCATCTCACATACATTGTGGAATAAATAGAAGTCGAAATATTCCACACCGCATTTCTCCAGCTGCTTCTCAAATATTTCTTCCACTTTATCCATATTTGAAAGGTCATATCCCGGAAACTTTGTAGCAAGATAATAACTGCCACGTGGGTAAGATTTAAGTACCTTTCCCATTACAATCTCTGAATTTCCATTATGGTACCCCCACGCCGTATCATAATAATTAATGCCATGCTCCATTGCATAAGCAACCATTTCTGCTGTTTTTGCTTCATCAATTTGTGAATCATCACCATCACAGACAGGAAGGCGCATTGTACCCATGCCAAGCGCTGGAAGTGTTAAATCCTGGAATTTTTTTGTTACCATTATTCTGATATCCTTTCTTTTTTATATAATCTGTCACAACATTAAAATTATTATATACCCTTCCAGAAATTTACACAATATTAATTCTTTTAAAAAAACTGGATTGACAATAAATTATAAAGCTGGTAGAATAACAAAAAAAGGAGGAACTATATATGTCAGCATGTGTTTTCCGCTTAAGGTAATAACGGCAATAAGAAAACAGCCTGTATAGAACCAGGTTCTTTTTGCATACCTAAGTGTAAAACAATATGGCAGACAACCGGTTTACTTATAGTATACCTGTGTTTTTGTGTTACCTTTTTAATTATATGCAGGAGAATCTGTTCTGGACAATTCCCCTGTTTTTTTATTGCCTTTTTGATGCAGATAAAAAACAGGAGGAAAAACATGTCTGGAAAATATAAAAATAACAAGGGGAAATTTCCCTGTTTACAACAAATATATTGTTCACAGAATTTTCTTACCAGCAGAAGGCTTTTAGAAAGAACCGTGGGCAAAAGCACAATTACAAAAAATGATATAGTTATAGAAATTGGCAGTGGAAAAGGGCATTTAACAGAAATGCTTTGTAGCAAGGCAAAATATGTTTACTCAGTGGAATGTGCAAAACAGAAAACCATATTGAATTTATCCATGTATATATGTTAAAATACCTGTGCGGCAAACTGGTTTATAATTCCATCTGCCAGTTTTAATTAAATTTATATTAAGGAATGGGGATATTATGTCTGATAATACTATTAAAAATAATAACATAAGTGATAATGTAAAAAAAGAAATTGAGAAACGGAGGACTTTTGCCATTATTTCACACCCTGATGCGGGCAAAACCACTCTTACTGAAAAGTTCCTGCTTTATGGTGGTGCAATTAATACTGCTGGTTCTGTAAAGGGCAAAGCAAATTCCAAGTATGCAGTATCTGACTGGATGGAGATTGAAAAGGAACGTGGTATTTCTGTAACATCTTCTGTACTCCAGTTTAATTATGGCGGTTTCTGCATAAATATTCTTGACACACCAGGCCACCAGGACTTCTCAGAAGATACTTACCGCACCCTTATGGCAGCTGATTCTGCTGTAATGGTTATTGATGCTTCTAAAGGTGTTGAGGCACAGACTATAAAGCTTTTTAAGGTCTGTGTAATGAGGCATATTCCTATTTTTACATTTATTAATAAAATGGACAGGGATGCAAAGGATTCTTTTGAACTTCTTGATGATATTGAAACTGTACTTGGAATACGCACATGTCCTGTAAACTGGCCTATTGGCTCTGGAAAGGAATTTAAAGGAATTTATGACAGGAAAGTTAAAACTGTACGCACATTTGAGCCTGTGGCAACAGGTGGTGCAAAGTCTGCCGCCGAAACAGACTATTCTATTGATGACAAGGAACTGCAGGATGTTGTGCCAGGCCACTTATACAGCCAGCTTATAGAGGAAATAGAACTCCTGGATGGTGCAAGTGACCCGCTTGACCCTGTAAAAGTCCAGAAAGGTGAACTCTCCCCTGTATTTTTTGGCTCTGCCTTAAATACTTTTGGTGTCGGGATATTCCTTAAATATTTTCTGGATATGACTTCCACCCCTCTCCCGCGCCTTTCCAATGAAGGCTTGATAAACCCTGTAGAAGAACCCTTTTCTGCATTTGTATTTAAAATACAGGCGAATATGAATAAATCCCACCGTGACAGGATTGCATTCCTGCGTATATGTTCCGGGCGTTTTGATGCTTCCGCTGATGTTTACCATGTACAGAGCGGGCGCAGGCTTAAACTCTCACAGCCACAGCAGATAATGGCACAGGACAGGCAGGTGGTTTCTGAAGCGTATGCCGGGGATGTTATAGGTGTATTTGACCCAGGGATATTTTCAATAGGTGATACTATAACTATGCCTGGCAGGAAATTTGAATACGAAGGCATACCTACATTTGCACCAGAACATTTCTGCCGTGTTATACAGCTTAATTCCATGAAACGAAAACAGTTTGTAAAAGGGATAACACAGATTGCACAGGAAGGCGCAATACAGATATTCCAGGAATATACTGCAGGGATGTCTGAAATAATTGTAGGTGTTGTAGGTGTTTTGCAGTTTGATGTGCTTAAATACCGCCTTGAAAATGAATACGGCTGTGAAATAAGGCTTGAATCCCTGCCTTATGGATTTATACGGTGGGTGGGAAACCCGGAAACAGATGTTACAAAGCTTAAACGCATGAATAATGTTAAAGCTGTCAAAGATATGAAAGGCAGCCCTCTTCTTTTATTTGTCAATGAATGGATGATTAAAATGGTACTTGATGATAATGAAGGACTTGAGCTCCTTGAATTTAAAAAGAATTAAAAACAGGCAGTTATATAAATCGGAAGATGGCAGCAGGGATATTATAAACCTGCTGCCATTATTATTTATCCCCTAAAAGAAAATCTATCATATTACAATGTATAATATACCATTCCGGCTTAAATAACCAGCTTGTATTATACTACATCTGTGTGAACTACCCATTGTCTAAAGCCAATGGGCTTCCTGCTTCGCAGACCTCGCAACCAAACTTGTTTGGTTTATCTACTATCTCCACAGGCGTAAATTCGGGCAGTCCCTGCCCTATAACGGTTTATACCATACATTTGGCGGACATGGCCCCGTTTGCTTTACAGGTGGAGCAGCTGTGCAGTATTTATGGCATAAGCACAACTGCTTCCTGTGCAATCATTGCAGAGATTGGCACTGATATGGGAGCATTTAAAACCGCAGAACATATCTGTTCATGGGCTGGTCTGTGTCCGGGCAACAATGAGAGTGCCGGGAAACGGAAAAGCACTTCTGTCACAAAAGGCAATCCCTACATAAAAAGCATGCTTTGCGAAATTGCCTGGGTGATTGCCGGAAAACGGAATACTTATCTGTCTGCCTGGTATTGGAGAATCAAACAGAAAAAGGGGGCTAAAAAGGCTGTTGTTGCCCTTGCCAGAAAACTTCTTGTAATTATCTACACCATGCTAAAACAAGGAACTCTTTTCGATGAATCCTGTTTTGAAGCCAGACGTAAAAGCTGCGAACAAAAGCAGCTTTCCCGATACATACATGAATTAGAGAAGCGTGGCTACCATGTAGAAGCACAAGCCTGATTTTTTGTAATACTAATATTTCACAGACAGCAGCCATTTTTACGACTGCTTTGTCGTGATGCCTTCATGATTGTTGAAAACATTTGTTGTCAAGGTTCAGTTCTTGGCTACGGGCTTTATTTTCGTAGCAATGTCCGTGTAATAAATATATTATAACAGAAAGTTTGCTTTATAGCAACTGTTAATTTTGTGGTCTTAACCCACCGTCTAAAGCCAGTGGGATTGCGACCACATTATTTCAAATATTCTTCATACCCGTCTTTGCCAAGTTTTGTATCTTTGGCGGCTACCTGTTCTTTAAGCCCCTCTTTATATTTTATAAGTTTTCCACGCAGCTCTTTATCTGCTATTGAAAGCATCTTGGCAGCAAGGATGGCGGCATTGGCGGCTCCGTCTATTGCTACAGTTGCTACAGGTATTCCTGATGGCATCTGTACTATTGAGTATAATGAATCTGTCCCGCCAAGGGCTTTTGTATGGATTGGCACACCTATTACTGGAAGGTTGAATATTGCTGCACACATTCCTGGAAGATGTGCTGCACCACCTGCCCCTGCAATTATTACTTCTATTCCTCTTTCTTCTGCTGACCTTGCATAATCCACAAATATATCTGGTTCTCTGTGGGCTGAGATAATCCTTGTTTCGTATCCAATTCCAAATTCTTCTAACATTTTTGCTGCTTTAGACATAACTGGAAGGTCTGAGTCGCTTCCCATTACTATACTTACTTCTGGCATATTTTATCCTCCATTTTTATTTTTATAATATAAAATCCGACAGTACATAATTGCTTATATCAATTCCCCTGTCTGTCAGGTAAACCCTGCCATTACTTACATCTTCTGCCATAAGCCCGGTTTGTAAAAAATATTTTATCACATCACCATACACCTTGTCCATGCTTATTCCAAATTTGTCTTCAAATCCGCTTTTCAGTACACCTTTACACATTCTAAGCCCCAGAAACATAAATTCTTCCATCTGTTTTTTCAAAGAAAGCTTTTCAGGGCTGCTGCCAGTGTTTTCCTTTACCTGCCCTTCTGCCATGCCCTGTAAAGCCCTGTTTTTAAATATATTTATATATTTATTATAATCACTTGTGCCTGTAAATCTTGTGCCGTCAATATAAGAAGATGCCCCAGGCCCGGTACCAAGGTAATTGCCGCCTGTCCAGTATGTTATATTGTGCCTGCATTCCATTCCCTTTTTACTGTAATTTGATATTTCATACCTGTTATAGCCATGTTTCCCGAGCATTTCTTTTGCCATACTGTACATATCCCTGTCCGTATCTTCATCTGCAATATTTAATTTCCCCTGTTCCTGCATCCTGTAAAACTCTGTGCCTGGTTCTATAATAAGGCTGTAGACAGAAATATGCTGTGGATTAAGTGCAAGCACCTTTTCCAGTGTATCCTTATAACTTTTTAGTGTCTGTTCTGGTATGCCAGCCATTATATCAATATTTATATTGTTAAATCCTGCTTCTTTAAGCTTTTTATAACTGTCCAGAAATTCCCCGGATGTATGGATACGCCCAAGTTTTTCCAGTTCATTATCCTGTGCTGACTGCAGCCCCAGGCTTACCCTGTTTATCCCTGCTTTTTTAAATACTTCTATATGGCTGTCTGTAATTGTACCTGGATTGGCTTCTATTGTAAATTCCGTGTTTTTATCTGTATACTTTTTTATTGCCTGTGCAATTTTAAGAAGCAGCTGCGGTTCAAGGCATGTTGGCGTCCCGCCGCCTATAAATACAGTTTTTAAATATATTTCTTTATTGTATTTATCTGATATTTCCTCCCATGCTGCTAATTCATTAAGAAGTGCTTTTACATATTCCTGCCTTTTAGTAGCAGCATTACCCTTAAAATTACTGGTATCAAATGAAAGAAAATCGCAGTACAGGCATTTTTTTACACAAAATGGTATATGGATATATAGTGAAAGCCCGTCTTTTTTAATTGTCCTCATCAAGTTTTAATACACTCATAAATGCCTGCTGTGGTATTTCAACGCTTCCAAACTGCCTCATGCGCTTTTTGCCCTCTTTCTGCTTTTCAAGGAGTTTCCTTTTTCTTGAAATATCACCACCATAGCATTTTGCAAGCACATCCTTTCTCATTGCCTTAACAGTTTCCCTTGCTATTATTTTGCTGCCTATTGCCGCCTGTATTGGTATTTCAAAAAGCTGCCTTGGTATCTCGTTTTTAAGCTTTCCGCACATTTTCCTGCCACGTTCATATGCAGTATCTGCATGGAGTATAAAGGAAAGCGCATCTATTTCTTCATGGTTTATAAGGATATCAAGCTTTACAAGGTTTGACGGCACATATCCCTTCATTTCATAATCAAGTGACGCATAACCCCTTGAACGTGATTTAAGCGCATCAAAGAAATCATATATTATTTCATTTAATGGAAGCTCATATTTTAAAAGTGCACGTGTTTCTTCCATATATTCCATTCCAATATATACACCCCTTCTCTCCTGGCAGAGTGTCATAATTGCACCAACAAATTCTTTTGTTACCATTATTTCAGCCGATACCACAGGCTCTTCCATATGCTCAATTTCTGACGGGTCTGGCAGGTTTGACGGGTTAGTCACTTCCAGCATCTCCCCGTTTGTCTTATATATATGGTAAACAACGCCTGGCGCTGTTGTCACAAGGTCAAGGCTATATTCCCTTTCAAGCCTCTCCTGTATTATTTCAAGGTGCAGAAGCCCTAAGAAACCACACCTGAAACCAAATCCAAGTGCTATTGATGTTTCTGCCTCAAACTGCAATGCCGCATCATTTAACTGGAGTTTCTCAAGGGCATCCCTTAAATCAGGGTACTTTGCCCCGTCCGAAGGGTAGAGCCCGCAGTAAACCATTGGCTGTACTTTTTTATAGCCCGGGAGTGCCTCTCTGCAGGGCGAAGCTGCAAGCGTCACTGTATCACCCACACGGGTATCCTGTACATTCTTCAGGCTTGCTGTAATATAACCGACCATGCCTGCTGAAAGTTCCTCTGACGGAATAAACCTGCCTGCACCAAAAATCCCTGTTTCTACAACATCTGCTTTAGCGCCTGTTGCCATCATCAGTATTTCCTGCCCTTTTTTTACTGAGCCGTCAAATACACGGCAGAATATTATTACACCTTTATACGCATCATATAATGAATCAAATATGAGCGCCTTAAACGGTGCATTTTCATCACCTGACGGTGCAGGCACTTTTGTAATAATCTGTTCAAGTACCTCTTCTATATTCGTGCCCATTTTGGCAGATATAAGCGGTGCATCTGAAGCATCAAGCCCTATTACATCTTCTATTTCAGATTTGACACGCTCTGGTTCTGCACTCGGCAGGTCTATTTTATTAATAACAGGCATTATCTCTAAATCATGGTCTAATGCAAGATAACAGTTAGCAAGTGTCTGCGCCTCTATTCCCTGCGCTGCATCTACTATAAGGATTGCCCCTTCACATGCTGCAAGGCTTCTTGAAACTTCATAATTAAAATCAACATGCCCAGGTGTATCAATAAGGTTAAAAACATACTCCTCACCATTATTTGCTTTATATATTATACGCACTGTCTGTGCCTTAATTGTTATTCCCCTCTCACGCTCAAGTTCCATATTGTCAAGCACCTGCGCCTGCATTTCACGGCTTGTAAGAAGCCCGGTTTTTTCAATAATCCTGTCTGCAAGCGTGGACTTGCCGTGGTCTATATGGGCAATAATACAAAAATTACGTATATGTGACTGTCCTGTTCTTTCCATGTGTTCCCCGTTCCTTTACTTTTTTCATCATTTTAGGTTTATAAACCTTCCAGTAAAATATCATAACATTATATTATAATAATTGCAAATAATAACTATTCCCCACTCAAAACCTGGTCAAGCACCTTCGCCAGCGGTTCCATCGCATTTTTAGCTTCTGCAACTGTATTATTTTCATTGCCAAGCTCTATAAGCAGGAAATTTTCACGCAAGTGCATATTATAGCGGTAGCCTTTTAAATAAACAGGCCTTGCAAAATCAGGGTAATTCTCCATACATTTCAGTTTCATCTGGAGGCTGAATGCAAGGTTTGCCTGCAAATTCTTATTATAGAGGTATTCAATATTTCCTGATGAGTTTCTTGAAAGCCCGTTAAAAAACATAACCTGCGCCGTTTTCTTGCCATCTATTGTAGTAAGCCTCTGCACCGAATTGCCAACACCGTCCCTGTGTAAATCTATTACAACTTCTATAGACGGATATTTTTCAAGCGTTGCTGATATTTTATCTGCTGCTTTATTATAAGCCTTGCTTCTGTCAATACTCCCGTTTATTCTGTCAAATTCAGTTGTGTCATGTATAACATTATAACCATATTTTTTACGTAAAATATACGCAAGACGGCTTCCTACACCTATAATTGAATCAGACTGCTTTCCTTTTTTGCTGTCTATAAATGCCTCAGACGCAGCATGTGTATGGAAAATAAGAATCTGCGGCTTATCACTTTTTTTAATGCTTACATCTTTAGAAAGCAGTTTCTCAACATTGAAAACTGAATTATCTATAGAAGTTGAAGAATCTGTTATATAAAAATTCTTTAAAAGGAATGAACGGCTTTTGCTGCTCTTTAATTTATTAATTGTGGCTATATTGCTTTTAATCTGTGGCGAAAATGCTGTATTTACATTTTCTTCTGTATTATTATCATTGCTGTTATTAGTTCCGCCATCCTCCTTAATATAAATCTCCCCTGCTGCATCCAGATTGCCAGCCCCGCCTTCACCCATATCTATATTATCGGTATTGCCTGGCTCTGCAGGCTGGTTTTTAATATCCTCATTCTCAGCAAGCATATTATTATAATCCTTTTCTTCCTGCAAAAGTTCTGCCACCTGTGTATCAGAATTTTCAAAAAGCCTGCTTAAAACTGCCATATCACTTCCTGCCCCGCTCCAGAATAAATCCCTGCTTCTGTAACCAGGATAAACTGAGGCAAGGCTTTCAGAACCATTTATAGATTTTTTATTAATATCACTGCTATTTTCTACAAGATACGTCATAAAAGGGCACGCCTCAAAAATTATTTTCCACTGGAATGAAGTATTATTTTCTTTGTTTTCAAGCTGGACAATATCTATGCCGGACATTCCTGCATCCACTATATAATCAATAAACATATCATGTATATCCTCTTTAAGGCTGTCTTTGTCATTTAAAAGAATACCTGTCCACACAATTATTATAAAAATTGCAAATATATATATTGTCCCCCGTTTTAACTTGTTTTTCTTCATAACCAGCCTCGCTTCTCTGTTCTTATGGCAAAAATATCCTATACCATAAATATGAAGCTTCTTTTGTTTCTATTCATTTTAGATATCTTTTTTTTAAGTTTTAAAAAACTTATTTATGCCATCTGATATAATCTTTCCAATCCACTGTATCTGTTCATCTATATCTTTTGGGGTCACAAAAAGGTTTTTAGTATTATTATCTGCAATACCTTCAAGAAAAATCTGTATTTCATTTTCTTTAAATCCCTGTTTCTGGAGTGTTTCTTCCATACATTCACTAACTATTACTGACGCATCTACTACTGTAGGAACACCTATCGCAATTACTGGCACTTTCATTGTTTCCTCATTGATTTTATGCCTGTTGTTCCCAATGCCTGCCCCCGGCGAAATCCCTGTATCAGTTATCTGTATAGTCCTGCAAAGCCTCCCTACGCTTCTTGAGGCAAGTGCATCTACTACAAATATAGTTTCTGGGGATATATTCCCTACAATCCCGTCCAGGATTTCATAAGTTTCCATGCCTGTCTGTGCCATTACACCAGGTGTAGCAGCACAGACAATTTTACTGCCTTCAAGCGCCTCCTCGCCAAATTCACGAACCATATGCCTGTTCACCCTGATTCTGTCCATTACCACCGGCCCCAGGGCATCAGGGGTAGCAAACCTGTTGCCAAGCCCCGTAACCATATATGTTTCTGCTTTTTCTTCTCCAGTAT
This sequence comes from uncultured Lachnospiraceae bacterium, assembly GCA_910577825.1. Classification (GTDB taxonomy): domain Bacteria; phylum Bacillota; class Clostridia; order Lachnospirales; family Lachnospiraceae; genus Butyribacter. The sequence goes on along the minus strand of CAJTOK010000044.1, from coordinate 13,673 downwards.
CCTTCTTCCTGCCTTTTTTATCCTTTACCATATCCATAAGTATATTACAAATAGTACCAGATACTTTATCCTCAAACTCTTTAGTTTCCTTATCATCCATATACCTGCTTTTATCTGTAAATTCTATTGTTACATAATTGCCCTCTGGCTTTTTCATAAGCATTGCCCCTTCTTCATTAGTAATATTTACTGTACTTATCCTTATACAGCCATTTTGTATTATTTCCTCATCTAAAACTACGCCCCTGATTTCCACATGGTCTTCTGGGAAACTTTCCCTGGCTTCTATTGCAAGGTCTGTCCTTTTCTCAAACATAAGGTATCTGTCCTTTCTTTGCCATAATACTGGCAAACCAGCTTTTTATTTTATTCTTAGCAGTTATTATTTGCAATTTTTTTATCTTTTTTACAAAAATATATTGACACATTTACCCATTTCAACTATTATATATAGGTATGTTTCCATCAAAGCTGCCGTGTCAGGATTGATGGACAAACTTATTCCATAACCAGGAGGTGAAAAAATGGCTAACATTAAATCAGCAAAGAAAAGAATTTTAACTGACCGCAGGAATGCAGAAAGAAATAAAGCTATGAAGTCAAGGGTTAAGACAGCTATTAAGCGTGTCAACACAGCTATTGCTGCTAATGATAAGGCAGCTGCAAACTCAGCATTAACTGCAGCTGTAAGTGAAATTGACAAGGCAGCAAGAAAAGGCGTTTTCCATAAAAGAACAGCTTCAAGAAAAGTTTCCCGTCTGACTATAGCTGTAAATAAAATCGCATAATTACCTATTTCCATTTTAAAAAGCTGCCTTCCGGTGTGGGCAGTTTTTTATTAATTTATAAATCATAAAAACCAGGAATGCAAGAAACATTCCTGGCATAAAATAAAAACTATATGCTTATTACTTTTAAAGAAACGAGGTAACATATGAAAAAAAAGGATTACTTAAAATGGGACGGATACTTTATGGGAATTGCCCTTCTTTCTGCTGAGCGCAGCAAAGACCCGGATACAAGTGTAGGTGCATGTATAGTCAGTGAAGATAATAAAATCCTTTCACTTGGTTACAATGGCATGCCTGCCTGCTGCTCTGATGACGAATATCCCTGGGAACGTACTTCCAAGGACCCGCTGGGTACTAAATATCTTTATGTCTGCCACGCTGAACTAAATGCAATCCTTAATTATACTGGCACTAATATGCGTAATGCCAAAATATACACTACCCTGTTTCCATGTAATGAATGTACCAAAGCCCTTATACAGTCTGGCATACATGAAGTAATATACCTTTCTGATAAATATTCAGATACACCATCAGTAATGGCTGCTAAACGTATGATGAAATCTGCCGGGATTTCATTCAGGCAGTATGAACGTGTAAATAAAGATATTATCTTAAAGCTTTAACTTTTTGCACTAATCATTGAAAATACTTTTTTTGCATATTTCCTGTCCCCTGCAATTTTAACAACACACCCTGGTTTTATCTTTTTAAAAGCCCCTTTCCCAATGCTTTTAAGTTTTTTGCTCTTTATCCTGATACTGCCAAGCTCTTTATCCTTATAAAATGCCTTTTTGCTGATACTTTTTATATTTTTTCCAACAATAACTTTCTTTAACTTCCTGCATTTTACAAATGCCTTTTTGCCGATAGACACAACTTTGTATTTATAGCCTTTTATCTTAATAGCAGATGGTATTTTAGCTTTAGTTATACTTTTTTTAGCTTTAACAACCTTAACAGTCCTTGTCTTAGCGCTGCTTTTTATAATTTTATATACAATTCCGGATTTTATATATTTCTTTCCAGCCTTTGGGTAAGACAGTTTCTTCTTTGGAGAACCTTTTTTAACCACTGTATTCCCAGCTGTACCATTGCTGCCTGTATAATCCCCGCCATTATTAATAACAGAATTATCTCCATTATTGCCATTGCTGCCATTACCTTTATTATCTTCCCCTGCACCATTATTCCCTGTAACAGAACCAGCAGTATCCCCGCTGTTTCCACTATTTATACTGCCTATAGAACCTGGTGTAGTATTTCCAGCAGCAGTTCCATTATTTCCAATATTATTACTGCCAGTATTTCCGCTATGGCTGCTGCCGGCACTTCCTGTAACCCCAGTACTGGTATTTCCCACATTACTGGTACTCCCACTGCCTCCTGTTACACCATTTCCTGAAGTGCTGCCTCCTCCGCTGCCAGCTGGCAGGCTTCCTCCACCATTACTGCTTCCGCTGCCTGTATTACTGTTATTTCCATTAGCACCGTTCCCTATACTGCCGCCACTTGTTACTCCATTATTTCCGCTTCCTGTATTGCCACTGCTGTTTCCTGTATTACCTCCTGTACTTCCACTGTTTCCTGTGTTACTTCCTGTATTGCTTCCCGACGTATTACCTCCTGTATTTCCTGTATTACTCCCTGTTGTATTACCCCCTGTACTTCCACTGTTTCCTGTGTTACTTCCTGTATTGCCATTATTATTTCCTGTATTACTTCCTGTATTGCCATTATTGTTTCCTGTATTACTCCCTGTTGTATTACCTCCTGTACTTCCTGTGTTTCCATTACTGGCAGTTTTCTTTTTCAAGTAGCATTTCAATAAAAGGCTTCCATCATATTTTACTGTTCCCTTGTATATGCTTTTATCTTTATCTAATATATATTTATTATTATGTTCTGTTATATACAAATCATTACTACAGTCTGCTTCATATCCTGTAAACGCTTCATATTCTGTCTTTTTATCCAGAGTATATCCATTTTTATTATTTTCAAGGTAGTATTCCACACTGTATTTTGCATTTAATGGCTTCCATATTGCATATAAAGTACAATTATCTACATCATGGATATCAAATGATGTACTTCCTGATGTGCTGTCCTTATCTTTTGACCAGCCATTAAAATTATAACCTTCCCTTATTGGTACTTCTTCTATATTTATAGTGCTGCCTTCCCAGACTGCATATAAATGCTTTTCACCATCTGTTTCACATAAATTACTTACTTCTATGCCATCTGCATATATTACACTGCCATCTATTGTATCAGACCAGCCCGTAAATTTATATGGAATACTTATGTCTTTTATAGTACATATTGCATCTTCTGCATTTAAACCAAGTATAATATTTCCATTTCTTTTATAGCCATTTTCTGTAAGTTTATATTTTTCACCATACAGACATCCATATAATGAAGCTGTTTCACCTGAAACGGCATTATTGCCATTAAATATTATATTATATGATACAGGTCTGAAATATCTGTACACATCACAGTCACCTTTTACTGTTGCAGATGTACTGCCTGTATAACATAAACCTTTATAATATGCACCTGCAGTACCATCACTTCCAAGTTCTGTACCACTTGCTTCATTGTTATACTGTGCAGTCCATGAATTTGTGCCAAGAACCTGTCCGCCCGGATTATCCCCAAGTATGTCTGTGCAATTAACATTATATGTATTAAGCGCTCTGTCCCATTGCGGATATATTGTTGTACCTGGCTCTATTGCATCACCAATACTTATTTCATTACCACCAGAAGGGCTTGTATACCATCCTTTAAATGTAAAAGTACAGCCATCTTCAGGGTCATGCTCTATCTGCGGAAACTCTCTTATAAGGTATTCACCCTCTATTCCATAATAAGCATAGCCTTCACTTAGTATTGTACAATCAGAAGGTATATCTGCCTTTATATCGCCATTTCTGCTTATTACAGCAGCATCATATATATTATATAAATAAGAAGCACCATTATATTCATATGTGGTATCTTCTAAATCCATGTTTGTTATATTGCTTTCTATATGTTTTAATATTGACTTTGAAATATCTACAAAATTATCTTCGCTGTATTGGTATGTAAATTCGGCATCTTTATATGTACACTTTCCATATACATATTTTTTTATAACAATGCTGCCTCTTCTTGGCAGATATTCCCTTATTTTGTTTATGTTTATGCCAAACCTTGTTCCTGTTGTATCTTTTATATACACTGGTGTATTAAGTGAACTTGTAATTTCACCTATGTAGTTATCTATATTACTTCCCATATAATCCCATCCGCCATCATTTCTTTTTCTCCAGGTATCAAGTGCATAGCAGACAGTATTTCCATTTTTGGATATTCTTACTCCTGTTGTGCTTTCACCGCCTGTTTCTTCATTGTATGTACCTATTGCATCAGCATTACCTGCATATGCGGCTTTTGTTTTTATGGCAGGTAAAATAACTGCTGCCATAATTATTGGCAACAGCATAATAATAAATTTGTCTGCCAGGTTTCTTTTTTTCTTCATAGTCATACATCCTTTCTGTTCTGTATTTATGATGTGTTATATATACATGCTGTTCCCTAAAGAGCGTTTTTATATTTTTTGTTACCAATGTTGTGTTAGATTATAAAATAGTTTTTTGTAATAATCAATGATAAAAAGTAACAAAAAAAACAGAAAAAGTTTATGCAGCTTTTTCTGTTTTAATATTAATTTTCTGATATTAAATTTGTATTTTAATCTTTATCTGTGTTTTCAGTTTTTTTACAATCCAGGAAGTAATTCCATATATCATCTTTTAATTTATCCCATGCTTTGCCATTATCCACATAATATAACGGGCACATTTTCCCTGTTACATCATAATGGCGTATAACTGAATCCCTGCTTAACTGGTATTTGCCACAAAGCCAGGCTGACAGATGGATAAGTGAATTATATGTATCATCTGAAAACCTGCCTGTTTCATCGGGATGGCAGCACTCTATTGATATAGTATCTGCATTTCTGTCATTAGAAGCATATGCAATCTCATTTAAAGGGATACATTGTATAATAGTGCCATCAAGCCCTATTATATAATGGCTGCTTACTTTATTGGCATTTTCATCAGGTTCATCTTTCCTGCCTTCAAAGTAATTCCTGTTGGCTTCTGCATCAGTATCTGGGTTAGCTGTATAATGGATTACTATTCCGTTTACTTTTTTAAGTTCTGTGCCTGGCCTTGAATTAACATTCTCTGTCAGAAGCATTTTCCGGACAGAGGGCTGTTTTACATTATATAAAGAATAATCAAACCCTTTTTCAGTCTTACCGCCTGGCACGTTCCTGGTATTCTTTATAAACCAGGCAGCTATATTTGAAACTGCCAGTACAGTGGCCAAAAAAGCAGCAATAAATATTAACCTTCTCTTTAATTTACGCTTCTTAGCTTTTGTTAATCTTCTCATAATATAAAATTTCTTCCATATTTACAGTAAATTGTTTACAATAAAATTAAATCTGCCTGTTAATCATCTGCTACACTATAGTTAGGTGCTTCTTTTGTTATATGGATATCATGTGGATGGCTTTCTTTAAGTGAAGCTGCAGATATCTTTACAAACTGGCCTGTTTCCTGCAATGTTTTTATATCAGGTGCACCACAATAGCCCATGCCTGAACGCAGCCCGCCCATAAGCTGGAATACTGTATCTTCTACAGTACCCTTATATGCAACACGCCCTTCTACGCCTTCTGGCACAAGTTTTTTAGCATTAGTCTGGAAATAACGGTCTTTGCTTCCGTTCTCCATAGCGGCGATAGAGCCCATGCCACGGTATACTTTATACTTGCGCCCCTGGAATAATTCAAATGTCCCCGGGCTTTCATCACAGCCTGCAAATATGCTTCCCATCATACATACACTTGCACCTGCTGCGATAGATTTGGTCATGTCACCTGAATACTTAATGCCGCCGTCAGCGATAATTGGCGTATCATATTTTTTAGCTGTTTCATAACAGTCCATAATTGCAGTAATCTGTGGCACGCCAATTCCTGCAACAACACGTGTTGTACATATAGAACCAGGGCCTATGCCGACTTTGACACAGTTTACACCAGCTTTTATAAGGTCTTTAGTAGCTGTTCCTGTAGCTACATTCCCTGCTATAATCTGGAGGTCCGGGTACGCATCGCGCACCATTTTGACAACTTTAAGCACATTGGCACTGTGCCCGTGCGCTGTATCTATAACAATGCAGTCAACATGCTTCTTTACAAGGGCATCTACACGTTCAAGGATATTGGCAGTTACGCCAACAGCTGCCCCGCATAAAAGCCTGCCTTGTGAATCTTTGGCGGCAAGAGGGTATTTAATCTGTTTCTCAATATCCTTTATAGTTATAAGCCCTGTCAGGTTGCCCTCATCATCAACTAATGGCAGTTTTTCTTTCCTTGACTTTGCAAGTATCTGCTTTGCCTCGTCCAGTGTAATGCCCTGGCGGGCTGTTATAAGCCCCTCTGAAGTCATGGATTCTTTAATCTTTTTAGTAAAATCCGTTTCAAATTTTAAATCACGGTTTGTTATAATACCAACAAGCTTTTTGCCTTCTGTTACAGGAACTCCTGAAATCCTGAACTTTGCCATGAGATTGTTGGCATCTTCAAGTGTATGCTCTGGAGATAAATAAAATGGGTCTGAAATTACACCATTTTCCGAACGTTTAACCTTATCTACCTCATCAGCCTGTGCTTCAACTGACATGTTCTTGTGAATAATACCAATACCACCCTGTCTTGCCATAGCAATCGCCATACGGTATTCTGTTACCGTATCCATTCCAGCGCTCATCATTGGAATGTTAAGTTTAATAGTTTTTGTCAGGTTAGTTTCCAAAGAAACCTGGTTGGGTATAACCTCTGAATACTGTGGAACTAATAATACGTCATCAAATGTAATTCCTTCACCGATAATCTTACCCATTTTATTATCCTCCTTTATGTATTTATATGTAATGAAACACGCAGGAAACCAGCTGCAAAGCACATACTGCCCTATAGGAAATACAGTAGTGCTGGTGCCGCCAGCCTGCGTGCATGTGGTGACAATATAACCAATTATAATATACCGGCTGATGTGTTGATTTAGTATACACTATTATAACTTACGTTGTCAACACTGGATTTTACTTCTGCCTTTAAATTTCATATTTTCAATAAGTTTCTCATCGGGAGTGAACTTAATCCTTTCCTGCCCGTTATCACCTTTTGAAACTGCAATAAAATGCCTGTCTGATTTTATACCTGAAGAAAAATCTACTAAAGGCAGGCGGCTGTACTGGTTTAATGAGGGTGAATCTTCTGGTGCAACTATATCTATCTTTTCAAGGTCAGTCCTTTTCTTGGTTTTACGCTTATTGCCTGCTATTATAATATCAAAATCAATCTGACCGTCAACAAATACATACTCATATGCAATATTTGCGGAAGGCATGAAATAAATTATAAAACCATCTGCTACTACTGCAAAAAACAATACCGGCCCGCTCTGTACTATAAATACTGCAATATAAACAAGCAGTATGCAGAGCGCTATAAAACCGCTCCTTATTAACAGGCGTTTTGGTGATGGTTTTGCCTTTAGATACGTTTCTGAATACAACTCTTCCATTTAGTGTACTCCTTTCTCTTTTATGCTTAATGTATATATATTGGCACATTTATTCCCTTTTGTAAAGACCAGTTTTGCCAATAAGGAACGGAAATCTTGAGTTAATTATTTCTACTATGCTGTATTCTATCAAAAGAAGTATTGCAAGTACAACAAGACATTCTGCTACATATTCCATATTTCCTGTCTTTGGCATAAAACCGACTTTCTTCCAGCCCTCATATGCCACTGTCCTCATTCCAAATACAGTATGTGTGCACATAATAATAAGGGAATTTTTACCCCAGTAGTCTAAAAAGCTTAATTTTATAAATGCTGTTGCAAAATCAAGCAGAAGTATTGCACCTACTGAGCCTGTAATACCGCATACATAGAACAAATAAGGGTATGCGCCTTCTTTCATATTGTTAAAGTCAACGCCTGTATTTATCTGGGATAAAACAAGGTTCACGAGTGAAAGCGGTATGCCAATGGCAAGCTTTATTCCCTGGCCTTTAATCCTGCTGTAAAAAATATAGATTATATAACCTGCACCAAGGAACCATGCCGCCGAAAGCCCTTTACAGGCCGCATTAACAAGTTTGGTAACATTGTCATATGCGTCACCTGGCTGCATTTCAAATATTCCTCCTGCAGAAAATAAATCATTTATTATAAATGAAAACTTTATTGCAAATAATCCTGCTGCTGCATACAATATCTTTATTGCTTTAGGGCTTCTTAAAAGCCAGAAAAATATTAATTCACCAATAAAAAGCGTTGGTATAAACCACATAGAATTTACACCTTTTAAAAATATGCTGTCATAAAGATAGCTTAAAAATGTATCCCATATTTTTTCCGCTGGTTTATGTTTCAGGTAAACACAGCCTGCCTTAAATAAAGTCCCTGCTATGCTGAATATAACATATGGCAGCCCAAGGCTTTTTATAATCTTTCCTGCAAATACATTAAAACTCCTGCTCTTTGCTGAGCCTGAGTAAGACATCAGGAAACCTGATATTATATAAAATATTGATACTTTAAAAGATGACATCCATAAATCAACTGGATTGCCAAACTTTGTAATATGCCCTAATGCTATCATAAGTATACTAAGCCCTTTTGCTGCATCAACATATGCAATACGTTCTTTCATAAATAACCTCTTCATATATATTTTATAATTTCTTCCAGTTAAACTGTATTATGCTACAAAAATTATTTTTTATAAGCAGTATAACTTATAAAGGCGTGCCTGGAAACTGTTTTTTTAAGATACAATTCCAGACACGCCATTTTCAGCCCACAGGCTTTATACCTGTATTATATTAATTTCTGTTTAGATTACATCATCCCCATTGGAGCACCGCCGCCTGCTGGCATTGCAGGAGCTTCTTCCTTAATTGTAGATACTACAGATTCTGTTGTAAGAAGTGTAGATGCTACGCTTGTTGCATTCTGGAGTGCGCTTCTTGTAACCTTTGCAGGGTCAACGATACCAGCCTGCACCATATTTGTATACTCTTCTTTTAATACGTCAAATCCTGTACCTGCTTCTGATTCACGTACTTTATTGATAATTACAGCACCTTCAAGCCCTGCATTCTGTGCGATTATCATAAGTGGTGACTCAAGTGCCTTTAAGATAATATTAGCACCTGTCTTTTCGTCACCTTCAAGTGTTGAAGCAAGTTCTGCAACCTTTTTAGAAGCATGGATATATGCTGAACCACCGCCTGAAATAATACCTTCTTCAACAGCAGCCCTTGTTGCTGCAAGAGCGTCTTCCATACGGAGTTTAGCTTCCTGCATCTCTGTTTCTGTAGCAGCGCCAACACGGATTACAGCTACACCGCCTGCAAGTTTAGCAAGCCTTTCCTGCAGTTTCTCTTTATCAAAATCAGATGTTGTTTCTTCAATCTGTGACCTTATCTGTGTAATCCTTGAAGAAATTGCATCTTTGTCGCCAAGGCCGTCAACAATAATTGTATTTTCTTTCTGTACCTTAACTGATTTAGCACGTCCAAGCTGTTCCATTGTTGTATCTTTAAGGTCAAGCCCTACTTCTTCTGAAATAACTGTGCCGCCTGTAAGGATTGCTATATCTTCAAGCATTGCCTTTCTTCTGTCACCATATCCAGGAGCTTTTACAGCTACTACATTAAATGTTCCCCTTAACTTGTTAATTACAAGTGTTGTAAGGGCTTCGCCTTCTACATCTTCTGCAATAATAAGGAGTTTTGCACTCTGCTGTACAACCTGCTCTAATAAAGGAAGGATTTCCTGGATATTAGAAATCTTTTTATCTGTTATAAGGATATATGGGTTATCAAGGTTTGCTTCCATCTTATCCATATCTGTAGCCATATAAGCTGAAACATAACCTCTGTCAAACTGCATACCTTCTACAAGGTCAAGTTCAGTTTTCATTGTTTTGGATTCTTCTATTGTAATTACACCATCATTAGAAACCTTTTCCATTGCATCAGCAACCATTTCACCAACAAATTCATCACCTGCTGAAATAGCGGCAACTTTAGCTATCTGGTCTTTGCCTGTAACCTTTGAACTCATCTCTGCAATAGCATCAACTGCACATTCACATGCTTTCTTCATTCCTTTACGGAGAATAATAGGGTTGGCACCTGCTGCAAGGTTCTTGATTCCTTCATTTACCATAGCCTGTGCAAGGACTGTAGCTGTTGTAGTACCGTCACCTGCTACATCATTTGTCTTTGTAGCAACTTCTTTAACAAGCTGTGCGCCCATGTTCTCAAAACCATCTTCAAGCTCTATGTCTTTTGCTATTGTAACACCATCATTTGTAATAAGTGGTGCACCAAATGATTTGTCAAGAACTACATTTCTTCCTTTTGGCCCTAAAGTAACCCTGACTGTATCTGCAAGCTTATTAACACCTGCTTCAAGTGCTGCCCTGGCTTCTGCCCCAAACTTAATCTCTTTTGCCATAATATATTTTCCTCCATTCAAATCAATTAAATTAATTAAATTAACTTATAACTTATAAACTGTTTATTGCTATCTGCTATTACTAATTAGTCCTCAACCTTTGCAACTATATCATTCTGGCGTACTACGATAAATTCATCATCGCCAAGCTTAACTTCTGTGCCTGCATATTTGGAATAAATAACCTTATCCCCTACAGATACCTGCATAACTACTTCCTTGCCATCTACAACACCGCCAGGGCCTACAGCAATAACTTCAGCCTGCTGTGGTTTCTCCTGTGCATTGCCTGGTAATACGATACCTGATTTTGTGGTTTCTTCTGCTTCTAACTGTTTTAAAACAACTCTGTCTCCTAATGGTGATAATTTCATAATATATATCCTCCTTTTCAAATCGCATTTACTAGCACTCACTCGTTTTGAGTGCTAACCATAGACATAATATATTTCATTTGGAAATTTTGTGCAATACAATTCATGGTTGTATTTTGTGATATATCTTTTATATTCTCGTTTTTACTCTTTAATTCTCTTTTTATCTTACTTTTTGTATTCTTTTGCAGAATGCAGCAGCCTTTTTTGTAATAATATCCATAAATGGGAAATATTATACCTTTTTTATGGGATAATTTAACCAGGCTGGTTAATTGGATTTGTTAACCGGGCTGGTTTGACTGGGCTGGTAATTCCAAAGGATACCACAGACAGCACGCATTACGCTTAGACAAGACACGCAATGGATGCGTAAAGCCCCTATGCTTCAAAGGAAAAACATCTTTGAAGCATTTAGTACGGGGCTTAAGCACCAGCGGTCTTGTATAGCTGTCTTTTGGTATCACTTTGGAATTTACCAGCTGATTTACTCTTTGCAGGATTTTAATAAAAACCAGAATATAAAACACACCTATCTACTTTAAAAGCGGCAAGCTTATTGCTATCAAAAAATGCTATAATACATATGTTCTTTTATATGCCTGATTAAAATTATAAATCATGCGACTAAAAATAGTTGCATATTTTTTACCATAATGCTATATTATAAAAAAGGGGAATTGTTAATGAGCAGAAAAAATAAACTGATTGAAAAATTACTTGAAAAACCAAAAGACTTTACTTTTGATGAAATGAAATCCCTGTTGTCATACTTTGGATATACATTAAAACAAGGAAAGACAGGTTCAGGTGTAAAATTTATAAAAGAAGGAAGCAATGAAGTGATAAATTTCCATAAACCACATCCAGATGGGGCATTAAAACGGTATGTATTGGAACAGGTAATAGAAAAATTAAGGAAGGATGGTCTTTTATGAGTAATTTGTTGTCATACAGAAATTATAATGGAACAGTTGAATATTCAAAAGAGGACAAGTGCCTTTTTGGAAAAGTTGTTGGAATAAAATCCCTGTTATCCTATGAAGGTGCTTCCGTAAAGGAACTGGAAGAAGATTTTATAAATGTAATTGACGGGTATCTGGCAGACTGCAAAGAAAGAAATACCGAACCTGAAAAGCCTTATAAGGGTACATTTAATATCAGGATAAACCCGGAACTTCACCGTAATATTGCAGTATATGCTATTGAACATGGAAAAAGCCTTAATGCAGTTGTTGAAGAAGCCATTGGAAATATGTTCAGATAATATATACAGAAAAATTTTTCCACCTATACTGTTACAATCCGTTTTTTAAATGGGCAAAATGTGGCTGCCTTGGCAGACATGGTAGTGCAATAGCACGGATTTTGTGGATATATAAGCAGGCTGGATGCTTTTTAGAGCATCCAGCCGCATACGTGTGGTTTTTTTACTTCTGTATTTTGCAATTTGAATACTTAAATTCACAGCTAAATTTTATTAAAAATTACTTTTTTATAGTTGCTGCCAGTTTAACTTTCTTTTTATTTTCATTGCATGTAAATATTATAGAAACTTTTGTATTTTTATTGTTCTTTAACCCTGTTGCTGTAATTTTAAATTGTCCGTTTTTGCCCTGTACAGGTGTAACTTTTACATAACTTTGTGAAGCATCTGCCACTGTAGCAGTATATGTACAGTCATCTGTCTTTGTACCACCTGGTGCAATACCAGCCACACATACATCCAGAGAGCCTCCTTGGCTTATAGAAGGGTTTTTAAGCTTACTGCCTGAAATATCCTGCACTTCAAGCTTTTTAGGTGCCATAAAGACATTTACAGGGCAGCATTCATAAACACCATTCTTTCCAGTATCAATAATCCACAGGTAGACAAGACCCTTTTCCCTGCCAGTGGCAGTTACAGTTACCTGTCCGTTTTTAATACTTGCCTTTGCAATCTTCGACGCCTCCCTGTCAACAATTTTATTCTTTGACACCACAGGCTTTGTATTAGAAGACGTAATGCCAGCAATAACCTTTCCAGAAGATGGTTTCACCACTCCCTTACTGTTAAGTGTATAATTATAAGATGGCAGGATATCAGTATATGCAGTAAACTGCTTATTATTTACAACATTGCCATCAATCTTTTTATTAATCCCATTACCATAAAGAACAACAGGCGAACCCTTTACAGGACTTGTATAATCATAGTCATTAAACAAGTGGGTGCAATCAGGGACAACAGCACTTCCTGTAGGTACTGTTGGAGCTGGTTCGGATGTTCCAGAAAGGGAAAGTTTAATTGGATAACAATAATCTTTAGCACAATAATCTAAAAATTCAGTTGTATCATACCCAAAATCTGTATTATAAAATTTTATTTCACTCTCTTGTTTTACATTTTGTAAACATTTTAATTGCAATTTTATAAACTGCTTATCTTTATAAATATAATTTTCATCTGTATGTTTTCCATTAATAAAATCAGCCGACAAAATATTCAGCCATCCATCAGGAGTATAAAATAAATTATCACTTTCTATACCAATCGCCTCATAATTACATATTTCAAATAAGTTTCTATCATAAGTAAAAAAACTTTCAAAACCATAAAGAGTTTCAGAACCTGTATAGGTAAATATTAATGTTACAATATCACCTTTTTTTATATCATTAACTTTATCTGCTGAAATATCCAAACCAAATTTCGATGTAAGTTTAACTGAATATCCTTCTTTAAAATTATAATCTGTTATATCAGTATAATAAAAATAAACATCAGTAAAATTTATTATACTCTCTGTATTAATATCTTTAAGACATATAAATTGAATATTTAAAAATTGTTCTCCTTGTATAATGTATTTAGGTTATTCAAAGGGAACTCCTATAAACCCTTA
>CAJTOK010000043.1 GCA_910577825.1 uncultured Lachnospiraceae bacterium | reverse complement strand
TTGCGAGGTCTGCGAAGCAGGAAGCCCATTGGCTTTAGACAATGGGTAGTTCACAAATAAAACAATTCTTAAATAACTGGATAAATTATCAAATGTTAAAAACTTAACAGGCACTACAGAAAATAAATTATTCTAATCTCTCTTTAAATAGCCATACAGTTTATCTATTGATGTATTAATTACAAGTTCTTCTGGAAATCCTGCTTTTGCAATAACTTTCCTTGCCCTTTCAAAGTTCCCGGTGTCTTCTTCAACATGTGCATCACTGCCAATTACTACTGGCTGCCCGTATTTTTTACAAAATGCAAGCATTTCGAGGTCATTTTTCTCTGTATCTTTGCGGAACCCTTCTGGATTAAGTGAGGCATTATTTATTTCAAGAAGCACATGGTTTTCTTTTGCTGCAAGTACAAGCTTTTCCATGTCTACAGGAAACCTGCCGTCATCAGGATGGCCTATAATGTTTACATATGGGTTTTCCATAGCTTTAATATAAGCATTTAAATTCTCTTCTGCTGTACAACCCTTGTAACATGGCGGGTGGATGCTTGCAATGCCTATATCAAGCCCTTTTAGTATATCTTCCTCCAAATCAACTTTGCCATCTTTATCCAGTATATTTAACTCTGCGCCAAAAAGCAGCTTTACACCATACTTTTCACGCCTTAATGCCCTGAAATTAAGAAAATACATATAAGAACAAGAACCTGGCATTGCTGGCGCATGTTCTGTAATTGCAAGCAGCCTAAGCCCTTTATCTGCCGCACTCTTTGCCATTTCATTTATAGTATTATAAGCATGTCCGCTTGCTATTGTATGTGTATGTGTATCAAGTATTAACTCCATAACTACTCCCTCTTTCCATTAATATTCAAGTGGATATCCACAATCCGTTTTGTGGCTTGCCCGCCAGCAGCCAGAATATTCCACCTGCTATATGGCACAGCAGTTTCCAATGTCTTTAATAAACATTATTCCGGATAGCGTGCACTATGGAGCCGCCGGCGTTTAAAGGGCGTACTTTGCCCTTTTATGCGCCGTTGCGTGGGACATTGTAGCGGAAGCGTGCCGCTGGAGGAAAATGTTTATTAAAGACATGTAAAAACTGCGTCCGCCCCCATCAAATAAAACTAAGCTGTGCCTCTTGTTCTGCCTCCTGTTTAAAGTCCTCTATTTTATCAGGGTTTATTACTGGCAGCCCTTCCACCGATTCTATCCCGAAGTTCCTTAAAAACTCCTCTGTAGTTGCGAAAAGCACAGGCCTTCCCGGTGCATCAAGCCTTCCTGCTTCACATACCAGGTTGTATTCCACCAGTTTATTTATTGCATGGTCTGATTTTACACCACGTATATGCTCTATCTCTATCTTTGTAACTGGCTGTTTATATGCTATAATTGACAATGTTTCAAGAAGTACATCTGTAAGCACATGCTTTTCTGGCACATGTACAATATTAACCAGTGTTTCATACATCTCCGTCTTTGTACACATCTGGAATGCACTATCCAGTTCAATAATCTGTATGCCCCTGTCCTCTGCCATGTATTTGTCCATCATATTTCTTATAACACGCCTGCATGTTTCCTCATCCTGCCCTGTAGCCGCTGCAATCCTGCATGTTTCCACTGCTTCACCCATAGTAAAAAGTATTGCTTCTATCCTTGCTTCGAGCTTTGAAAGTGTCATAAAAACCCCTATGCCGCCTTTCTATATGTAATCCAGATTTCACCAAAAATATTTTCCTGCTTTATTTCAAGCTTTCCTGCTTTCATAAGTTCAAGTATGCCAAGAAATGTAACAATTACAACAGTTTTTCCTGTATCTTCCTCAAGCATTGCCCTGAAACTGAAACTTCCATGCACTTTGGCATATTCCTCAATATAGACCATGCGCTGCCCAAGGCTTACCGCTTCTTTTTTTATTTCACCAAACTTGCTTCTTACAGGGTCAATTTTATCAATCTGTTTCCTCATTACATCATTAAATACCTGCTGGAGCCTGTCCAGCGTAATGCCTGACAAAAGTTCACCTGTATTAACTTCCTGCTTATAGGAAGCTATTTCCTCTGGCAGTGTTTTTCCTTTAAACAGCTGCCTTGAAGCGCCAGCCTGTAAATCTTTAAGCCCAAGTGCAGCATATTTATATGTTTTATATTCCAGAAGCCTTTCCACCAGTTCTTCCCTTGGGTCTGTTTCCTCACCGTTTTCATCCTCTTTGGCAGGAAGCAGCATCCGGGACTTGATTTTAAGCAGGGTTGCCGCCATTACAAGGAACTCGCTCATAATATCCATATCTTTCTTTTCCATCTGGGATATAATGTCCATATACTGTTCTGTAATTTCCACTATTGGTATATCAAAAATATCAATTTTATTCTTTTCTATAAGATGCAGCAGTAAATCAAGCGGACCATCAAATACATCAAGCTTTACAGGAATACCCATTTTTCTCTCCTTTATTATAAAAGCAGCCTGAGAAGCCTTATACATCCATAGTGGATTATATCAAACATCAAAGCCAGTATAAATATAAGTTTTATTGCGGAATCTGCTTTTATTATCTGTAAGTAATGCCTTGCAGAAAAGCCTGCTATCACAAGCCCCATGTCAAATGTAGAAACCGGGAACATATTTGCAATAAACATATCAAAACTAAGGATTGCCATATACTGCCAGAATATAGAAGTAATACGGGCAGCCATGCCGCCTGCACTAAAAAGTGCGCCCATTCCAAGGCAGCCCGTTTTTAATACAGCTATGCTTAAAACAAATAAGGCCAGCAGTGTTATAAATCCAGCTACCCCAAGTATCATATTTGTTTTCTTGTCCCTTATCCTGAATAAATGCGGTTTGGAGAACGGGACAAAGCATGTTGCCGAAAGCAGCAGCCCTAAAGGGTCAATATACCTCCATACCGCAAATATGCTGTTATTATGGCTTGCTGCCTGTCCCTGCATCTTCCTCACACAGAGATATACTATAGATTTTGTAAGTTCATGTACCACCATTATTAAAGCTGCTGCAATAATACATACTGGAATTTCTAATGCAATCTCTTTCACCCTGGCGCTCCTTAATCTGTAAGCTTTACTTGTAGTAGTCAAATGAAAGGCCGTACATCTTTACTGTATCCCCTTCTTCTATCCCCATTCCCTCAAGCTCTTCAATAATGCCTGATGTATGGAGGAATTTCTGGAAGAAACTGAATCCTTTTTCAGAATCAAGGTTTGTATATCCAAGCATCCTTTCAATGCGCGGGCCTTCAACAACATATATCTTTTCCTTCTCATTATATTCCACTGTGTATGGTTCATCAGGAAATGTCATATCTTCTTCCCTGTATTCTTTTTCAAATATAACCTGCTCCCTGCCTGTCTTGTCAAGAAGCCCCTTTACATAGTATAAAAGCTCCTTAACCCCTTTGCCGCTTACGGCTGATATTGGAAATACTTTTATCCCTTTTGGTTCAAACTCCTCCCTTAACAGTGAAATAACTGTATCCTCTTCTGTCCCATGGAATACATCTGTCTTATTGGCAGCTATGGCCTGCGGCCTGTCAAGAAGCCCGCTGTTATAGCTTTCAAGCTCACTGTTAATAATATTTATATCATTTAACGGATCCCTGCCCTCTGTGGATGCTGCATCCACCATATGGATAAAGACCCTGGTACGTTCTATGTGTTTTAAAAAATCATGTCCAAGCCCTGCACCGCCTGATGCCCCCTCTATAAGCCCCGGTATATCTGCAATAACAAAACCATCCGTGCCTTCCAGGTCTGCAACACCAAGTACAGGCTGTAATGTGGTGAAATGGTAATTTGCAATCTTAGGCTTTGCATTGCTTACACGTGACAGAAATGTTGATTTGCCCACATTCGGGAAACCAATAAGCCCTACATCAGCTATGGTTTTAAGTTCAAGTATCACATAAAGCCCCCGCCCCGGTTTTCCAGGCTGTGCATATTTAGGCACCTGCATTGACGGGGTTGCATAGTGCATATTTCCCTTGCCGCCCCTGCCGCCTCTCAATATAACTTCCCTTGTGCAGCCATATGACATATCAGCAATTACCTTGCCGGTTTCTGCTTCCCTTACAACAGTCCCTTCTGGCACTTTTACAACAAGGTCTGCACCATCTGCGCCATGGCAGCGTTTCTTGCTGCCCGGCTGGCCATTGCCTGCACAGTATTTCCTTATATGGCGGAAATCATTAAGTGTGTTAAGCCCTTTGTCAACCTCAAATATTAAATCGCCGCCCTTGCCGCCGTCACCGCCATCAGGGCCTCCTGCTGCAACATAAAGTTCACGCCTGAAGCTTACATGCCCGTCACCGCCATTTCCAGAACTTATATATACTTTAGCACTGTCAGCAAACATAATTCCACCTTCTTCCATCTGGATATTACCTGCAATAACTTGCCAGTAACCAGTAATTAACAAACAGGGGCTGTAGAAATACAGCCCCCTCTAAACCAGTTATGGCCAGGTAAAAAGCCTATTTAGCTTCTACTGGATATACAGAAGCCTGCTTCTTATCCCTTCCTTTTCTTTCAAAACGGAGTACACCATCTACTAAAGCAAATAATGTATCATCACTTCCACGGCCTACATTTACACCTGGATGTATCTTTGTGCCACGCTGCCTGTAAAGTATATTACCTGCAAGCACAAACTGCCCGTCTGCCCTTTTTGCCCCTAATCTTTTTGATTCTGAGTCCCTGCCGTTTTTAGTAGAACCCATTCCCTTTTTATGGGCAAATAACTGAAGGTCCATTTTAAACATTCTCTACACCTCCTGCTTATTCTTAATCTTAATCTTAATATATTTCTTTCCATATTCACTTTGTACAGCTTTAAGCCCTAACACAAGCGAATCCATTAAAAGCCTGGCAGAACCACTTACAGGCTCTGATAAAATATCAAAAGAAACTACGTCTTTTTCTTTATGCACAGACCCGTCAAACTGGTCGTCCGTAAACTGTTCAATAGAATTCATTGTATTAATGACCAGCATGGATACTGCCGAACATACTATATCACTGCCATATGCTGCATAACCAGCATGTCCTTCCATACGGAAACCACAATAAACATTACTATGGTTCTGGTAAATTGTAATCTTTATCATGCTGCCACCGTTTACACATTAAGCATTAATCTTTTCAATCTTAACACGTGTAAAACTCTGCCTGTGGCCATTCTTCTTATGGTATCCGGTCTTTCTCTTATACCTGTAAACAATAACTTTCCTTGCACGGCCTTCTTTAACTACAGAAGCTGTAACTGTTGAGCCTGCTGCATCAGCGCCTGCCTTTATTGTCCCGTTATTTACAGCAATAACATCATCAAAAGTAACCGTTTCACCTGCTTTAACATCAAGCTTTTCTACGTCAATGATATCACCTTCAGATACTTTGTACTGCTTGCCACCTGTTGCAATAACTGCGTACATATCTGCACCTCCTATTTATCATTACTCGCTAGTTTTGGTGCCTGCGGATTAACACAGGGCTTTATAAAACCTCACTAAGCGGCACACTAAAGTAGTTTAACATTGCTTCCTGTATTTGTCAATAAGAAAATTCCTTCCCAATTAAAACTTTTTTACCCTCAAATGCAAACCCGTAGTGCCTTATTCTTTCTTTTAAAATACCTTTTTCTTCCAGTTCTGTATCATATTTTCTGTCCTTTATCTGTAACAGCGCATTTTCCACTGTTTCTTCAAGTTTTTTTTCCTTTCTCCTGTTAAATACCTTAAACTCCATTATAACTGCCGGAAGTTCCCCGTCCACAGGTTCAAGCATAATATCATATCTGCCAAAACCACTTTCCCTGTTAGATGTAATATGGTACTTCCCGGCAAGACTTACAATAAGCCCAAGCACAAAACCGTGGTAAAAACGCTCCGGCTCCTGCACAGAAACATTCCTGCCAGTATCAAAGCTGCTAAGTGTACGCAGTGCTATCTGGTTCATAAACTGGTTCATATAATCAACATCATCCATAAGCAATGCCTTTACAAAGTCATTATATCTAGTATTTTGCTGGCAGAACCATCCCTTTATAATTTTCCGGAACATTCTCATTACTTCATAATTGGTAAAAGAAACCTGGTATAAATCATTTTCTTCATCTTCTGGTTTTTTATCCACCTTAAGATAACCTGATGCAAGAAGAAGGCTCCATACCGCTGTATCACCTTCATCAAGCTGGTTAAATACAATCTCCTCATCAATCTCCACTGTAACCTGCCCTCCTGCCAGCAGGTCCTCAAAAGCCGTTTTAATTTCTGGCGTCCCTTCCCTGACAAGCTGCCCCGCCAGACTGTTAGAGCTTGTATTTGCCCAATACGTTTTAAGCTTCTTCTCCTTTAAAAAACTTGTAACAGACCAGGGATTATATATATCTGCCTCATCCCCAAATATAAAGCCGTCATACCATTTTTTAACACTATCCTTCCAGCTGCCAAGCCCCTGTTCTTCAAGCGCACCAAAAACCTCTTTCTCTGTAAAACCAAAACATGCTGCATACTGCCCCGAAGTTGTCGTAATAACTACAAGGTTATTCAAATCTGAAAATATGGATTCTTTACTTACCCTTGTAATACCTGTCATAAGGCCACGTTCAAGATAAGGGTTTGTTTTAAATGTATAATTAAAAAGAGTGCGTACCAGCAAAACCATCTTGTCCCAGTAGCCATATACATATGCTTCCTGTAACGGTGTATCATATTCATCAAGAAGTATAATAACCTTTTTCCCATAATAATGGTTCATGCAAAGTGCCAGCCTGTTCAGTGATAATGCTATTGCAGCATCTGTCATTTCATGGTTAATAAAACTGAAATATTCCTTTTCCTGCGAATCAAGCAAACCTCCTTGTAACAAAAAACTATATTTTACATATAAGTCTATAATAATATTTACAATACCTTCCCTTGCCATCTCATAATTATCTGCTTTAATCCCTGCAAAACTTATAAAAAGCACTGGAAAACTCCCCTGTAAGTTATGGTATTTTTTATCATTCCATATGGAAAGCCCCTCAAATAAATCCCCCCTGCCTGCATACTGGTTTGAAAAAAAACTCTCCATCATGCTTAAATTCAAGGTTTTTCCAAAACGGCGGGGACGTGTAACCAGAGTTACAATATCCCCATTCTCCCACCATTCTTTTATAAAATTTGTTTTATCAATATAAAATGCTCCCATTTCCCTGATAGATTCAAAACTCTGGTTTCCAACTGAAATAATCTTCCCCATAATACCTGCCTTTCTTGTGCTTTATGTAACAGTATTTTAACAAAGCTGGTTTTGGAATGCAAGGATAACTTAGGGCTTCCATATTCCAGCATAAAGCATAAAAAGCTTAACTTTGACTATTTCCCTGGAAAATGTTATATTAAATACTGCCAACATTTTTAATGTTTATATACAATATACCAACGGAGGTTAATTATGCAGGATACAAAGTTTGATGATGCCATGTCTTTTGCACCCCTTAAACTCATATCTATAGGGAATTATGCTGAATTAGGCATGAAAATAGACAGTTTAATTACTGCCCGCAGGAAAAAAGCCCTTTTAAACAGCAGAAAGCCAGTGTTTAAAATGCCAGGATATGATGCAGATTCATATCTTGTCCCGTTTGAGTGCCCAAGGTTTGGCACTGGTGAGGGCAAAGCAGTTATTAATAAATCAATACGTGGCGCTGACCTTTATATTATTGCTGATACAACGAATTACAGTAATACTTATGCAATGCGTGGTTATAATTCCCATATGTCGCCTGATGATTATTTTATGGATATTAAACGTGTTATCATGGCATGCAGCGGGCATCCAAGGCGTATTACTGTAATTATGCCTTATCTTTATGAAGGCCGCCAGCATGTGCGCATTAATAATGAATCCCTTGATTGTGCCCAGGCTTTGCAGGAACTTGCGGCAATGGGCGCAGATACTATTATAACATTTGATGCACATGATAACCGTGTGCAAAATGCCATCCCTGCAAGCAGTTTTGAGAATTTCTTTACATCATACCAGTTTATAAGTGCATTTCTTAAAAATGACCCTGGAATAAAGGCAGATAAAGACCACCTTATGATTATAAGCCCTGATGAGGGCGGTATGCGCAGGGCAGTATATTATGCCAGCCTTCTTGGTGTTGATATGGGCATGTTTTATAAAAGAAGGGATTACTCAAAGCTTTCAAACGGGGTACACCCTGTAGTTTCAATAGAGTTTCTTGGCAATGATGTAAAAGGCAAGGATGTTGTAATTGTTGATGATATGATTGCTTCAGGGCAGACAGTATTTGAAACGGCAAAGGAACTCCGTAAAAGGGATGTAGGCAAAATTATTATATGTGCTACTTTCGGCCTTTTTTCAAATGGCACAGGCAGGATAGATGAAGCTTACAGCCAGCATGTTTTTGATGAATTATATACAACAAACCTGTGTTACTGCCCTGGTGAAATTAAAAACAAAGATTATTACCACAATGTTGATTTAAGTAATTATATATCACTTATTATTGACACATTAAACCATGATATAAGTACCAGCAGCATTATGGATGCAAGCCAGAAGATACAGAAACTGCTTGAGGGCAGGCAATAAGTTTTTTCACTTTATATGTTTATTAAAGGTTTGTATGGTAATTTTATTTCCATCACTTAATACTGTTATAGCGCCTGCATCTTTAGTTGCCAGCCATCTGCTGCCCGCATTGTAAAGCCTGTCTGCCAGTTCTTTGTGCGGATGCCCGTAAGTATTGTTTTTGCTGCATGATATTATTGATATATCTGGTGATACCCTTTCTAAAAATTCCGCAGATGAAGAATTTCTGGAGCCATGGTGTGCCACTTTCAGTACATTGTAACTTCCAGGCAGGGTTTTGTCTGTATTTAGCTTTTCAAGAAGGGCTTTTTCACCATTACCTTCAATATCCCCTGTAAGAAGAAAGGATGTGCTGCCATATGTAATGCTTAGCACTACAGAATACGCATTGGCTGTTTCTGCATTAAACCCGGGCTGCGGGTGCAGGCATTTAATATTAAATCCCCTGTTATCTGATATTGTATCCCCTGTCTTTATATAAGATGTATTTATATTATTTTGTAATGCAAGCTTTACTATGCCATAATATGCTTCGTCTTTACACTCTGGCGCAGGACCAGGTACAAGCAGGTTATTTACCTTAATTCCGCTTCCTGACTGTCCTATAATTTCCCTAAGCCCTGAAATATGGTCTTCATCCGGATGTGTCATTACCATATATCCAATTTCTTTTATGCCATTATATTTAAGGAACGGGATAATCCTGTACAGCCCGGTTTTATCTACATTACTGCTGCCTCCGTCAACCAGGTAAACTGTCCCGTTGTTATCCTGTATAAATATTGCATCCCCCTGCCCTGTATCAAGAAATGTTATATTAATCCCGTTATATCTTTTTGTATAAATAATTATGCAGAATGCTGCTAAAAGCATGGCAGCTGTTAATCCCGCATGGCATATATCCCTGTAAAAGATAATATATATAATAAAGGCAATAATTATAAAATAAATAATAATCTGCCAGTTTCCTGGCCTGCCGGCAATTATTATATTAAATGGGAGTTTTGCTGCATACCTGCATATGGTTTCATAGATATCCAGAAGAAAAGATGTGCTGCCAAGTAAAAACTTTGCTGCCGGCATAAAGAAAAGCCCAATAACCCCTCCTGCTGCCGCAGTAATTACAATTAATGGCATAAGCGGGATTACAATAATATTTATAAATACACCATACAATGGAAATTCATAATAGAAATACAGTATAACTGGAACAGTTATAATCTGGACTGAAAGGCTTGTTAAAAATAAGTCTGCTGCTTTTTCAAATAAAAGATATAAGATATACCGGGAATACATTAATAAATATTTTTCTGTTGTAACTGGCATATACCTGCCCTTATTTTCCATTTTAAGGAACTTTTCAAATTTATATATATACCTTTTTCTTCTGTTGTATCCACTATCTGCATTACTGCCACCTGTATAAAGCTTTTTAAATGCTGGACAGACCAGTGCAATCCCGGTGGCTGCACCAAATGAAAGAAGGAAACTGCATGAAGATACTGCAAATGGCTTCTGCCATAATATAATAACTGCACTAACGCCAAGTGCTGAAAGCAGGTCATAACTTCTGTATATAAGCGGTGCTAAAAGCATTATTGCCATCATTATTACAGCCCTGCAGGCAGATATGCTAAAGCCCGTCATGCTTCCATATGCAAAGATAAAAACAAGTGCTGCTGCCACAGGGACAATACGTGCCAGGGACGCTATTAAAGACAATGTTTTTATATATTTTAATGAAGTTTTCCTGCCTTTATACATGCAGCCTGCAATATTGCACAATAATACAAATACATACTGCATAAACTTATATACAGCCATTCCAAGAACTGATATATGCAGGCCGCTTATTGCAAGAAGATGCCCTATCCCGCTCTGCCTGTAAAGGTTTTTTATATCAATATCTGCAAGTGTCTTGTCACCAAGAAGCATGGCTGTTACAATGCCGCCCTGTTTTTCTGGCAGTGCAGTTTTATACACTTCTGCCAGCCTGTCTTTTATATTTTTTATACAGCCAAGAAACCCATAGTAAATACCGCCTGCATTTCCTTCCACTTCCACATGGTTTGCAGCTGCTGTATAATAGATATTTTTCTCTTTTAAATATTTTCTCTGGTTAAACTGCCCTGGATTAGATGGCTCTTTGGTTATAAAAATATTTCCATGCACTTTTAACTGGCTGCCCATTTTAAAACATGGTGTTTCTTTTATATAGACCAGTATGCGCAAAAGGCCATAAACTGCTTTGCTTTCCCTTAAATATACAGAAACATCTTTTAAATATACAGAACAGCCATTATTATTTTCTTCATAATTATAAACCACACCTGTTATATCTGCCTCTGCCTTGTCCTCAAAAGCAGCATCCATTATATAATATCTTGCATCATCCTGCCCTGCAAAAAAGAACCTGCAGGCAGCAAATAATATAACAAGTGCAGTAAAAACCCATACTGCCG
Source organism: uncultured Lachnospiraceae bacterium (assembly GCA_910577825.1). Taxonomy (GTDB): domain Bacteria; phylum Bacillota; class Clostridia; order Lachnospirales; family Lachnospiraceae; genus Butyribacter. The sequence continues at coordinate 19,987 of CAJTOK010000043.1, read as the reverse complement.
GCCTTTTTATCTGGATGCCTCCTTTCAGTTTAACTGAAGCACTATATCAAGATTCCTCTCAAACGGCTCACCAAAATTTATAGAAGAACTATATTCAAGAACCTGCCCGCCATTTATGCTGAACTGGACTTTATTTACAGTTGGAAGTTCGACAAGCGTGTTTACAACAGAATAAATTGCAACATCTGCTGTAACCTGTTTGCGCTTATTTAAAAATTCAGATGAAAAATCCACATAACATGTGTTCTCCCTTACCGTCACCTTATTAAGCTTTGTCCCGTCAGGTATTGTAGGAAGCACATCTTTTTTATTTATGCCTTCAATGGAATATGGCCCTTTCATAAGCTGCTCAACTGCCAGCTGCTCTAATGGTATAGTTGCATCATAAGTAATTTCCACTGGCACTTCAACAAGTGCTGTGCCCCTGTAATCAGAAAAATACATATTCAGTGTAGTATTCTGCTTGTAACTTGTTTCACCGCCTGTATTATCAATAAAATCATCTGCCTGCATAATGCCCACGGCTTCCATGCTGGAAGTGGTAAGCGGCTGCCCTGATACATAGAACTGCACATCTGTTACCTCTGGTATCTGGCACAATGTTTTTACAATGGCCGCCCTCCTGAGTATTTCAGGCACTCCTGTATAATTTCCGTATGATGAATTAAAATAAAGCGAAAGCCCCCCGTCAGATAAAATATAATTATCTATGGTGACATCATCAGGAATGGCTTTTTTCATATAAATATCTTCAGGCTCATTTGACATTCTTTCCAGAAATTCCTTAACCAGTGCAAGTGTTTCTTCTGAAACAGGGCTGTACTTCTCAAATAAAACCTTTGTTTCATTGGCATCAAGCCCAAATATATAATACCCGTCATAATCCCCGCTGTCCCTTTGCTGGCATGAAGTTAAAAGACATGGGGCAGCCAGCAAAACAGCCAGCACCAGTATTATATAAAACACGGACTTTTTCATAACAGGCTGCCTCCTTATATCATGGTATATAGTTAAGCGGTATCCTTACTGTAAATGTAGTCCCCTCTTTTTCCTTGCTGTAAAGCTTTATAGAACCCCTGTGCAGAAGCACGGCATTCCTTGTAATTGAAAGCCCGAGGCCTGTGCCGCCCGTTTCCCTTGACCTTGCCTTGTCAACCCTGTAAAACCTTTCAAATACATTGTCCTGCAGTTCTTCTGGTATTCCCACGCCAGAATCCTGTATTGTTACAAAGAAAAATTTATGGTCTGCATTTAAAGTAACCCTTACCCAGCCATCATCATAATTATATTTAATTGCATTTTCAATAATATTATTAAATGCTATTGATATCTTGACCTCATCTACATCTGCCATAACGGGGCGGTAGCTTTCAAATATAAGTTCTATGCTCCGCTTAGCCGCTATCGGGCGCAGGCGTTTTAACAGCTGTTCTAAAAGCTCATTTATGCTTATATTGGAAACCTGCATTGCAGCGCTGTTTTTATCCATCTTAACCATTGAAAGAAGGTCATTTATTATACATGTCATCCTTTCAATTTCTGTAGTTATATCACCTAAAAATTCACGGTATATCTCTTCTGGCATCCCTTCCTGTGAAAGAAGCGAGTCAGACAGCACTTTCATTGAAGCAAGCGGGGTCTTTAGCTCATGCGAAACATTGGAAACAAATTCCTGCCTTGAATTTTCCTGTTTCCTTATTACTTCTGTCATCTGGTTAAAAGACTCTGAAATCTTTACAAGTTCAGAATACCCGTGCATATCAAGTTTAAGCTCCATATCGCCTTTGGACAAATCCTTAATTGAACGTGCTACCTTGCCTAAAGGTGATGTAAGAAGCAGTGAACATGCAAATGACAATATAATTATAATAAGCGCAATCCCCAGAAGCAGGAAAAATGTCCTGTGTGACACTTCCCTTGATATATTCTCCAGGTTCCTTATGGAATAACTTATTACAATTACACCACATACTTCATTAAGCAGCGGGTCTGTTATAGGCATTGTAAGCTGCATATACCCGCCTAAATCATTTATATATTTCTTTTCACTGCTCCCGCTGAAGCATTTTACTACTTCTGTAGAAATAAGTGTCTTGCCTTCCTCAATGCCATAAGTGTCTTTTACTATCTTTAAGTCCCGGTTGGCTATAATTATACGCCCCTGGTATATGGCAGCTATCTCATCTGTTTCAGTGTCCACATTGCCAGAAGCATTTGAAGTATTTCCTGAAAGATAGCCTGATGAAACTACCAGGTTGGAAATAACCGTGCCACATGACTGCAGTTCATCTGTTCTCTGTGAAACCATCTGGGTATCATATGTATTTGTTATTACGTTAAATAGAAATATTATGGGTACAAGCCCGGTAAAAAGCAATATCCCGAATACCTGTACACGCATACTTCTAATATTATATAGCAGGCTGCTCCATGCGTTTTTCAAAGTATTTCCTCCATGCAGCTTATGTTATGGTGCCGGATTATTTCTGGAAATAATAGCCAACACCCCATTTAGTATGGATAAAAACCGGATTACTTGGGGATTCTTCTATTTTCTCCCTTAAACGCCGGATATGTACATCCACAGTCCTTACATCACCTGGATAGTCATATCCCCATACAGTATTTAGAAGTTCTTCCCTTCCATAAACCTTATTTGGATGAAGCATAAGAAGCTCTAAAAGGTCAAATTCCTTCGCTGTAAGGTTTACCTCTTTATCATTAATATAAGCCCTCCTGCTTTCTATATCAATGCGCAGCCCGTTATATGAATAAACCTTTGGCGGTTCTTTTGTTTCTGGCACTGAACTTCTTCTTATAATTGCCTTAATGCGTGCCTTGACCTCTAATATATTAAAAGGCTTTGTAATATAATCATCTGCACCATATTCAAGCCCCAGTATTTTATCCATATCGTCGCCTTTGGCAGTAAGCATTATTACAGGCACATTGGAAAATTCACGTATCTGCTGGCAGACTTCAAAACCATTAAGCACTGGCAGCATAACATCAAGAAGAATAACATCATATTTATTCTTATTAATATAGTCAAGTGCTTCCTGCCCGTCATATGCACAGTCAACTTCCATGCCATCCTGCTCCAGGCTGAAACGTATCCCTTTAACAATTAATTTCTCGTCATCAACTACTAAAACTTTCCTGGCCATTATTTTCCATCCTTCCATTTATACAGTAATCAGGTCTTTTATCTGGTTAAAAACGCCGTCTTTAATTCCAGTAACATTCTTTATGTCCACAATGTTTTTAAAACTGTCTGACATGCGGTACTCTATAACTGCATCTGCTTTGCTCTCCCCAATGCCTGGCAGGGACATAAGTTCCTCCCTTGATGCAGTATTTATATTAACAAGCCCGGCGCTGCCAGATTTTATGCTGGCATTATCCCCGCCGCTGCCTGCATTGCCGCTGCTATTGTTTTTATTATTATAAGATGCTGCCTGCCTCTTAGAAGGGACAACTACCTGTTCCCCGTCAGACAGGACTTTTGCAAGATTTATGGCAGAACGTGCCGCAGATTTCTTAAAACCGCCAGCCGCATCTACGGCGTCACAAACCCTCTGCCCGTCTTGTAAGCTGTATACTCCTGGATGCTTTACCGCACCGCATATATACACAGCTATACCGTTTGTTCCTGCCGCCGTGCTGCCAGCACCCCCTGCTTCCTGCCCGTTTCCTGCTTCTGCTGTTTCCATTGCATCCCCGGCTTCATTAATAAAACTGGCATCCATACCGCCGCCCGTGCCTGGTTTTAAATAAAGAATGCCTGAAAATACTATAAAAACAGCACAAATTATAGTTGTTATAAATTTTTTCTTTCCCATACATGCCCTCCATACTTCCATGGAAGGTTATGCAGCCCGGTCTTTTTAGTTGTAAACCATTACTATTTAACATAATAACCAATTAAAATAATTATTACAATAGGTACATTCAACAAATTTATTACATTTTAATTAAAATTTCTTACAAAAAAATTTTTATACTTATTATTGTCTTAAATCCTTCCATTTAAATATAAAAATGCCTGCCACCATTGCCAGCGCGCCTATAAGCTTAGTCCACTGGAACTGGCTTTTTTCCACGCCAAACAGTCCGAATAACTCGATAAGGTACGCAGAAATTACCTGCGCAGTTATTATAAAAAGAACTGATTGTGCAGGCCCTAGCGTATTCATTCCGGCAATTACTGTATATGTTATAAATGCCCCTATTATTCCTCCTGATAAAAGATAAACAGGCTTTGTGGAAATAACAGCGCCAAAACCGCTTTCCCTGCCCGTTACAAGCCATGCTGCCATACAAGTCACAAATGCCGTAACCTGTACAAATGCTGCCGCAATCCATATACCTGTCTGCTTTGTAACTTCTGAATTAAAAACCCCCTGTACACTCATTAAGATGCCTGATATTAATGAAATTAGCATTCCCCACATAAATAAACCTCTTTTCTGTAAAATGGATTAGAAAAAAGCCAGTTAATTCCTGGCTCTTTTGTATATTACAGAATATTTCCAAAATAAATTTATTTATACAGGTTTAAACTTCTTTGCCGCAACACTTCCATAAGGTTCATAAAAAATTTTATCCAGTATATTATACATTGCATCAATATGCTCTTTCTCTATAATTAAAGGAGGCACAAACCTTATTATATTACTTCCTGCCTGGATTAATATTAAATTGTTTTTAAGTGCCTCTGTAACGGCCTGGCCTGCAGGTATGGAAAGTTCCATGCCAAGCATAAGCCCCATTCCACGCACATCTTTTATAATAGTATTATGCTTTTCTTTAAGTTCCAGAAGCCTGCTAAAAAGGTAAGGGGCAACTTCATTAACATGCCCGGTAATGTCCTTATCCTTATATATTTCAAACACTTTGCATACAGCCGCTGTTGCAAGCGGGTTTCCGCCATAAGTTGTACCGTGGTCGCCAGGACACATTGCTTCTGCCACCCTTTCAGATGCAGCAAATGCACCTACAGGCACACCACAGCCAAGAGCCTTTGCCATTGTAAGGATATCAGGCTTTATGCCATAATGCTGGTATGCAAACATTTTTCCTGTGCGCCCCATGCCACATTGTATTTCATCTAATACCAGTAAAATGCCATTTTCATCACAGAGCTTCCTTACGCCTGTTATAAACTCTTCTGTTGCAGGGTAAATACCGCCCTCGCCCTGCAATGTTTCCATTATTATTGCACATGTATCTTCTGTAACAAGTGCTTTTACACTTTCAAGGTTATTAAACTCTGCAAATGACACTCCCCCGATTAATGGTTCAAAAGGCTCTCTGTAATGTTTCGTGCCTGTAACAGAAAGCGCCCCCATGCTCCTTCCATGGAAGGAGTGTTCCATTGCAATTATCCCGCCTTTGCTGTCTTTATTCTTTAAATATGCGTACTTTCTGGCAAGCTTAATAGCGCCCTCTATTGCTTCTGTCCCGCTGTTTGTAAAAAACACCCTGTCAAGCCCTGTGGCTTCTGTAACATAGCCTGCTGCCTTAATTGAAGGCTCATTAAAATAAAGGTTTGAAGTGTGTACAAGTTTGTCAATCTGGTCTTTAAGCCCCTGCTTATACTCCTCATTACTGTAGCCAAGTGCAGAAACCGCAATGCCGGCCCCCATATCAAGGTATTTGCCGCCCTTGTCATCATAAAGGTAAACATCTTCCCCTTTTGTAAATATTTTATTTCTGTTATATACATGTATAAAATGCTTTGAAATCTCCTCTATATCCATATTTGCCCCCTAATCTTCATTAAAATAATGCCCGCTGTCATCGCCTATTATAGCAGTACCGATACCTTTCTTAGTAAAGAACTCAAGCAGCAGGCAGTGTTCCCTCCTGCCATCCAGGATATGCACCCTGTTTACACCTGAATTAACAGCATTTATGCAGTTAGTGACCTTAGGAAGCATACCGCCGCTTATAATGCCGCCCTCTATAAGTTTATTAGCTTCATTTAAATCAAGTACAGATATAAGTGATTTCCTGTCATCAGGATTCATGCAGACACCCTCTACATCTGTAAGGAAGGCAAGCTTTTCTGCACGGATTGCAGCAGCTATTGCACATGCGGCATCATCGGCATTGATATTATAAGTATTGCCACTATCATCCATGCCTACAGGTGCAATAACTGGTATAAAATCATTCTCAATTAATGTATCAACAATTTCTGTATTTACAGACTTTATATCACCTACATAACCAATATCTTTGCCGCCAGGCATTTTCTTTACAGCCTTTAACATGCCGCCATCCTTGCCACATATCCCGGCCGCCTTTACGCCAAGCTTCTCTACCATCTGCACAAGGTTTTTATTAACACGGTTAAGAACCATTTCTGCAATTTCCATTGTATCCTTGTCCGTTACACGGAGCCCGTCCTCAAATACAGACTCCTTGCCTGTCTTATCAAGCCACCTGCTTATCTCCTTGCCGCCGCCATGCACAATAACAGGCTTCATTCCGACAAGCTTTAACAAAGCAACATCTTTAATAACACTTTCTTCAAGTTTTTTATCAAGCATGGCACTTCCGCCATATTTAACAACAACTTTTTTATTATTAAAATCACGTATATAAGGAAGCGCCTCTATAAGCGTTTCCGCCTTCTCTGTAATTATATCAAAATACTCTTTTCTTTCCTCATCACTCATAAATTTTCCTCATTCCTGCGCTGCCTTTTGCGCATAATACAATTTTTGTACCTGCAATTTGTAAGAATATCAAGGGAACAAAGGAACTATATCCAGCCCTGTATTCTCCTTAAAACCATATAATATATTCATATTTTGTACTGCCTGCCCTGCTGCACCTTTGACAACGTTATCAATAGCACCCATCATAATAATACGCCCTGTACGTCCATCTATTTTAAAATTCACATCCACAAAGTTGCTTCCCTCTACCCACCTTGTTTCCGGAAATACATTTTCATCAAGGACACGCACAAAGTATTCATCTTTATAATATTTATCATATATTTCTTTGACTTCATTATATGGCAGTTTTTCTTTAAGCTTTGCATATGATGTCGCAAGTATCCCCCTGTTCATTGGCACAAGATGCGGGGTAAAGTTAATAACCACATCTTCACCAGATGCGTAAGAAAGCTGGTCTTCAATTTCCGGTGTATGGCGGTGTACTGCCACCCCATATGGCTTAATGCTTTCATTAACCTCACAGTAAAGATTTGCCGTTTTTGCGCCACGTCCTGCACCTGATACCCCGGACTTTGCATCTACAATAACTGTATCCATGTCAATAAGCCCTTCTTTTGCCAGAGGGTATATTGAAAGGACTGTACATGTAGGGAAACAGCCAGGGTTTGCTATAAGCCTTGCATTTTTAATATCTTCCCTGTTTATCTCGCAAAGCCCGTATACAGCTTCTTTTATAAAAGAAGGGCTCTGGTGCTTAATTCCATACCATTTTTCATATTTTCCTATATCTTTAATCCTGAAGTCAGCACTAAGGTCAATTATTTTTACCTGGCTTAATATTTCTTCATTTACAAGTGAACTGCAGAGCCCCTGCGGGGTAGCTGTAAAAATAACATCTGCCTGTCCTGCAAGTTTATTTATATCCTCGCCCAGGCATACATTGTCCACAATCTGGAACATATTTCCAAATACTTCACTATACCTCTTGTCTATATATGACTTTGAACCATACCATACAATTTCCACATCCGGATGGTTTAAAAGTATGCGTACAAGTTCCTGTCCTGCATAACCTGTAGAACCAATAATACCTGCCTTAACCATTATTAATTACACCATGCCTTTCATATAACATCCAACGTCTGTAACGCAATGCCTATTATACAGCTAAATTTATATTTATGCAATAGGGGATTTCCATTATTTTATAAAATATGTAAATTTCTTGTATTTTCTTTTAATTCTGTGAATATTTATTTATAATAATGAATATTTATTCTTTTTGATACGTATTAAAAAGAACAGCCACTGGAAATTAAACCAGTGGCCATAATCCATACAACAGTCTGCTGCCTGCTGTTTATTATATATTTGTTATATAGAAAGTGAAATGCCTGGCAGAGAAACCTGCCCTGCCTGTACAGTTTCCCCTGTTCTGTTATATATAACAGGTTCTTTGTCTGTACCAGGCTGTACTATATCTTCTGATAATAATTTACCCTCTTCACTTATCTCTACGCTGTCTGCTGTCTTCTCCCTGCTTTCTTCAATCTGCTCCTGCATTTCTTCACGTTCTGCCCTGCGCTTTCCAGCTGCATTTTCACGCCTTGTTTCTTCTTCTTTCTTTGCCTCTTTTGCTTCTTCCGCCATGCCTTCGTCTGCTTTGGACTTATATTCTTCTGCCCGTAATGTAAATTCACCAGCATAACCTGCCGCACGTTCCATTGTTGCCAGGTCGCCCCTGCGTTCTGCATCTTTATATATCCTTACCGGGACATGTGCTATATTAATATTGTTCCTTGCACCAATTAAACCTTCCATTGTCTTTGCCTGCATAGCTTTACCTCCTTAAAACAGATTTTTATTACTTTATTCTTCGGCAATAATAATTCCTGTTATATAATATTGTTTTAAACAGCCTGTTTAATGTTATATGCGTTATTGTCCATTGGAACCAGTATAGCAATCTCAAAAACATTATTTTCTATTTTTGCACTGGCAGTCCCATTATATTTTTTTACAGTTTCTTTTATATTCAGAAAACCAGTCCCTTGTTTTATTTCCTTTATATCTTTTAAAATTGTAGTGTTCCTTGAAACTAACAGAAAACAGTCCTTTACTTTATGCGACTGGATATAAATAAAACTGTGTGCCGCACCTTGTGCTTCATTGCAGGCATTTATTGCATTGTCCAGAATATTTCCAAATAATACACACATATCAAATTCATCAACCGTACAGCCTCCAGGAATCTGTACATCACATTCCATGCAGATATTGTCCTGTTTTGCCCTCCTGCTTTTATTATATAATAAAACATCTATTACTTTATTTCCTGTTGTATAATCCTCTGCCCCTATATTCCCGCTTTCCATCATTTTCTCCAGGTAATCCCCGGTTTTTTTGTATTCTTTATTTTTCCATAATCCATATAGTGAAAGAACATGGTTTTTCATATCATGCCTTAACCGTTCCATTTGCAGGTATTGTTCATTTAACATTTTATAAAACTCAATTTCTGAAAGGTACTGCTCTTTTTGTTTCTGGCTGGTATATATTTTATCCATGCCAGACACAAATCCTGCCACAATGCACATAAATAATGCCATAAAAAGGCATGTCCCTGCATGTCCTGACAACTGGCTGTAATAAATATCAAATTCCCTTTCCCTTCCTGCATCAGCTGCCAGCATAACCCCGTTACTTGCTCCCCAGTTTATAATATCTGCGATTATAATAAGAAAAGCCAGAGGTACAGACAAATCCATATACCAGTTTCCTGTTTTATTATGGAATATCCTGCTGCTTCTTTTAAGCAGTATATTTATTACAAAAGCAGCTGCACAGTAAGATACGCTGCCAATAATATTCCCTGTTTGTATGCTAATAACTTCTATCTCCCCTGCTATTTCCATGCCAGTTAAAATAAAGCAGGAAACCAGTGAACAGCTAAAATTCCATACAAGTATATCTGCCAGTATTAAAATAACTGGTACAAATAATTTTTTTCTTCTATCTTCCCTGAAAGCAGCAAATACTAATAAAATAAACATTATATGGCCAGTTATGGCATTTAAAATATAAGGAGTGCCAGCCTGCGGTGCAATAACATTGGCAAATATTTTAATCCCCAGAATAATGCCTGCAAATACCGTTTTATTTATACGTGGATTATATAAATATTTTAAACAAAACCCGGACACCTGCCATATATAGATGGTTAAACAGAATATAAATAATATATAATCAGCTTTCATATATTCCCTCCATTTTTTTCATCCATATAAGTATCTCCCTGCAAAATTCATTATACCGCCTTTTTGCTATTACAATTCTTTCTCCATTATCCAGAATAACCTCATGCCGGTTATAACTGCCAACATGGTCCAGGTTAACCAGGAAACCTTTATGGCATCTGAAAAACCCCCTGTCATGCAGTTCTTTTTCTAAATCCCCTATTTTTCCATAATAGTCTAATATGCCTTTTTCTGTATGCACATAAATTATCCTGCCATTTATTTCAAAATAAAATATATCCCTTAACAGAAGTTTCCTGCCCTGCCTTTCTTTGTTTATAATAATATACTCCCTGGAATTATGTCCTGTTTTCTTTAAAGCCCGCCACAGTACACTTTTTAATTTATAATTGTCAACAGGCTTTACCAGATAATGGAAAGCTTCAACATCATAAGCTTCAAATACATATTCACGGCTTGATGATATAAATATTATTATTTTGCAATATGCCTTATCCCTTAAATATCTGGCTGTTTTCATTCCATCCATCCCGCACATTAAAATATCAAGGAAAATAATATCAAAACTTTCTATTGAATGTAATAAATCCTTTCCGCTGTTAAACTGGCGGACAATATACGTTATGCCCGTCTGCTCCATAAACATTCTTATATCTTTTGCTATATTGCAGCAATCAAGCAGTTCATCATCACATACTGCTATTGAAACCATTCTGCCCACCTGCCTGTATATAATTATATAATAATAAATAATATAATAATATATATCGGCATAATTATAACTATTCTGGTTACTTATGTTATAAGCGGGCTGTACATTGTACTAAACGGCATATTTTTGACAGCGCCTGGAAAATCACTATTGCATAAATATAGATGTAGCTGTATAATGTGCTTTATAATATTTTAATTTTAGGAGGAATTACCATGAAAGAAAAAGTTATTCTGGCTTATTCTGGCGGATTAGATACAACAGCCATAATACCCTGGTTAAAGGAAAATTATGATTATGAAGTTATCTGCGCATGTATTGATGTAGGACAGGAAAGTGAACTTGACGGCCTTGAAGAAAGAGCTAAATTATGCGGGGCTGCAAAGTTATATATTGAAGATGTAACAGATGAATTCTGTGATGGATATATTGTTCCTTGTGTACAGGCTAATGCTGTTTATGAGAATAAATACCTGCTTGGCACGTCTATGGCACGTCCCCTTATTGCTAAAAGGCTTGTTGAAATTGCACGTATTGAGGGCGCAAGCGCAATATGCCACGGTGCAACTGGCAAAGGCAATGACCAGGTACGTTTTGAACTTGGAATTAAGGCACTTGCACCTGATTTAAAGATTATTGCTGCATGGCGTGATGACAAGTGGACTATGGATTCACGTGAATCTGAAATTGAATACTGCAAGGCACATGGGATTAACCTTCCATTCTCTGCTGACAACAGCTACAGCCGTGACAGGAATTTATGGCATATAAGCCATGAGGGCTTAGAGCTTGAAGACCCTGCAAATGCACCTGACTACGGCCATCTCCTTGTACTTGGCACAACACCTGAAAATGCACCTGAAGAAGGAGAAACAGTTACAATGACATTTGAAAAAGGTGTTCCAAAGACACTTAACGGCAAGGAAATGAAAGTTTCTGATATTATCCGTGAGCTTAATAAGCTTGGCGGAAAACATGGCATTGGCATTGTTGATATTGTTGAGAACCGTGTAGTAGGCATGAAATCACGTGGTGTATATGAAACACCTGGCGGTACAATCCTTATGGAAGCACACCAGCAGCTTGAAGAATTAATACTTGACCGTGACACATATACAGCTAAAAAGGATATGGGCAATAAATTTGCAGATATCGTATATGAAGGAAAATGGTTTACACCACTCCGTGAAGCTGTACAGGCATTTATTGAATCAACACAGAAATATGTTACAGGTGAAGTTAAATTCAGGCTTTATAAAGGAAATATTATAAAAATGGGGACAACCTCTCCATATTCAATATACAGTGAATCCATTGCATCATTTACAACAGGTGAGCTTTACAACCATAAAGATGCAGAAGGGTTTATAAACCTCTTCGGGCTTTCATCAAAAGTACGTGCAATGAAACAAGGACCTTTTACAGAGTTAAAAGATAAATAAAAATAATTATAAAAATTCCAAAATAAATATATTCCATAGCAGGCACGGCAAATAACCATCTGTTATGGAATAATTTTTGGATTAAACAAGCCATGTTAAAATCTTTCAAGGAAATGGCAGCATCCAGGGCTGCCGTTTATTTCTGGACAGAAATGTCCTAAAACATTAGCGCCAGGCCCTTCCCCTGCATATAAGATATTACCTGGAAGCAGTTTTTAAGGGTGACGAGGTAAAAGGTTATCGGATTTCCGGCGGATACCTTTTCGTATTCTTTGTATACGTCAGGTACAGACAGACACCTGGGCAACCAGGGAACAAATACTGTACCAGCAAAGGTATTTTTTAATATAATAAAATATAGGCGTAAACCGCAGAAATGAGGGGAAATTATGTGTGGAATTATTGGATTTACAGGCAATGCCAATGCAAAGGATGTACTTTTGCAGGGGCTTAAGGCACTTGAATACCGTGGTTATGACAGTGCAGGCATTTCTTACTTTACTGAAAAAGGGATTAAGACAATTAAAGCAGTTGGCAAGGTTTCAGGCCTTGCAGAAAAGGCTGCATTATCCGGGAATGATGTGGCAAGATGTGGCATAGGCCATACACGCTGGGCGACACATGGCGGTGTTTCGGAAACTAACTGCCACCCGCACCGTTTTGGCAAAGTAACCCTTATCCACAACGGGATTATTGAAAATTACAAAGAACTGCAGGAGGAACTTGCCCTTGACGGCAAAGAGCCTGTATCACAGACTGACTCTGAAATTGCTGCCATGGTAATTGATTCGTGCTACAAGTCAAATCCTGTCAGGGCTATTAAAAAGGCAGTTAAAAAACTGCATGGTGCATATGCTTTCTGTATAATGTTTGATGACCACCCGGGCAGCATATATGCAATAAGGAATGGCAGCCCGCTTGTTGCTACTGCTACGAAAGAAGGTTCTATTATTGCCTCAGATATGGTTGCACTTATAAAATATTCCAGGGATTATTTTGTACTGCCTGAACACCATATCGCCCATCTTACAGCTAAAAGCATTAATATTACAGACCTTGACCAGAATGAAATTGAACCGGATATGCTTCATGTAAACTGGGATATGGCAGCTGCAAGAAAAGGCGGCTATGAATATTTTATGCTTAAAGAGATACATGAGCAGCCTGAATCACTGCATAACACAATATCACCAAGGGTAAAAGACGGGCTGCCTGATTTTTCATCAGACAATATACCAGACAGCCTTTTTACTGGTGCAGACAGGATAGTAATAACAGCCTGTGGTACTGCAATGCACGCAGGGCTTATTGGCAAAAACATGATTGAAAAGCTTTCAAGAGTTCCTGTTACTGTAGATATTGCTTCGGAGTTCCGTTACCAGAACCCTGTAATTGATGGCAATACACTTGTTATAACTATATCACAGTCAGGCGAAACTGCAGATACGCTTGCTGCATTAAGGCTTGCCAAAGAACGCGGTGCAAGGACTTTATCAATAGTAAATGTCAAAGGTTCTTCCATTGCACGTGAAAGTGATTATGTGCTTTATACACATGCAGGCCCTGAAATAGCGGTTGCAAGCACTAAAGCTTATACTGTACAGCTTGCCACAATCTATCTTTTTGCATTCAGGTTTGCACTTTTAAAAGACACTGTACCAGAAGCAGAAATAAGAAATTTAACAAGCACACTTCTGGAGATGCCTGGCTTTGTGGAAAATATGCTTTCATGTGACAGGGCTATAGAAAAAATAAGCAATAAACTTAAAAAGACTAAAAACCTTTTCTTTATCGGGCGCGGTCTTGACTATGCACTTTCATGTGAAGGTTCAATTAAATTAAAAGAAGTAAGTTATATACATTCAGAGGCATATGCAGCAGGTGAACTTAAACATGGCACTATCTCGCTTATTACAGATAATGTGCCAGTAATTGCACTTGCTACCCAGGACAATGTTTTCACTAAAATGATTTCCAATATACGTGAGGTACGTTCCCGTGGTGCAAAGGTTATAATGATTACAGGCGCTGATACAGGGGTTGACGCATCACTTTGTGACCACCTTATCACGCTCCCGCCAGTAAATGATTTATTTGCGCCATTCGGGGCAGCAATAGTATTACAGTATATTGCATACTATACAGCTGTTGCAAAGGGGCTTAATGTAGACCAGCCAAGAAACCTTGCCAAGTCAGTTACAGTAGAATAAGCCAGATAACCACACAGGCTGCAGTGTGCCAATAAACACAAAAAACACCATCCAGGGCTTTTAAGAAAGCTTTAAATGGTGTTTTTTACTGCCTGGAAGATATTTTTACAGAATTGTCCTTAATCAGATTATTATGCAGACAAGCCCGCCATTGCTGTCATTAATAACTTTTTGTATAGTTTCCTGTAATTTAAGCTGGCTTTCATCAGTAAGTTTGCCGACTTTGCTTTCCATCCCCTCCTCAACAAGCTGGCGTACAGTTTTGCCAAATATATTTGTATCCCATATGCCCCCGTCACCGTCATCAGAATTTTGCCCTGAAATATATTGTATAAGGTCTTCTGCCTGCTGCTGTGTACCTACTATAGGTGCAATTTCCGTTTCAATATTTGCCTGTATAAGGTGGACTGAAGGGCTTGTTGCTTTAAGCTTGACACCATATTTACTGCCGTGGCGTATAAGTTCAGGCTGGTTTATTGTAATTTCATCAACAGAAGGCGTTATGACCCCGTAACCCTTTCTGTGTACTTCATTCCAGGCAGCACTTATTTTGCCTATCTCATTTTTCTTTGCTGCGTATTCTTTAAGCAGGTGTATAAGCTGGTACTCCCCTTCCACAGGTACACCTACAAGTTCGCTTAAAACCTGGTAATACCTGCTGTCATCGAATACAACTGATATTTTTATCCTGCCATTTTCCATTCCAATATGTTCAATCCTAAATTCTTTTATGTATTCACTTTCAGAAGTAAAATTTTCAGATGTTATATCATTTATAACTGAAATTTTTGCCAGTATTCCACGTACATTATCTATAAGTTCTTTTTTTAGCCAGTGGGAAGGTTTAAGCATTTCAACCCATTTTGGCATATGAAATTCTATCTGGCTTACAGGGAATGAGGAAAGAAGTTTTTCCATAATTTTCTGTATATCCTCCATTCGCAGCTGGTTGCAGTTAAGCGCTGTTGCCTGCACCTGGTACTTGCTGTTAATGTTTTTAACAGTTTCCTGTGCCTCCCCGCCAAATGGCTTTGATGAATTAACTATTACAATAAACGGTTTGCCTATAGCTTTAAGTTCCTGTATAGTCCTTTCCTCTGGCTCATTGTACGCATCCCTTGCAATATCCCCGAAACTCCCGTCTGTAGTAACTACTATTCCTATAGTTGAATGGTCATGTATAACCTTGCGTGTGCCAAGCTCTGCTGCCTGCGTAAACGGCATAGGCTTATCAGACCACGGCGTCATAACCATCCTTTCGCCATCACCCTCTTCAAGCCCCCCTGCACCTTTTACAATATACCCTACACAGTCTATAAGCCGTACCTTTACCTGGTTGTCACCATACAGGTTTACCGATACAGCCTCCTTTGGTATAAACTTTGGTTCTGTAGTCATAATTGTTTTGCCGGCAGCAGACTGTGGCAGTTCATCAACTGCCCTTTCCTTATCATGTTCATCTTTAATGCCCGGCAATACAAGCAGTTCCATAAACCTCTTAATAAATGTAGATTTGCCGGTTCTCACAGGACCACATACACCTAGATAAAATTCACCATTTGTACGTTCTGCAATATCCTTATATACCTGAAATCCGTTCATATGCCCCTCCAATCCCCGGACGTCTTTTATCCTGCACCTGTTTGCCTCCAATGCACATCTTTATCCGGTTTATCTATCTATATGACAGATATGGCAATATTAGAACAAAACAAAAGACCACTTCCCCTGAAGTGGCCATAACTATGGAAAACACCTTTTGATTAATATTTGCGCTTACGTGCTGCCTCGGACTTCTTCTTGCGACGTACACTTGGCTTCTCGTAATGCTCTCTTTTACGGATTTCCTGCTGGATACCTGCTTTAGCACAATTTCTTTTAAAACGACGTAAAGCGTTATCCAATGTCTCATTCTCTTTTACGATTACATTTGACATAGTCTCACACCTAACCTCCCTCCAGTTGTAAATTATGCTTCCAATACACAACTGTACAGGGTAATATTTTACGCAGAACCGCATAGCTAGTAAAACAACCCCTCCGTTCTGCTTGCACAAGGAATATTATATCATATTATAGATATTAGTCAACTATTTTTTTGCCAGAAACAGGATAACAGTTCCAAAAACCAGGCAATATCTTCTATATAATGCCCCTGTACCTGTTAAGGCATGCAAATATATCCTGCTTCCTTGCCTGTGCCATTGAAACAGGAAGGTAAGAACCCTGGCATAATGACGCCAGCCCTTTTTTCTGGATTCTTTTCCACAGACTTTCCACGGCTTCTTCTGCACCAGTCCCTTTTACTTCCATCTGCTCTATAAGTTCTTTTAAACAGTAAGAAAGTGTTGTAACCTGTTCGTAATCCATAATTTGTTCTACATATTTTAAATCAACATTTTCTTTTCCAATGGAAAAACCATCCCTGCCAGACTGTTTAATTTTAATCTGCCCTTTTTTCCTGTCAGCTTTTTTTACTTTAATTATGCGCCTGCTGCCGCTAAAAAGCACACTGGCCGGCACTGGCGCTTCTGCCTGCTCCTGGTACTGGTTTTCTTTATCTTTTAATACTTCCTTTACTTTGCCTGTTATATCAAATGTATTATAGTTATCCATCTGGAGTATTTTATCTGCAATATAAAAATAAGAACCTGAGCTTCCTGCTACAAGTATTACTGATACTCCATGTTCTTCATACATTTTTCTTGCCTGCATTGTAAATGGCGTAATTGGCTCATGTTCACCAGAAACCACTTCCTGCATAAGTGCATCACGTACCATAAAGTTTGTTGCACAGGTATCTTCGTCTATTAAAAGAACTCCAGCCCCTGCCTGTACTGCCTCGGCAACATTTGCAGCCTGTGAAGTAGAGCCGCTTGCATCCTCTGTTGAAAAATCCACTGTATCTTTTTCATTTGGAAGGTTGTTAATAAATGGTGAAATATCTACATGTGATACTGCGCGCCCGTCTTCTGCCCTTATTTTTACTGCTGTATCATTAGTTACTGTATATTCCCTGCCATCACCTGCTATATGCTGGTATATGCCCTGTTCCAGTGCTTTTAAAAGTGTGGATTTGCCATGGTAGCCCCCGCCAACAACAAGGGTTATGCCCTCTGGGATTCCCATTCCTTTAATCTTTCCCTTATATGGAAGCTCTATCTCTGTTTCCATGCTTTCTGGTGATTTAAAAGGCACAGCTTTCTTCATAGGCTTCTGGGAAATGCCGCTTTCCCTTGGAAGCACTGAACCATTTGCTATAAATGCAACCAGGTTTCTCTTTTTAATTTCTTCCCTTAAAACATGCTGGTCTTCTGACAGTTCTATAACACTTTTTACTTTTGCCTTGTCAAGGTTTTTATAATAAAGTGAACTCTTTACAATCTGTGGGAGGTAGTCAAATAATATTTTCCTTAGCCCGTCAGAATTAATTGTCCTGCCATATGCCGGAAACCCTGCTTCAAAACGTACTAAAATATTGCCATCTTCTATTTCAGCTGCCGTCCTTTTAAGGACTTCCTGCCCGCACCTGCTTATGCTTATAAGCCCGCTTTTGCCAGAACCCTCTGCCTGGAATGTGTATTTCTGCACAGCTTTGCCAAAAAGCCTTATAATATGGTCACAAAGTGCTGTATTTTTATAATCTGTGTTGTAATATTCTTCCGGGAAACCTGCCTGCCCCTTATTTACATATATACACAGCTTTGAGGGTGCAGCAAACGGGTCACCCTGTACATGGGCAATTTCCAGGCAGTAGCCTGGAAACTTGTAGCTTCCACGCAGGCTTTTATATGCAGGGTAGCTTTTCCTGTTAATGCCTGTTAAAAGCCTGTCTAATTCCGCTTGTGGTTTCAATTTCTAATAACCATACCTTTCCGGCTCTTTATAATCATAACCTTTAGTATCTACAGTTACTTTAACCATAACCTGTGGTTCAAGCGGCATATCCATGCCGTCTGTGGCTGTCCCTGCTATTGCATTAACTGCTTCCATGCCCTCTGTAACCTTTCCAAATGCTGCATATGCACCATCAAGGTGTGGTGATGTCTTGTGCATTATAAAAAACTGTGAACCAGCGGAATCAGGCATCTGTGAACGTGCCATTGAAAGGACTCCTTCTGTATGTTTTAAATCATTGGCAAAGCCATTCTGTGAAAACTCACCTTTAATTGAATATCCAGGCCCGCCTGTGCCATTCCCGTCAGGGTCGCCTCCCTGTATCATAAAACCTTTAATTACCCTGTGGAATATAAGGCCATTATAAAATCCCTTATTTATAAGGGAAATAAAGTTGTTTACTGTATTTGGCGCTATAGCAGGATATAACTCTGCCTTTATTACGCCAGCTGTTGTTTCAAATGTTACTACCGGGTTATTCATAATATATATTCTCCTTTTATTTATATTTACAGGCTTGTTTTACTGCAGCTTTTTATTAGTCTTTTCCTGGAACTTTTCATTTTCTACTATAAAACGCTCATGTATCCCCTTGCCTATTAATCCTTTGCTGTCATAAGCCTCTACTTTAAACACCAGTTTCCTTCCTTCTATTGCAACAAGTTCACTGTCACATGTTATCTTCATGCCAACAGGTGATGAGGCAGTATGTTCTATTTCCACTTTTGTGCCAACACTTCCGCATCCTTCATTAAGATGTGGCAGTACACTTGTAAACGCTGTTTTCTCCATAAGCGCAAGCATTGCCGGTGTCGCAAATACATCCATTATGCCGCTGCCCATGTTTTTAGCTGTAAGCTCCCCTGTTACTGTAATCTCCTGGTGTCCCTTAATCCCTGTTTCTAACATCTTAATCCTGCTACTCAAAATATGGACAAATATATCCATACCGAGATATTGAAAGTCTTCACAGACTTTTCTTGCTGCTTTATTGTGTATGCTTTTGTTAAATTACAACTACTCACAGTCTGATGTGTCCACCAGACACATTGTACACTCCACAGCCGTAAATTCCCGGCCCAGCCACCGGTACATACTTACAAATGCCTGGTTATGCTATTTTGTAAGTTTTTGCATCCCTTAAATTAAGGCTTGCATTGAAATCCCTGTCCGCTTCATATCCACATCCACATTTATAAACCCTGTCAGAAAGTTTTAAATCTTTCTTTATGTTTCCGCAACAGTGACACATTTTAGATGATGGATAAAACCTGTCTGCAATCCTTAGTTCAATGCTGTTTTCATCACATTTACTTTTTAATTTTATTCTTAATTCATAAAACTTCTGTGAAGCAACTGCCTTTGAGAGATGTTTATTCTTCATCATTCCTGATATATTTAAATCTTCAATAGTAATATAAGATGGCTTGGTTTTCACTATCCCATTTACAGTTTTATTAATATAATCAGTACGGATATTATCTATCCTCTGGTGAAGTTTCTGTACCTTTAAGACTTGTTTCTGGATATTTTGCCTAGTAACCTCTCCTTTCTTTTTACTGCGCTTTTTTAAGTCTTCGTATTTCCTCGAAAGACAGCGTTGTTCCCTTTTTAATTGTTTTTCTATTTTTTTAATTCTTTCTGTTTTATTTATATTTTTCTTTACCACCCCGTTACTCAGGACTGCAAATTCTTTTATACCTAAATCAATGCCAATCCCAAAGCCATTTAACTGTGGTTTTTCTTTTTCTTCTTCTTCCACTAAAACAGATACATA
>CAJTOK010000042.1 GCA_910577825.1 uncultured Lachnospiraceae bacterium | reverse complement strand
CTTTATGCGCCGTTGCGTGGTTTATCCAAGCGCAAGCGTGCTGTCTGTGGAAGACTTTGGAACTGCCAGCCTGGTATTGTTTTGTAAACAGATACATGCACATAAATTATTCCATATTATCCCTTAGTGCATCTATTATATTTTCTTTCTTTATTTTGCTGGTTGAGTAAAGCATTGTGATAAATACAATAAATAAGACACTGAATATACTTATCCCGATTCCTGCCCACGGTATTACAAAGTCAATATCATCTGCCCCGCCAGCAGACAGCCCGTAATATATAAGCCATGAAGAAAGCATTGCAAGCGGCAGCCCTGATATTAGTGCCCTTATTCCATAAAATGTACATTCAAAGTTCATCATTTTCTGGAAACCACGTTCAGATATTCCTACAGAACGTAACATTGCAAGTTCCCTTTTGCGTAGTTTTATATTTGTTGAAATTGTATTAAATACATTGGCTGCTGCAATTAATGAAATCATAATAATAAAGGTATATGCAAATATATTAACTATCAATATAATATTTGTGTTATCTTCTGTTACATTATTCAGGTTAAGCAGAGTATAACCGTCTGTTACCCCTTCAGCCAGAATTTTCATTTCTATATCTTCTGTGGATTTTTTAGAAGTCCTGGAACAGAATGTTATTCCCTTTGTCCCTCTGTTAGCGTCTGTGATTTCAAATGTATCTTTAAGTGAATATGGCGCATATATCTGGAATATATATCCTTTCTGCAGGTTTTCACCTGTATCTTCTAAATCAGGAAGTATATCATTTGATTCATAATCTGCAAATGTTATATTTACCTCTCTTCCTGCCCCTTGTGCTGTATCCTGGCTGCCTGTTTTTGGGAAAATTGTTAAACTGGCGGTTTTTTCTTTAAAGATGTTCTGGAAATCTTCTGGCATTTTTACCCGTTGTGTACCGTTATCTATTTTTGCCATAGAAATAAATTTTGCATCCTGGCCTGTATATTCATTTTCTTTAAGTCCAAGTTTTTTTATTATGTCCAGATATGTGTTATCCCCAAGGAACTGTACTTCTAATGAAAGATTAACTGTTTTATCTGCTGGTTTTATGCCAAGTGCTTTTTTGGGATTATCTGCTATGCTGTCTGTGTTTATTTCACATGTATATCTTGCAAGTGCCTGGTATATGCTTTCATAGACGCCATCTGCTGTTTTTAGTTTGTCATAAAGTGCTAAAAGCTTGCCGTCTTCCATTTCATTTGTGATAAGCCCTATATCATAAGTAGTATACACTACTGCCATTTCTGATGACTGTTTTAATTCTATTACAAATGAATTGGCAGAAATAAATAACACTACGCTAAGTACAAGTGAAAATATAATGCTTCTGTAACGTTTTTTATTTCTTTTGAAGTTCTTTAATGCAAGCATACCCTCTAAACCATAGATTTTCTCTGCAAATTTGGATGTTTTAATACTTTTTGCACTGATTTTAATTTCGTTTGTCTGGCGTATACATTCCATTACAGGTATTTTCGCTGCCTTGCGGGCTGGTATATATGCTGAAACCATAATGGTTATAAAGCTTGTTATTATTGATATAATAATTGCTGGTAATGATATTACCATTTTTAAAGGTGTATCATACATAATATC
Organism: uncultured Lachnospiraceae bacterium; assembly: GCA_910577825.1. Taxonomy (GTDB): domain Bacteria; phylum Bacillota; class Clostridia; order Lachnospirales; family Lachnospiraceae; genus Butyribacter. Next base: position 30,201 of record CAJTOK010000042.1, on the reverse strand, counting down.
TTCAAAATTATCTGCAACTACAGAAATTACAGTATTTATCCCTCCAATGCCTGCAAGTATTCCTACAGGTATTCCCATTATGCCAATGCACAGGCCTTCAAAAAGCACAGAATTTTTTATTTGTTTCTGTGTTGCCCCCACTGACATTAAAATTCCAATCTGGTGTGTGCGTTCATTTAATGATATGTTAAACGCATTATAAATTAAAAATACTGAACCTGTCATAACAATAAGTATTACAATAGCAGCAACCGAATACAAAAGCATATTAAATATATTATTATCAGAAATGCCCATAAAACGGAGCACATTATCATTAAATACATATGAATAGCCGTCAGATTTGTTTTTTGCATAATTGCGCACTGAATATGGGTTTTTAAGTTTTGCAAAAAAGTTAAAACTGCCCTCCCTGTCTGTTCCATCTGATTTTGTTATAATAGTATATCCAGGCGAGGTATTTTCTTCATAGTTTGGTTTCTGGCAGATTCCAGTAACCGTATAAGTCCTTTTTTCCTGTGCCCTGAATACTTCATTTCCTGCTTTATAAATATCACCCTGCCCAAGTTTGTTATTTCCAGCCATCCGGTTTCCTATATCAAGTGTAATCCTGCTTCCAACTGGTATCCTGACACCGCCTTTTGATGAGATTCCCCCTGAAATAATAATTTCACTGCTGTTTTCGGGCAATCTGCCAGCTACAAGTGTAACGGGAAGCATCTTGAAAGTTTCTTCACTATATCCCGCTACAAAAAGATATGGTTTTTCTGGTGTTTTGCTTCCATTAAGGACGGCATAACCTATGTTTTCCAGTGTTGCAGAATTAGTAATTTCCTTGTCCTTTATACGCTCCTCTGTAAAAGAATATGGCACATTTATAAATCCTGTATGCCAGCCGCCATATTTTTGTGCTGCGCCATCTGCCAGGTAACTTAAAAGTGAAACCCCGAATGTTGCAACTGCCATAATCATTGCAGATGATAATGCCACCCCGGTAATTGTTACAATAGTCCTTGTACGGCTTTTTCTAAGACCCTGCAGGGCAATTTTATTGAAAATATTCATATCCCTGCCACCTGCCTTTCATCTTTTACTATCCTTCCGTCTGTAATAGTAATAATGCGGTCTGCCTGCAGTGCAATATTTTCATCATGTGTAACAATAATAAGTGTCTGCTGGTATTTTTTATGGCTTTCTTTCAAAAGGCGTATAATTTCCTGCCCGTTTCTGCTGTCAAGGCTGCCTGTTGGTTCATCTGCAAGCATAACTGCAGGTGCATTCATTAAGGCACGCCCTATGGCAACACGCTGCTGCTGCCCTCCTGAAAGCTGGTTTGGAAGGTGTGCCTGTCTTTTGCTAAGACCAAGCAGTTCAAGCAAATCATTCAGGCGTCCCTGGTCAGGCTTGCGTTTGTCCATTAAAACCTGCAATGTTATATTTTCTACAACATTTAATGTAGGGATAAGGTTATGGAACTGGTATATAAGCCCCACCTGCCTCCTGCGGAAAATAGCAAGTTTCTCTTTGCTCTGCCCATACACATCCTGCCCGTTTAGTAATATCCTTCCGCTTGTCGGCACATCCACCCCTGCAATACTGTGCAGGAGCGTTGACTTTCCAGAGCCGGAAGAACCAATAATTGCAGTAAATTCCCCTTTCCCAATATCCACTGAAACATGGTCAAGCGCAACAACTTTATTCTCACCGCTTCCATAGACCTTGCATAAATTATCAACTTTTAAAAATTCCATTATATGAAACCTCCTTTTATTATGGTATATTTATATAATAAAATTTCCAGGTTACATTCTGGTGACTTTAAAGTGAGAGATTTGTCACTTTAATTATTTATTAAAGCGTACATTAAATACCGCGCCGCCCTGTGGATGGTTTTTAGCAGTGATTACACCACCCTGCCTTACTATAATTGTTTTGCAGAGTGCAAGCCCTATCCCATACCCTGCCACACTTGTATTCTGTCCACGGTAGAACCTGTCAAAAAGATGTGGCAGGTCTTCTTTTTTAAATCCGCTGCCACTGTCATGGAAGCATATTTCTGTAAAAAGCACATTATCAGCTGCCGTAATTTCTATTTCACCATTATCTGCCGTATTTTCTATACAGTTTTTAATAATATTCTGGAATGATTCTTTAATCCAGCTCTGGTCTGCCTGTATAAAAATATCTTCTGGTATATCTGTTTTAACCATAATATTGTGTAATTCCATTTGTATTAAAAAGGGACGTAATGTGGCATTTAACAGATAGTTAAGATTTATTTGTTCTTTCTGTAAAGTTACAATTCCTGCATCAAGACGTGATAATTTAAGAAGTGAAGCTAACAGCCAGTCCATATGGATATATAATTCTTCAGTTTCACGCAGTAATTTTTTTCTTGTATTTTTATCAGGGTTATTTTTAAGGAGTGACAGAACAAGATTTGCAGATGTAAGCGGTGTACGCAGCTGGTGCGCAATATCCGCCAGGGAATTTGCAAGATGTTTTTTCTCTTTTTTAAGTGCTTCGTTCTGTTCCCTGATACACAAAACCATCTTAGTTATTTCAGTCTGTAATATTGACAGCTCACCCTCTTCTAAATCATTTATATAAAGATAGTCTTCATTATTCAGTACATGTACTATTTGTTCTGAAATATGCGCAATTCTTTTATACCTTTCCCTTGTAAATATAAAAAATTCCACGCCATATGCAGAAGCAGAAAAAAAGACCAGCAGTAAAACTGCTGGATGGATTACAACCGCTGCTATTGCAGAAATAATAGTTGTTATAATAAATATAACCGCAAATTTTTTTATTTCCCTGTTACGGAACATAATTACCTCCAAGCCTGTATCCTGTCCCACGTACAGTTAGTATAATCTGTGGTGATGCAGGATTGTCACCGATTTTTTCACGCAGCCTTTTAATATATACTGTCAGGGTATTGTTATTGACAAATTCCCCTGCTGCATCCCACAATTCATCTAGTAACTGGTCCCTTGTAATAATATTTCTGGGATTATTTATAAATACAAGCAATAACCGGTATTCAAGTGCAGAGAGAAATATTTCTTTGTTATCTTTTTTTACAATGCCGCTTGCTGTATCAACATAAAGACCGCATATTTCAAATTCTGACGGCACATTACCTGATTTACGCAAAGCTGTATTAATCCTTGCAACAAGTTCACGTGGGCGGAAAGGCTTTGTAATATAGTCATCTGCACCAATATTTAACCCTGTAACAACACTTGCTTCATCACCTGAAGCTGTAAGGAATATAACAGGAATGCCATATAATTGTTTAATCTCTGTACATACTGTAAAGCCATTGCCATCAGGAAGTGAAATATCGACCAGTGCAAGGTCTGGCTTGCTATTAACAGGCATTTGCATTTCCAGGGCTTCCTTCTGTGAAGCCGCATGTATAACAGTAAAACCCTCTGCATCCAGTAAAAGTGAAAGATGCCTGGCAATTTCCTTATCATCTTCAACTAAAAATATACGTTTCATTATCTGTCCCTGCTATTTATGCTGAAAAAGTAATGCTTGCAATCTTTTTATTAACAACTTTTATAAATGCTGATATAAATGTTATTTCATCACCAGATTTATATCCGTTATCTTTTACCCATTTCTTAAATTGAATGGTCTGTAAATTGCCAGCTTCATCATTAATAATCTTGCAGTTTTTTGCAATCTTTAGATTAACTGTTCTTTTCTTTTCATCTGCATCATATACCTTTTTCTTAGAAGGTGACTTTCTAAAACTTCCGTCTAATGTAATTTTATTCTCATTAAAATACATTTCCATACTGCCGTCCCCTGCTTCAGATACGCCATAGAAATAATAACTTTCCTTTGCATATGTCTTTGCCGGCATGGCAGCAGCACCAGTAACCATGCTTAAAATAACTGCCATAATAATAAAGTTCTTTTTTAAAGTTTTCATATAATTTACCTCTATGAATTTATATAAGCCTGTCATGCAGTTATGTAATCCATATAATATTATAGCCGCCTGTCTTTATAAATTCAATTAAATTATTATTACAACTTTGCAATTTTGCAATTTTATTTTAATCTGTCTTCCAAAGTTCCATAATGGTACTGGTTTCTTTCTGTCCCGCTTAAACCTGTAAGAATTTTTTCTCCCTGCCTGCCAATTAAAAATCTTGTGCTTTTAAAATAATAATCAATTTTTTTAGTCCACTTTCTAAAAGTTTTTTCAGGAAAGGCTTTGTGCTCTGTGTTAAATTCAAACTCCGAACCTGCAATCTGTAATATGCCCCCATTTTCATCAAGGCGGAATACATGGTATATATAACTTCCATACGTATCCTTGTCTTCCATACATACATCCATAAGAAAATCTTTCCCGCCTGTTGTCCCTGTATTTATGCTTTCTTTTGCAAGCCCTGCCACTCCTGTATATATATTCTCTGAATAAAGTATTTTGCCCTGGCTGTTTTTTACCAGTATCATTCCTATACTGGCATCCCTGCCTTTTTTATCTGTATATATTTCTATTGTTTCCATGCCCTCTGCTTCTGACACATCCGCCTGTACCTGTTCTGTTTTTATATAAGATTTATATAATTCCTTTTCTACCACTTCTTCATGCCATGTCTGGTTATAGGATTTTCCACTATATGAAATGCCATTATAATAATTCCCGTTTATTAAATCTGCTTCCACAACCAGCCCGTCTGTAAAATACAGCCTGCAGAATTTATTTCCATATAAATCTTTATTAATTAAATCTGCAAAAGTATCAAAATCTGTTTCTGTATATTTTATTTTATCCATTTCATAATTAACCTTATAAATACAGTTATCTGCAAAAGCAAGAGATATATCATCTGTTTCCTCTAATTCCTTTTCCCATCTGGAATTATCTTCAAGCAGCACAAATAAATCAATGCTTTTTGCACTTCTTGCAATGCTCCTTATATTAACATATATAGTCCCACCCTGCATTTCTTCTTTAAAAGTTTTTTGCCTGTCTGGCTTTATCTGCTTTACTTTGTTATTTTGTACTGGATTTTCCCTGGATTGTACTTCTTTTACCTCAGTTTTCTTTGGGTTGGAAATTAAAACAAATACTGTTCCTGATACCAGAAGTAAAATTATTATTATAGCACTTATTGTTTTTCTTTTATATTTTAATATATTTTCCACTCTTTTTTTAGTGCCCCTGCCGCCAAATTGTACAAAAAAGCTGCCAGGTATCCTTTCTCCTGCTGCCAGCCTGAGAAGTGAAACAGAATATTCCTTCTTTATATTTTCCCCCATTTTCCTTATAACAGATTCATCACATGACATTTCCATATCTTCCCCGCTATAGAAAAAAGCCAGCCATACAAGCGGGTTAAACCAGTGTATACTTAATGCAATAAATCCCAGAAACCTGAATAAATAATCTTTTCTTTTTATATGTGCCTGTTCATGCAGAATAATATATTCTGTTTCTTTTTCTTCAAGGAAAGCAGGAAGATATATTACCGGCTTAATAATTCCTGCTACAAACGGAACATCTGCCTGCTTTGCAATATAAATATTTTTCTCTTTTCTTACAGCCCCTTTTAATTTTATATATAACCTTATCATTTTAATTATACCGCCAGCAGACATTATGGCTGTTCCTGCAAGCCATATCCATTTTGCAATATTTAATATAATTTGGCCCACAGATAAATCCTGTTCTGACGGGCTTTTATCTTTTATTGGCACAGTATCTGCAGATATGTCTGTGTGGTTATTTTCTGGCATATTAAATATATCTGGATTTATATATTCTATAACAGGGCCATTAAAATTTTTTTCCTGTAAAACTGAAAAAACAGAATATATGCTTGAAAAAGAAACCGGGCATAACAGCCTGAATAATACGGCAATCCATAATACATAAGAAAATATCCTGGGCTGTTTCCTTAATAAAAAACGTGCTGCAAATACTGCTAAAATTACAATGGATGCCGTAAAACCCATATGTAAAACGTTTAAGAAAATATTTTCTAACATATTCTATCCCTCCTCATATTCATCAATTATTTTCCTGATTTCATCAATCTCTTTTTTACTTAATTTTTTCCTTTTTGTAAATGCAGTTAAGAATTTTGGCAGCATCCCGCCAAAGTTTTCCTGTATAAACTGCTCCCCCTGTGCTGCCAGAAATTCTTCCCTGCCCATAAGTGAAGTAACCATTCCGTCCTGGTTTATAAAAATCCCCCTGTCACAAAGCCTTTTTAGCATAGTATACATAGTTGACTTCTTCCAGCCAAATTCTTTTCCGCACAGCTGCTGTAATTCCCTTGAACGCACTGGTTCATGCTCCCATATAAGACTGGCAAATTTCTGTTCCATATCCCCTAATTTAAATTGTTCCATAATTATCCCCCTTTTCTCTGTTTGGTCTAATATTATTAGACTGATTTTAGTCTAACACTATTAGACCATTTTGTCAATATAAAAACAAAAAATATGATACTGGTTTATTAAACATATGTATAAAATTATACCGTGATTTGACAACAATGCAAATTAATACTATAATTCCAAGAGCAGTAATTATAAGGAGAGAGTGTATTATGCCAGGAGTATTATTTGAAGGTGGTTCATTCAGGGCAGTTTTCAGCTGTGGTGTTATGGATGCCCTGCTCGACAATGATATTATGTTTCCATACTGTATAGGAGTATCCGCTGGTGCTGCCAATTCTGCATCATATATTTCCAGACAAAGCGGAAGGAATATACAGGTCTATGTAAACTACCGCAATGATAAACGGTATATAGGCAAGAGGAATTTTTTTAAAGAAAAAAGCCTGTTCGGGATAGACTTTGTATTCCGTAAAGTTCCCAATGAACTTATAAAGTTTGACCTTGATACATTTAAACAATATGATGGAAGGTTTGTTGTTGTTGCAACTGATGCAAAGACCGGCAAGCCCAGGTATTTTGGTAAAGAAGATATCAATGAAAAGTTTGAGGTATTTAATGCCACATGTGCCCTTCCAGGTGCATTTCCTGCTGTTAAAATTGCAGATGGTTCTTATTATGACGGCGGGCTTTCCAACCCAATCCCGGTTGACAAATGCCTTGCAGATGGCAATGAGAAAATTTTAATTGTGCTTACACAGCCTGAAGGCTATAAGAAAGAGTGCCTTCCAAAAGACAGGCATATTGCAAGGGTTATACGCCACAAATACCCTGCAACAGCTGAAAGAATCCTGCACAGGTACAAAAAATATAATGAATCATTAGAAACCTGCCGCAGGCTTGAAAGTGAAGGCAGGGCAGTTATATTAAGGCCTGCCAGTAAACTTGAAAGCCTTGAAAGTGATGTAAGCAAATTAAAACAGACATATAAGCAGGGTTATAACCTTACAGTTAAAAAACTCAATGAAATAAAGGCGCTTTTTTAGAGCGCCTTTTTGCATTATGCTGGTATTTAAAATATTATTTAACTTTATTAATCTGTCAGTTTGTCCCTAAAGTATGGTAAAAATCTTTTACTAAAGGATAAATCTGGCGGAATTTCTGGTAACGCTCCTCATATTTTGCCACAAGCTCTTTCTCTGGCTCTACAGTAGCTGTTACCTTTACAAGCTTATCTGCTGCTTCTTCAACACTGGCAAAAACACCACATCCAACAGCAGCAAGAATGGCAGCGCCATATCCTGGCCCTTCTTCACTTTCTATTACGTCTACACTTAAATCCATGACATTTGCAACAATCTTTTTAGCAGCAGCACTTTTAGCACCACCACCACATATTTTTGTACGCTGTATACCAATGCCTAAGCTTCTTGCAACTTCTAATGAATCACGCAGGCCAAATGCGATTCCTTCCATAACAGCCTGTGTCATATCAGTCCTTGATGTATCCATGCTCATCCCGATAAACATTGCCCTTGCAAAAGGGTCATTGTGGGGTGAACGTTCACCCATAAGATAAGGCAGGTAAAATACCTGGTTATTTCCAAAGTTTGTAATTGCAGTCTGCTCTTTTACATAATCTTTAGTATCTAAAATTCCTTCCAGCCACCATTTATTACATGCAGCAGCACTAAGCATACATCCCATTAAATGGTAATTCCCGTCTGCATGTCCAAATGAATGGAGTGCATTATATTTATCCACACAAAAATCTTTGCTTGCAATAAAAATTGTCCCGGAAGTCCCAAGGGAAATATTGCACCTTCCATCACCTACTGTACCTGTACCTACTGCAGCAGCGGCATTATCACCTGCACCTGCTACAACTTTTACTTCCTCTTTAATTCCAAGCTGTTTTGCAATTTCTGGCTTTACTTGCCCTACTGCTTCATAGCTTTCAAATAACTTTGGCAGCATTTCTTCAGAAATACCACAGATTTCTATCATTTCTTTTGACCAGCAGCGGTTTTTCACATCTAAAAGCAGCATTCCAGAAGCATCTGAGTAGTCTGTACAGTGTACACCGCTAAGACGGTATGCAAGATAATCTTTTGGCAGCATGATTTTTTTAACCCTGGCAAAGTTTTCTGGTTCATTTTCTTTCATCCAGAGGATTTTAGGAGCTGTAAACCCGGCAAATGCAATATTGGCTGTATACTGGGACAGCTTCTCTTTGCCAATTTTATTATTAAGGTAATCTGTTTCTTTTACAGACCTCCCGTCATTCCATAAAATAGCCGGGCGTATTACCTGGTCATTTTCATCTAAAACCACAAGCCCGTGCATCTGCCCGCCAAAACTGATTCCTGCAACTTCACTTTTATCAAAGCCTGCAAGAAGTTCATTAATGCCTGCTATGGACTGCCCGTACCAGTCCTCCGGGTTCTGCTCTGCCCAGCCCGGTTCTGGAAAACTTAAAGGATATTCCTTTGAAACAATATTATGTATCTTGCCATTTTCATCCATTAATAACAGTTTAACTGCTGAAGTCCCCAAATCAATTCCTATAAATAACATATTATATCCCTCCGTTTTATTTATAATTTAAAGGCAGATATTTTCCCCGGTTAATCCGTTAAATGCCCCTTCTATTCCTGCTTCCTTGTGTGCAACAAGCCACTTGTTCCTTGCTGTTATAAGGCGCATCTCGCCTTCTGCATTATCCGGCAGTTCTATTTCTTCATTAGTTCCTTTTGGAAGCACTATAACACACCTGAAACCATTATCACCTGAACTGCATGGTGCATAATGGAGTGTTGTTGCATACAGTTCTGTTACTGTGCCGGCAGGTACAAAAAATGCTTCTATTAAAGAAGTGTCATATGTAAAATCATCCTGTATATCCTGCTGCCTGCCAACAAGCAGTATTAAATCAGTTACTGCAATATCAATTTCAGACGAACGGTGGTATTCCACTGCATTTAATTTTTTATTATATCCATTACAATATCCAATCTGGATATCAAGCCCTCCAAAAAGCTTGTTCTTTAAAACTTCTGTTTCTGGCAGCGCCTCTATTTCCTGCAAAGATGGCACATAGATTACTTCTCCTTCTGGAAGGGGCGTATCCTGCATCTTTTTAAAAACTTCCTCTAAGGCATATCCTGTATGTACCCTTCCATATACCTTAAATGCTTTATCAGCCACATTCTGGATTTCCATTATCCTCTCTCCTCCTCTTAATATTATTATGATTATCATAACAATATTTTGAAAATCCACCGGTCATTTATTTATCTATTTCAGGTCACTTTTTTGACTTGTACACTGTAAATATTAAAGTTCTTTTTTCCTGTATTCACTAGGAAGCATACCATATTTTTTGCGAAATTCCCTTGAAAATGCTTTGCTGTTCGGAAATCCATTATTCAGTGCCGTTTCACTGATTGTATGCCTGGAATTTAAAAGTTCCTGGAAAGCATGTCTTAGCCTTATATCCTGCAGGTAGGATTTATAGTTAATCCCTGCATATTTCTGGAACATACGTGAAAGATAAGACGGGGCATACCCAAAAGTTTCCGCAAGTTCTTCAAGGCTTAAATCCTCTTTGAAATTTTCCTTCATATAACTTGTAATTACCGACAGCCGGTTTAAGTTATAGTTAGCTTCCAGCATATCAGGTGTAATATCTGTCCTTCTGTATTCTGTAACAAGCAGGTGCAGCAGATAAAAATAATCACCCTTTACTTCCAGTACATACCCGTAATCTTTCTTCTGGTATGTTGTAAAAATCTTCTCCAGAAGTTTTATAACCTTACAATCATATTTTTCATTCCTGTGTGCAAACCGTATAAACTTCTCCCCTGTAAAATACCCATCAAATGTTTCAAGCGGGATTTGCAATACCAGTGTATAATTAGGTTCTGGTGCACATATAGAATGTATTTCATTTGAATTGGCGAGCAAAAACTGCCCTTCTCCCAGCGGATAAAGCCTGTTATTAAGATAAAAATTTATATTTCCTTTAAATACGGCAAAAATTTCAACAGAACTATGCCAGTGTTTTTCACGGAAATAATTTCCATTCCCTCCCTCAAACAAAAACATTTTAAATGGCAAATCTTCATTTGGAAAAACCTGTTCATAAGTAAACTCCATAACACTACTCCCTGATAAATTAATAAAACAAAGACAGAAGCGCACTTATTGCAGCTTCTGCCTTTATTTATATAACCTTGCCTGAGTAAACCGGTTAATTATTTAAAATTTCTCCCATTTATAGGAAACCAGTTCCCCGCCTGAACTGTAATTAAGTTCATATTTTTTGTTTTTGCCAATCATCTCTACTTCATATTCTGCATCATCTGAATCATAATCTGTTTCTGTAATTGTTGCATTTTTTATCTTTTTTTCTGCCAGGCTGCGTATTTCCTTTTCAGACATTCTTTTATTATTTCTCTTATAGTTTGTTTTTTCCCATTTGTATTCAATTAATTTACCATTGGATGCCTTATATACCAGTTCATATTTTTTGCTGCCTTTTTTCAGGTCAACTCCATATACATGCATACCATCATCATTATCTTCTTCTGTAAATAAAACTGTAGCGCCCTTGACATATTTTGTAGCAAGCTTCTCTGCCTGTGCACTGCTTGTAATCTTTTTTGCCTGTACGCTGGCAGCAGACAGCCCTATGGTGCTAAGTGCTAATCCTGCTGCAATAATTTTCTTGTTCATATACATAACTTAACCTCCATTCTATCTTAATAAAAACTGTTTAAAACTGAAAATATTAATACATTAATATTATAGCATTAATTTTTTAAATTTCAATATCCTTTTGTTTCCTTGAAGCCATAACTACATTCTGTACCCTGTGCAGTATAATCCTTAAATTATATGGCTTTTCAACAAAATCTGACGCCCCAAGGCTGAATGCTTTACCAACACTTTTTTCACCGCCCTGTGATGTAACAATTATTGGTATATTTTTATACTTTTCATCACTTCCAATATGCCTCATAAGAGTGAAACCATCCATAACAGGCATTACAAGGTCAAGCATTATAACATCAATATTTTTATAATTCTTCTTTATATATTCAAATGCCTCAGCACCATTTTCTTTTTCCACAATTTTGAAATAAGAAGAAAAAGATGTACTTAATATTTTACGGTTAAGTGCCAGGTCATCAACTATAAGCATAACCCCCTGTGATTTCTCAAACTTAAATTCTTCCATTCCAGCATCAGGAATTTCATCAATCCTGTCAAGTATATTATGCCTGAGCATATATGCTTCAAATTCATCTGGCGGCATAGGCTGCGCATAATAATAACCTTGTACAAAATTACAGTCCATATTCCTGAGTATCTGTATCTGCTCTTCTGTTTCTATACCTTCTGCAACAACTGCATAATCCATCCATTTTGCAAGCCCTATTATAAAGCTTAAAATATTATTGCTGTTTGTGCCCATATCATCTTGTACAAATCCCATATCAAGTTTAAGGATATCAATAGGCAGTTCATTAAGCATATTTAATGATGAATATCCCGAGCCGAAATCGTCCATTTCTATTACAAACCCAAGAAGTTTAAGCTGTTTAACCACTTCTATAATCTGTTCCGGGTTATCAGTATAAGCTGTTTCTGTAATTTCCAGGTGTATATTTTCCGGTTCAAGGTTATGCTTATGTATAATTCCAAGGATTATCTCTATAAAATCAGGATTATAAATATCTGTCCTTGATACATTTACAGATACTGGCACAACTGGATACCCGTTTTTAATCCATGTTTCTATATAGCAACATGTGGTATCCCACACATATTTATCAAGTTCTGTTATAAAACCGTTTTTCTCAAAAATAGGGATAAATTCTGCCGGGTTCATAAACCCCTTTGACGGATGCTGCCAGCGTACAAGGGCTTCTGCACCTGCAACCCTTTCTGAGCCCAGGTCATATTTAGGCTGGAAATATACCATAAACTGCTTTTGCCTGAGTGCATCTTCCATACAGTCAATTATTTCCTGCTCATACATCTGCTTTTCCCAGATTTCCTTGTTATAATATGCAACATACTGCCCATACCTGCCCCTTATAGTCCCGGCTGTAAGAACTGCACGCCCAGACATAGCCTGTACTGGCATAGTCCTGTCCTCTATTTTATAAACACCAAACCTGAGCATTATATTCATGCTTACTGGAAAATCATTAATAATCTTTACAACTGATTCAAGATTTTCATCCAGTGTTTCCTTATCATACTTTAAAAAAAGTACAAAATTTCCTGTTTCCAGACGCCCGCAAAGTTCGTCTTTGCTAATAAAATGCTTAAAAACCCTTGTCATATATACAAGAATGTTATTACCTGCATTTTCACCAAATAAGTCCTTAATAAGCCCGAAATTCTCTATATCAGAATATACAATAGCATAATCCACAGAAGGGTTTTCCTCCAGAAGCCTTGTAACTTTCTGGCAAAAAACTTCCTCCGGGCAGACACCTGTAAGACGGTCTTTCTGCAAATCATTTGCCATAGAGGCATTTTCATTCAGTTTTATAATATTATCAAGCCTTTTTTTCACTATTACCGGGCTGTATGGCTTATAAAGAAAATCACTTGCACCAGCTGACAGTGCACTAATCTCTGTTTCTTCACTTTCCGTATCAGCAGTCATTATAACAGGTATATTTGAAAGGTTCTCCTCTTTCTTCATAAAATTGAGCATTTCTTCCCCATATGTCCCATCTGAAGTAATATCCAGAATAACAGCCCCAATGTTTTTATGGTCCACATTTAATATTCCATATGCTTCACTGGTACTTCCTGTATCTATAACATTATAATAATCTTCCAGAAAAGCAGCCACATTTCCCCTGTCACTGCTGCTGCCATCAACTATAAGGACTGTCTTTGTATTTGCCATTATCCCACCTCCCCGGATAGTTCTGTAACAAATAAGTTTTTAATATTGTTATTCTACTATATTAAATACCAAAAATCAATGTTACAGCCGTTAATCTGATAATAATATCCGGTCATTATCCAGGTTTTTGCCTGCATTATCCCTGAACTTGCCAAGCAAATCTTCAACTGAAAGGTTTTCACGCTCTTTGCCTGATACATCAAAAACTATATTTCCAGCATCCATCATAAGGGTGCGGCTGCCAAGTGTTAATGCCTGGTGCATATTGTGTGTTACCATAAGACATGTAATTTTACGTTCTGCAACAATATTTTTTGTAAGCATAAGCACCTTTTCTGCAGTAGCCGGGTCAAGTGCAGCTGTGTGTTCATCTAAAAGCAGAAGTTTTGGTGTAACCATAGTTGCCATAATAAGGGTAAGTGCCTGCCTCTGCCCTCCTGATAAAAGCCCGGCCGGCTGTTTCATCCTGTCCTCAAGCCCCATATCCAGCAGCCTTAAATGTTCTTTAAACATTGCCTTGTCTTTTTTGCTGACCCTTGAAAAATAACCATGCCTGCCCTTAGATGCCCTTAAATATGCAAGTGCCATGTTTTCTTCAATAGTCATATGTGGTGCAGTGCCAAGCATAGGGTCCTGGAAAAGGTGTCCTATTTCCTTGCTTCTGAAATACTCTTTTTTAAATGTGATATCCTCACCGCCAAGTATTATTTCACCTGAATCCACATAAAACACACCCGTAATTGCATTAAACATAGTAGACTTGCCAGCCCCGTTGCTTCCGACAATAGTTGCAAAATCACCATCTGCAAGTGAAAGGTTAAGGCCTTTTAACACCCTTTTTTCATTAACTGTACCCTTATTAAATGTTTTATATATATTTTTTAATTCAAGCAACTAAGCATTACCTCCCTTTTTCCGCCTTGCTATCTCCGCATATTTGTGTTTTGTAAACTTTACATTTTCCTTTATATAAGGAAATGCAATGGCTACAGCCACAATTAATGCTGATACAAGTTTAAGGCATTCCGCAGGTACATTTAACCTTATTGCAACTGCAACTATAAAACGGTACAGGCAGCTTCCAAATATTACGCCTGCAATCCTTTTTGCAACCGGGCCTGTGCCAATAAGGGTTTCACCAATTATAAGGCTTGCAAGGGCTATTGTAACCATGCCTGTACCAAGGTTTATATCACACGACTTCTGGTACTGTGCCAGTATGCCGCCTGAAAGTGCAGTAAGTGAGCCAGATATACATAAACCTACAGTTATTGTAAATTTAGGGTTTATGCTTGATGCCTTTACCATAGCGGCATTATCACCTGTGGCACGTATTGAAAGCCCAAGGCGTGTATTAAGGAACAGGGTAACAATCACCGCTGCTATAAGTATAATGGCAATTAAAAGCAACAGCTTATACCAGCCGCCTGTAACAAGGGCGCTTTCCCCAATGAAATCTTTAGCCATTGTAAATATGCTGTCACACTGGAATAAATTCAGGTTGGCGGAGAACCCCATTGCCGCTATATTAACTGTATAAAGCCCCGTATTAACTATAATTCCTGCAAGGATAGATTCTACACCAAGCCTTGTCTGTAAAAATGCCGTTATAAACCCTGACAGCACCCCTGCACCCATTGCAGCAAAAAGTGCAAGCACCGGATGCCCGCTTATAGTAACTGATGCCGCAACCGCACAGCCAAGTGTAAAACAGCCATCAGTAGATAAATCTGCAATATTTAATATTTTAAAAGATATAAACAGTGCAAGCACTACAAGCGAATATATAAATCCCAGTTCAAGGGCGCTTTGCAGTATAGAAACTGTAAATATACCAGATATAAAACCCATCTTACTCAAACTCCTCTGCCGTCTTAGTTTCAACCAGCTTTTCACACATTCCTTCAAATGCACTGTATCCAAGCCCTATAGCTTCTGCTGTTTCTGTATTAACAGTTGCAATTCCGTTATCAAGCATTTTAACTGCTGTTTCTGCTGGTTTTGCACCATTGGCAAGTATATCTGCTGCCATATCCGCTGTTTCAGTGCCAAGTTCTTCATAATTTACACCATAACCACAGAAAGCCCCGTTAAGTGCAAATGAATCTGCCCCGCCATAATGTGGGATTTTAGCATCAATAAATTTCTCATATATTGCAAGTTCTGCTTTCATAACAGTATTATCTGTAGGTGTAAATACCGCATCCGCTTTTGCTGCAATTAATGCTTCAGTTGCAAGGCTTATCTCATCATTAGTTGTACCAGTTTTTTCAACTACTTTTATTCCTTTTTCACTGGCGAATTTCTTAGCTTCCTCTACAGGGTTTTTAGAAGAATCTTCACTGTTATTATAAAGAAGCCCCAGTGTTTTTACATCAGGATTTGCAGCAAGAATAAGTTCCATAACTGCATCTGTATCCAGGGCATCACTTGTGCCTGTAACATTAGAGCCAGGGGCATCAAGGCTTGCCACAAGCCCCGCTGCCACAGGGTCAGAAACTGCCGAAAATACCACTGGTATCTGGTTATCTTCCGTTGCAGACTGTGCAAGAAGTGCAGCAGGTGTAGCGATTGGTATAATAATATCCACTTTATCTGCTACAAGTTCTGCAAAAATCTGGTTTAATGTAGTCTGGTCAGCCTGGCCGTTAAATGTATAATCTGAATAGTTAAAATTTACCCCGAGCTCCTGCCCTTTTGCATCCAGTTCTTTACATATTGCCTTCTGTATCTGGTTTAATGAAGCATCATCAACATATTGTACAATACCTACCTTATATGTCCTGCCTGCATCAGAAACTTTGCCAGAAGAAACGCCAGAACCAGAACCCGTACCACCGCCATCACTTCCACAACCAGCTATGCCAAACATTGCCACCATTCCTATAATTGCCATTAAAAGTTTTTTCTTCATATAATTTTCCTTCTTTCTATAAATTCTTATAAATTATAATTTTATAATGTATGCAGTTAAAGCACATATTATCTGGAATATAATATACCTGAATACAACCTGTGTATCAGACCAGCCCTTATTCTTTCTTGCATGGTCATGCAGGGGGGTTCTTGTATTGACAAGTATTGAAATCTTTAAAAACCTCTTTAAAGCCACCTTTACAAGCCCCATGCCCCCGTCAATTATAAGAACAAGCGCCAGAAGTATATAACTAAAAGGATGCCCCGTTTTCATTGCAATTAAAGCTATATAAAAACCCAGCGCCCTTGAACCAGCATCACCCATAAGCATACTGCTCGGCGTTGAATTAAAATAAAGGTATGCAAGAAGGACTGAAACAAATATAAAATCTGTAATTACATAATTCCCAAGTTCCTTTGCATATATTATTGTAAATGAAGATATCACAATACAGCAAAGGCTTGCACAAAGCCCGTCAACACCATCATTGCAGTTTGTTACATTTATAGACACCCAGATAAGCACAATACCAAGTATATAATAAACCGGCACAGGTATATCCAGTACAAAAGACCCTATATGGACTGAAAGCAAATCCGGGTTATAATTTATAAATGTCCACATTGCCATTACTGATATAACCAGGTCAATAAGGCCTTTCTTATACTCATTCCATGGTGTCTTTGCTGCATCATCAAGATAACCGCTAAGCATTACTGCAAGTATAAGTATACAGTATATTATGTACTCCCTGTCCACAGGCATAAATAACAGTGAAGATATTATAAATACTATTACAAATGTAAAACCGACACCCCTTGTCTTTCCTTTTGAAAGTGCACCATTTACGGCAAACTCCCTGCCGTGGTCAACAGGCAGGAAAGGGAAAGGGAAGGCAAGGCCGGCAAATGCCAGCACAAATGCCACAAGAATGCCAGCAACAGCTATCTGGTTCGGGTCCAGAAAATCCTTTAAAATATTGTACATCTTTAGCCTCCTGAAAATATAAACATATTAATATCTATTCAAGCAACGCTTTTCTATTATAGCAAAGCATAAGAAAATATACAAGTTTTGAAAATAAGATTATTTTGCTATAAAGCACCATGCAGAGCCTGCATAAAAACAGCACGCTAAAAACAAAAGCGTGCTTAACAATCTGTTATAAACGTCCCCTTTACACAATATCCTTCCTTGAAAACCATAATACATTTAAAACATTATACAGAATAAAAAATCCTGCCCCAATCCCTAATGCAAAACGGACAGCGTCCCAGTCCATGCCAAGGTACAGGTTTGATATATTTGTATTAATATAATATTTATTTATATTAATACCAGTATGGAAAATTTTTTGTACCAGTGCTGAAAAAAATATGCCAAAGCCAAATAGTGCGCACATCCCTATAGTTATTGCTGCGGCTGTACTTTTAGTAACTTCTGTTATAAGTAAAAGCCCGCTTATAAATGCCATATAAAGCAGATATTCCAGTGCGAAAAACTCCAGCGCCTCTGGTATATATTTTACACCAAAATTAATATCAGTATCTGTAATCCAGCTGCATTTAAATGCTGTAAATTCCACAAGCATATAACATGCCATACATACAAATGTATAAATGCCAGTTACAACCAGTTTTGAAAAGAAAATATTATACCTGTGTTTTGTCTGTCCTGCAATATTTTTTAAGAACCCGTTTTTTTCATCTCCACGGAAAAACAGTACAGCTCCTATAAGTATAAACAGAAGCAGAATACCACTTCCCAGTTCTTCACAATACAGATAAAGGTAATCCATTAAATTGCCGTTATTATCTACAGGTGTACTTACATAAATCCCTATATTGGACGACATCTGTGAACCAAGTTCATAACCTGCATCATAAGCGGTATTGTCTTGTGCTTCTTCCATTGCTGCTTTTTCCTGTAATGCCGCTTCCTCCTCTGGTGTTAATTCCCCTTTAAAGTCTGGTTCCCATGTACCGGCTTTCTTCTGCTCTTCTATTGCCTTTTTCTGCTCTGCCTGGTCATATGCAGATATACAGCTGCTTAAAACCGAAAACCCCATTAATAAGCAAAAAACCACTATTGCGCTTTTTGTATGTACCAGCCTGAATAAATTCATTCTTATAAGATTAAGCATTTTATATACCTCCTGTTAATTAAAGAAAATAACTTTCCTTTTTTGTGTATTTATATAATAATCACCTAAGTATAAGAAACTGCTAAAAAAGATTAAAGAAATGTTAAAGAAGCTAAAAATACATAGTAAACTTTACTGTAAATATGCCATTTTCTGACAGGGCACTTATCTCTCCGCCCATCCTTTCTGCAAGTTCCCTTGCCACTGAAAGCCCAAGCCCTGTTGAGCCTTTGCTTCTTGCAGCATCTGCTTTATAAAACCTGTCAAAGACCTGTGAAATATCTATTTCTTCAGGATTTTTTATATTGTTTTCACATGAAAATTCAACACAATCATTTTTAACTTTATATTTTATAGCAATATTTCCATCTCCATGTAATACGGCATTTTTTAATATATTTGAAAGCAGCCTTTTAACTGCCATATCATTGCAAAGCACTTCTGCTGTTTCTTCATCTGCATCGACCTCTGTTTTAATATTTTCTTCTTTAAATATACTATAAAATGAAAATAGTGTACCCAGCACAATCTTTGTAAAATTATATCTGCCCAGTTCCAGCACATATTCTTCATTCTGGAGTTTTGTATACATAAAAAGTTCTTCTAAAAGTCCTGTAAGCTCTATAAGTTTTTTATTAATTATACCATTGTACTTTTCCTTTTTTTCTATATCAGTTTCATTTTCCAAAAGTTCAAAAAAACCTTTAAGTGAAGTAAGTGGTGTCCTGATATCATGTGAAATGCCAGCCAGTGCTATTTTAAGCCGTTTATCTTTTTCCTTTAAAATATTTTCTTTGGCTTTATGCTCACTGCACATAAGGTTTATCAGATTTGTAAGCTTTAAAACTTCCTGTTCTGTTATATCATTACAAATAATTTTATTGGTATCATTTTCCCTTATAAATGCAATCTGGCGGCAGATAGCTGCTATCTGACGCCTGTATAAAATATATTTAACCAGTATAATTATCAATAATATGCTTAACAAAACGGTTACTGCAATAAATTTTATTTCCATATTATTCCACCATCTATACAATATCTTTTCTGGAGAACCATACAATATTTAAAACATTATAAATAATAAAAAATATTATTCCAGCTATAAGTGCAAGGATAACAATATCCCTGTCCGCACCAGGGTACACATTTGATATACTGGTACTGATATAATATTTAGAGATATCAAAATCTGTATTAAAAACCTTACGCACCAGTACAGCAAAAAGCACACCAAACCCCATCATGCCACACATCCCCATAGTTATTGCTGCAGCTGTACTCTTAGTAATTTCTGTTATAAGTAAAAGCCCGCTTGTAAAAGCCATGTAAAGCAGGTATTCCAGTGCAAAAATCCCTAATACTTCTGGTATATGTTTTACGCCAAAACTGACATTAAACGCATCTGGTATATAATCCATGCCAAGATTAATATTAACACCTATAATCCAGCTAATTTTATATGCCACAAATCCTATTGCCATATAACAGGCCATACATACAAATGTATAAATTGCAATTACCACCAGCTTTGAAAAGAAAATATTATACCTGTGCTTTGTCTGCCCTGCAATATTCTTTAAAAAACCATTTTTTGCATCATCCCTGAAAAAAAGCACAGCGCCTATAAATATAAATATAAGCAAAGCCCCGCCGCACAGCTCATCACAGTACATATAAATATAGTCCTTCATATCCTCATCATTATTTGAAAGTGCATCTATATAAATCCCTATAGGATTATCAGCTTCTTCTTCCTGGACTTGTGGATTATCATTGTTTTGTCCATTTAATACTTCCTGCATCTCTTTCTTATCATATACAGACATACTTCCACTTAACACTGAAAGCCCCATTAATAAACAGAAAACAATTATTATGCTTTTGGTATGTACCAGCCTGAATAAATTCATTCTTATAAGATTAAGCATTCTGTGCACCTCCTGTTAATTCAAGGAAATAATTTTCCAGGTTTTCCTGCACGGTTTTTATTGAATCCACTGTACAGCCAGCTGTTACAAGTTCCCTGTTAAGTTCACCAAGCCTTTCTAATTCTTCATAAATATGGATTGAACCATCTTCCATAACCCTGTAATCACTAAACTTTGTCTTTTCTATAATGGTACATGCTTTTGCAGTATCATCAACCATAATTTCAATATAATCATTACATTTTGCAGAAAGCTCTTCCCTTGAAAGTTCCTGTACAAGCTTCCCGTTATTTATAATTCCAAATGTATCCGCAATCTTATAAAGCTCTTCAAGGATATGGCTTGAAATCATAATAGACATATTCTTTTCATTCTTTAATTTAAGCAGCATATCCCTTACTTCTGCAATCCCCTGCGGGTCAAGCCCGTTAATAGGTTCATCCAGTATAAGCAGGTCAGGCCCGCCAACAAGCGCCAGCGCAATGCCAAGCCTTTGTTTCATTCCAAGGGAATACTTTTTAACTTTCTTTTTGCCAGCATCTTTAAGCCCCGTTATTTCCAGAAGCTCCTCTGCATACCCCTTTTTATAAATTCCCAGTGCATAACACTTGCATTTAATATTATTAATGCCATTAAGGTTTGGAAAAATCCCCGGTTCTTCAATCAGGTTGCCAATCCTTGACCTGTGTACATTAATATCACTCCCTTTTGCCCCAAACAGTTCTATCTCCCCGCTTGTTGGCATTGCAAGCCCGCACACCATCTTCATAAATGTAGTTTTGCCAGCCCCGTTCCTTCCAATAAAGCCATAAATTTCACCACGTTTAATATGAAGGCTTACATTATTTACTGCAAGATGCTTTGAATATTGTTTACATAAATTCCTGGTATCTAATACATATTCCATAACTTTCCTCATTTCTGCGCTATACGCTAAATTTTTATCCCTTTTTATAAGCCATAGTTACCTTACATTTGTTATAATACACCTGTAAGTATAAGAAACCGCCAAAAAAGGTTAAAGAAAAGTTAAAGAAACCATTCTTATTCCGTAGCAAGCTTAAACCCAAGCCCCCAGACAGTTTCTATATATTCTGTATCTGTAACTTTTTTAATTTTCTGCCTTATATTGCTTATATGTACATTTATTGTCTTATCCTCTCCTATATAATAATCATCCCAGGCATATTCATAAATCTCATTCTTTGAAAAAACCTGTCCAGGATGGCGCAGTAAAAGTTCTATAATCCTTAACTCGTGTACAGTAAATGGAATATTTTTCCCGCCAACGCTTATTTGTTTCTTCTGCAAATCATATTTAAGATTATTAAATTCTATAATGCCATTATCCTTAACATCTTTTTTATTGTCACGCAGCTGTACAAGCACCCTCGCTTTAAGCTCTTTAAGCTCAAAAGGCTTAACCATATAATCATTAGCCCCAAGTGTAAGCAAATCAACTTTTGTATCAAGTTCATCTTTTGCAGAAAGGACTATAACAGGTACATTGCTGTCCTTCCTTATATTTTTTAAAACCTCATCACCAGGCAGGCCTGGAAGCATTAAATCAAGAATAATTAAATCAAACTGCCCGCTGCCAATATGCAGAAGAGCCTCTGTCCCAGAAAAAGCACTGGTGCAGTTATACCCTTCCCTGCTAAAAGTTTCATATATCATCTGGTTTATATTATTATCATCCTCAACTATAAGTATTTTGTCCATAGAAATCCCCCATTACATCTATGCTTTCCAACATTAATTATTATTATATATTTATCTGGAATAAAACACAATAGATTTCCAATTCCATATATGTTACAATTAAAATAAAAAAGGAGTGTTTATTTATATGGGGAAATACAATTTTGAAACAGCAGATTTTAATTCAGAATTATGGGAACAGCTGCGTGGGGCTTATGGAAATATACAGGAAGATATTGCACCTCTTATGGTGGATAATCCAGAAGTTCCTGAAGATGAAAAGACCCTTAATCCATATATGTCATATAAAAGTGATTATATGATTGCATTTGATAATGTCTGTAACCAGTTATGGCACCAGATGAGTTTTTATGACGCATCATATATTGCCATGCCATATTTAGCAAAGGCATTTAATTACTGGTATGAAAAAAATGATTTTATAATGCAGGTTTTATTCTTAATCAATGCAGGTATAATTGTTTCAACTGATAATAAATACAATGACATATATAATAATATAAAAGATACTATTCCAGAAAACATTATGGAAAGTTATAACCAGAGCATTTTGTTTTTTAAAGAAAAGGCAGAAGAACTTTTAACAAATAAACTTGACATGCTTAAGCAGTTTAAACCAGATACAGTATCATATATATGTATATCACTTCTTGCATTTGTTGGTAAAAGAGAACATTCCTTTATCCTTCTTCTTGAAAATTTCAGCCAGTGCCCTGTTATCTGCGGAAACTGTGATTTCTTCTTAGAAGATATTGACCTTGATAATGATATAGAAGACCAGGAAATAAGCGAAGAACTAAACTCATTAATCACACCTGCCCCGTCTGTAATTGGTGAATGGGACAGAAAGTCACTTGATAATACATATATATGGCTAAGTAATGTACTTCACATTGCAGGCAGTTGCCATGATGTAAAGAAACTTTCTTACTTCTATGGCACATTTACATGTCCTGGATGCGGCACTAAATCATCACCTGTAATAGATGTGTGCATGAAAGCGCTTATGGAAGGCTGAATATTACTACAGGCCGTTATAATACAGGGGTTTCCATGCCATAAAACATGGAAACCGCCCTATTCCGTTTCATTTTCCCCTTTATATGAAAGTACAATTTTTAAAAGCCTTATTAGTTCTTCTGTATCTCTTTGCCCAAGTATTTTAAAAAGCCCCTGGTACTCTTTCCTTATATATTCTCTTTTCTTACATGCCTCTTCCCTGCCATTTTCTGTTATGCACACAACTACACGCCGCCTGTCCTCATCACTGCGCACCCTTTTTATAAAACCCTTAGATTCAAGGCTGTTAAGTATATCTGTCATGCGTCCTGGCACAACATGCAGCTGTTCTGTAAGAAAACCTGCACTCATCTTATCTTGTACATACATAAGATAGCGCAGTACACCATATTCGCCACGTATACTGTCAAGCACAGTCCTGTTCATTCTCCTGTTTAAAAGTTCTGCCAGCAGATTATATAATTCCTCGCCAGCATTTTCATCTCTCTTATCCATAAGCAGCATCATTAAGCCTTTCATAATACCTTTTATTTTTTATTTTATAATAAATTATAACGGTTTACTACATATAGATTATACCAGTCTTTTTAACAAATACAACATAATTTTTATTTTGAAAATATTTTAATATAAGATAATTTATGGTTATTTTTTATATAATTAAGAATGCCAGAAAAGGACTGGATTTTTCTGTTTTTTAATTACCAATGTAATTTAAACCAAGAAAAATATACAATGCAAGATGGAAAAATTTATAAAACAGGCATGGATTTTTCATTGATAAATATATATTTCTCTGATATAATACCATTATAAGGATTTTAAAAATTTTTTAAACAAATATTTCGTATTGCGAATTATTTTGCAGTATTTCTGCAGAAAGGGGTTTACTATGATTACACCATCCAACACCAAAACCGTATATGATTTAGTACAAAACGCAGGGAAGGAATATGGCAGTAAAGTTTTTATGCGTTATGAAAAGAACTATATTATGTATGAAAAGACTTATAAGGAACTGGCAGATGACAGCCATGCCATAGCTGCATGGACAGAGGAACAAAGCAAAAAGGCAGGGCATAAAATACATGCTGCTTTTCTTGGCAGATGCAGTTATGAATACCTTGCTGCCCTGCTTGGCGTTACAGGTTCAGGTTCTGTTTCCATACCACTTGATATACAGTTAAATAAAGAAGCTTTTATTGACAGCCTTAACCGTTCAGATACTGATATACTTTTCTTTGACTGGGAGTTCCGTTCACAGGCTGGTTTTATTAAGGAAAAATGCCCAGGGATTAAAGAATTTATCTGTATCCAGAAGGTTAAACAGGAAGCTTCTGTTTCATTGATTTTCAAGCAGTACAATGGCACTTCCTATGTATCTGATGCAAAGCCTGGCGACTGCGGCATAATTATATTTACTTCAGGAACTACTGGCAGGGGCAAGGGTGTTATGCTTTCCAACCAGAACCTTATTGATAATACATTCTGCACTACTGAGAAAAAAGACCAGTCTGGTGAATTGTATATGAATGTGCTTCCAATACACCATATATTCTGTATTAATGGTGATGTAATGATTATTATACGCTATGGAAGTTCACTCTGTCTATGCCCTGATATCTCCAAAATGCTCCATTATATAAAATTATTTGAGCCTTCTGGCATACGCCTTGTCCCAATGATGGCAAAGATGCTTTATAATAAGATTGCAATAACATTAAAACAGAATAAGGGTATGACAGAACAGGAAGCAAAAGAGCTTGTCCTTGGCAAAAGGCTTCACAGGATAGCAAGCGGCGGCGGCTATCTTGCACCAGACCTTGCAGAAAATTTTGCCAGGTTAGGAATAGAGATTGGACAAGGTTATGGAATGTCTGAATGTTCACCTAAAGTTTCATCACCTGATTATGACAGGCCAGATAAACGTGCATCTGTCGGAAGGGTTGTTGATGGCTGCCAGGTACGTATTGTTAACGGGGAAATACAGGTTAAAAGCCCTTCTGTAATGATGGGTTATTATAAAGAGCCTGACAAGACAGCAGAAAGCATTACAAAAGATGGCTGGCTTTGTACAGGCGACCTGGGTTATGTAGATGAAGAGGGCTTTCTTTTCCTGACAGGCCGTAAAAAGAACCTTATTATATTAAGCAATGGTGAAAATGTAGCACCAGAAGGAATAGAGAACCTTTTTGACAATGACCTTTTAGTATCTGATATACTTGTATATGGTTCCGGCAATACAATAGCTGCTGAAGTTTATCCTAATTATGAGTATGCACAGGCTAATGGAATTAATGATATTGAAGCAGAAATACAGAAAATAATTGCATCACATAATGACAGCCTGCCATCATATTCTAAAATTTCAACCTGTAATATAAGAAAACATCCTTTTGAAAAGACCTCTTCTAAAAAAATTATACGTGATAAATTTTTTGAAGCTAAAGAAAATGAAAAACAGGCAGAAGGCAATATTAAAAAACCTAAAAACGGATTCCAGCAGAAACTTTATGATTTGCTTTCAGATATTATGGGCAATAAACTATTTGGAATTAATTCAAACCTTTATAATAACGGGCTTGACTCACTGGGAAGCATCCTTTTTATAGAAGAACTGCATAAAAAACTTGGTGAAAACATTAACCTTACAGACCTTATGGAGAATAATACAATACTTAAACTTGAACAGTATTTTGATAATAAAAGAAACTCTGCAAAAACCGATTTAAGCATAAGGGATGTTTACCCTCTTACAAATATGCAGAAATACTTTGCATATATAATAAAAGGCAATACAACAGGAAACCTTCCATTTACATTCCAGCTTGATAACAGTGTTGACCTGGATAAGTTAAAAAAGGCTATAGAAGGAACAATAAATGCACATCCTGGATTAAAGGCAATTATAAAGTTTGATACAGACAGTTACAAAATATTCCGTGATGATACAAGGGAAATTAATATACCAGTAATTAACCTTAGTGAAGCAGAATGGGAAGAAAAGAAAAAAGAAATATTAGTCCCGTTTGCTTATAATGCTGATGATAATTTATTCCATATTTATATTTTCCAGACGGAGAAAGCTAAATACCTTTTCTTTGATGTTGCGCATATTATGGGTGATGGCGTAACAATGAATATACTGCTTGAAGATGTAAATAAGCTTTATAATGGTGAGGAAATAGAGAAAGAAACTTATACATTTTATGAATATATACTTGAGGAAATGGACAGGGAGAAACTTGGTGTACGTGGACGGGATACTAATTATATAGAAAGGCTGCTTGACGGTATAAAACTTAAAAGAAGCATTTTAAATAAAAAAGAAAACTGTGATTTTACAGACGGGGCTAATGCTGTTATAAGGCAGCGTTTTGACAGGCTTACACGTAAGAAAATATTGTATTTCTGCAAGCAGAACAATGTATCTGAAAATGTTGTGTTCCTTACTGCATTTAATTACTGTATAAGCCTTTTCAGTGATGAACCAGATGTATTTGCCAACAGCATACACAGCGGAAGGACAGACAGCCGCTGGACACGTATTGCAGGGCCTTTATTCCTTACTTATTATTACAGGTATACCAAAGTCCCACATGAAAGGGTAGTGCCGCTGCTCCAGAAAACAGGGAAGCAGATAATGGAAACTATGAAGTGCCAGATTTCTGCACCACGTGAAAGTGAAATGTTTTTACAATTCCAGGGGGATATAATAAATATTGGTGAAATAGGCGGCGCTAAAGCTGAAAGAATACACTTGCAGCTTGATTCCCTTCCATTCCATATGCAGGTAATGAATGATGATAAAGGTTATTTTATGGAACTGCGCTACTGGGAAAACAGGTTTGATAAAAAACAGCTTGAAATATTCCTTATATGTTATGAATGTGTGGTAGCTGCAATGCTTGAGGAACGTTCTGTAAGAAGGCTTAAAAGGCATATGCCAGAGGAAGTATATCCAAAACATTTCTATATAGAAACAGAAACATTAAACAAAGAATCAGGGGGAAGCCTTGTTACAACAGATAAAGATAATGTAAAAGTATATGTGCTTGATGAAGGATACCATAAAAAACCATATGGTGCATGGGGCCCATTATTTATAATGGATGTACAGCCGGAAAATATAACTGAACAATTACAGAATCCATATGGCGAAGGGACTTTATACAACACAGGCAGGATTGCAAGAATACTTCCAGATGGCCAGGTTGATTTTGTGGAAAATGGCGGAAGCACTGTAATGACAGACGGCATACATGGCAGAAGGTATTTTAACCTGGCAGAAACAGAACAGAAACTTCTTGGGCGTGATGATGTGGAAAGTGCAGATGTATATTTACGCTACGACAGAAAAATTAATGAAATGAAACTTGTTGCCAGAATTAACGGAAGTGGCAAAGAAACAGATATAGAAAACTTGGAATAAAACACATATATAAAATAAAAACACTATAAAATATACAGGCATGGAGATATTATTTATCTGTGCCTGTATACTTCTTTTTTACATTACAATTATTTTAAAACATTTCATCTGATAAAATATAATAGTTTATCTTTTCATAATCAGGCCTGGTTCCTAACATATCAAAAAACACCTGTTCATAACCTGTATCCGGATAATAATCCCTTATATCCCTTACACATAATGCAATATCTGTCCATTTATCCGCAATGCCACACCTTGCTAAATCATACAAATAAATTCCATCATCATCAATAAAAAAATTTGCCCCAATATCACCATGGGTAAAAACAGGTTCTTCCGGAGGTTTATTATCACATAACCATTTATATAATTCTTCCGGGTTAGTAAAGTTTGTTGTATCCTGCCAGTCCATATTCCCTAAGCTTTGGAACATTTAATTTATCTGCCAGCCAGAGCATTACCCCTGCTTCCCTTTTAGCACTATATGTAGTCTGTGAAAATGCCATATCTGTCATTTTTAAATAATGGCATTCCCCGTCTATCTGGCATTTATATACTTCTGCCGGTGACATGCCGCCAGAACATTTCTCCTTACTGGCAATCCTGTCTATATATCCCATATCTGCTCCTCTCCAATATTAAAATACTACAATAAAATTTTCAATAATTGCATATAATCACTTCCTCGCCCACCCTGTTTGATGCGTCTGGATTAATCATACGCTTTACACTTACAACATCTATATTATAACCCTTATTACCATACAATTCATTTATCAGCCCAGTGTTATGGTTTGTAAGCATACAGTAACAGCCTCTGGCTGTTAATTCATCAAATAGTTTTGCCAGCCGCTTGTGGCTTTCTATATCAAACCCTTCTTTGGTATATGACTCAAAAGAAACAGGATTTAATGGTGCATACGGGCTGTCAATAAATACAAAATCTTCCTTCTTTGCATCCCTGCAGGCGGTTTCAAAATCCCCATCAGTAATATTTACACACTGGAGATATTTTGAAACCTCCATAATTGCCTTTTCATTAACAGATGCCCTGCGGCTGTTATTGTATGGAACATTAAAAAGACCTTTTCCATTTACACGGTATAAACCATTAAAACAATGCTTATTGATAAATACAAATAATGCTGCCATCTCCACATCATACTCTGCTTTTACCAGCTTATTATTATAATTATCCCTGATATAATAATAATATTCCTTGCCATCCTCCCACATTTCCCCATCAAGCTTATTTACAGCAGCCAGAAATGCTTCTGGTGCATTACATATCTGCTTGTATACATTTATCAACGCTTTATTAATATCATTTAACAAGGCATTAGCAGGCAGCAATGCAAAAATTACTGCACCTCCACCCACAAATGGCTCATAGTAATTATTATATTTTCCAGGCATTCTCGCCTTTATCTGTGGAATTAACTGCCGCTTTCCACCAGCCCATTTTACAAATGGCACTACACTTGAATTACGCATTTTAAATTCCTCTTCTCTATATTTATAAAAAGACTTTTCTCTACATATCAATTATAATTGCAAAGAGAAAAAATAGCAACTGAAACATATTCATAAAAATTACATCAATTTACTTTCACTATAAGTGAATTTATATAATACAAATCCCATGAGATAATATTTACAAACAATAAAAGAGGTGTTTTTATGTATTTCAAAAATGATTTTGACCTATACCACGTTATAGGCACAAATATAAAACATTACAGAAAACAATCAAAACTTACACAAGTACAACTTGCAGAACAAACAAAAATCAGTATTAGTTATCTTTCTAAAATTGAAGCCGCCGGGTGTAATAAAAGTCTGTCTATATCTGTTTTAAACCAGATTGCTAATGTACTTGGTGTTGAAATCAGTGAATTTTTCAAGGAGGTATAAAAAATATGAAACTAATAGAAGCACAAACAAGAATTGAAAAAATTGCACATATTCCTTTTAAAGATTATTTATCTGCCAGACAAATTGAAGATGCCATGATGAAAACCAACAAAGGCAAAACAGGCCAGCTTTTAGAATTAACTATTGGCTTAAATCTCTCCAATACTACTCTTGATTTTGAAGATGGTGAACTAAAAACCAACAAGTGTGACCACAACGGAAAACCTTTAGAAACAATGTTCATCACTCAAATAGCTTCAATTATAGATAGTTTATTATCAAAGCAAAAATTCCAGAATACAAAATTGTATGAGAAATTCCAGCGGTTATTGTATGTACCTATTAGTAAAGATGGAACTCCTGCTGAATGGATGTATTTATCTCCCATCATGGTAGATTTATCACTTCCTAAATATGGCACTCTCGCAAAACAGCTTGAAACAGATTATTATAATATCTGTGGCCAATTAAACAGACAATTATCTGAATCCAGCAATGCAACTTTACATACTGCGAGTGGTGAATTTATACAAATACGGACTAAAGATTCAAAACCATACCATCCTATCTTCTCTAATATTTATGGAAGGAAAATATCTGATAAAAACAGAGCCTTTTACTTTAAAAAAGAATTTATGAAATATATTATATCCCTGGAAGATTAGATAACAAGGTGAAGCCGCGGCTTCACCCTGTTTTATTCAAATATTTAAAAAAACCAGAAATTAACATAATATATCGTTATGCAGTTATGTGAACTACCCATTGTCTAAAGCCAATGGGCTTCCTGCTTCATAGACCTCGTAT
>CAJTOK010000041.1 GCA_910577825.1 uncultured Lachnospiraceae bacterium | reverse complement strand
GATTCGTTGACAACTGAATACTGTGGGATTTTGGAAAGATATCAAATAAACATTGGTAACTATTCAGCCAATAACACTAAAAAAATGTGGAATTATACTTAATTTATGGTAAAATAAAAATATTATATAAAGTGAAGGAGGCGTGACAACATGGGAGGAAATTACGAAAAGAGTATATATAACCAGCTTATGGATGTAATGGCACGCCTTGAGAATGTAGAAAAGAAATCAGAAGAAAAAATTGCAAAAATAGAACGGGATTATGAACAGAAAATATATGCCCTTAATGAAGAAATTAAAGCCCTTAAAGCAGAAAACAGACATCTGAAGGAAGAAAACCAGATGTTGAGGGAAGAAAACGCACGCCTTAAGGGAATAATAAACAACAACAGTTTTAATACGTCACTGCCGCCATCATCAGACAAAAACAGCGGAAAAAGGGTTAATACATACAATGGACGTAAAAAAACAGGAAATAAAGCAGGCGGACAAAAAGGACATAAGGGGACAACGCTCACAAGAAAAATTATAGAAGAAAAAATAAAGTCTGGAAAATGCAGCCATAAGATAAAGATAATTGGAAACCAGCAAAACAGGAAATATATAACAAGATATGTTGCAGATGTTGATGTTATAATGACAGTTTTAGAAGTAAGGATATATGCAGATGGAAATGGGAAGTTTAATATACCAGAAAAGTACCACAGTGCTGTAACATATGGTCCAGTAGTAAAATCACTTGTAACGGTCCTTTACAGTGAAGGCGTTATGCCAAACAAAAGGATAGCTTCTTTTCTTAATGCTGCAAGTAATGGCGGGCTGTGCCTTTCAGAAGGAAGTGTATATAATTTCTGCCGGGAATTTTCTGAAAAATCCAGGGATACCATAGAAAAGCTTGAAGACATCCTTATGTGCCAGGAAACAATATATACAGATGCAACCAATGTAAATGTGGATAAAAAACAGGGTTATATAAGAAACTTCAGTTCTGCAGATACAGCTTTTTACCATGCAATGGGAAGCAAATCTGTTAAATCCCTGGAAAAAACAGGATTATTAAATAAATATACAGGTACACTTGTACATGACCATGAAACAGCCCTGTACCATTTTGGTACAGGGCATGGGGAATATAATGTCCACCTGTTACGTTACCTGAGGAAAAATACAAAAGAAACAGGAAATACATGGTCTGGAGATATGATGGATTTTTTGTGTGGTTTAAACAAGGCACGCAGGCAGGCCATTGAAAGTGGGGACAAACAGTTTCCAGAGGATGCTGCCAGAAGGTACAGGGACAGGTATATGGAGATTATTTCATATGGGAGGGTGCAGAATAAAGAAACAAAACACAGATATGCGCAGAAAGAAGAAAAAACATTGCTAAACCGTCTTGAAAAATATATGGATAACCACCTGCTTTTTATATATGATTTTAATGTAGCATTTGACAATAATATGTCAGAAAGGGATTTACGCAAGGTTAAAAACCGACAGAAAATGGCAGGAGGGTTCAGAAAAACTTCCGGACAGGAAATGTTCTGCAATATATTAACAATTATAGAAACCCTGAAAAGAAGAAATATGGGAATTTTAGAGAATATTAAAATGTTTTTTGAGGGGACACCAGTTTTATTATAACTGGTGTCATTAAGTGCGCCTCGAAATACTATTGGCTGAATAGTTACATATATTCCGCTTTCCCTTACTATATGGGGAAGTTTATCCTAAATGCAGCTGTGCTTTTAATGTGTCCTGTAGAATTTGGGAAAAATTTACATTGTCCAAAGCAGCAATGTTAAGCCAAGCCGAGAGCGTTACAGTCCGGTTTACTGAACGGTTTACTTGTGCCATGCGTATAGACGGCATATATACATCTATCAGTACAGAACGTTCATTTTCTTCTAAAGTAATTTCAGATAATGGAGATGGTGCAGGAATTTCTTCGCCGTCCTCTTCAAGAATTACAAGATGTCTTCCAAGAAGTTTACGTGCGGAAAGGAAAGCATCTTCTTTATCAATGCCACTGGTAGCAGCTTCCAAGTCTGGAAAATCAACAGCAATTTCTTTACCTGGTCCGTAATATGTGAATACAGCAGGGTAAATATATCTTTCTGGTAATTTGTTTTGTTGCATAAGTTACCTCCTGGATTTTAATATTATAGAAAATGCGCCAAGGCTATTAAAAACTTAGCCCTGACTATTCTTCAATGCGATTCAGTGTCTTTACGGGAATATCTTTATCAGGATGCTTGACAGTTACCAGCCCTTTTTTTGATGGATGTTTAAAATGATGATGACTTCTTTATCTGGCAGATGGTTTTCTTTTTGGGTATAGTGTGGGATTCCGGCTAGTTCTTTCACACGGTGAATGGCTTTTCTATTCCCAATTCTGTTAATGGCAGGGTTTAGAGCCATAGGCTAGTTACTGGTTATTTACCGCGTTTATAAGTATCTGCTTATGTCGTGTTGTCCAATAACTTTTTTACCTAATAATGTGATTGCCTGTTCTGGACATTTATTAATACAGCGGTAACACATTGTACATTTACATCCTGGAACGGCAATTCCGTTTACTATTGTGATATTATTCATAGGGCATAATTTTTCACACAAACCACAGCCATTACACTTTAGGGAATTGATTTTTAATTTATCTGTATATTTCCTTGTCTTTCCCCGAAAATACAGTCTTTGCCCAAATAATCCTGCAAAATGGCACGCTGTTCCTAACCCCTCATGTGGGGGTTTCCCATTTTTTATATTGCCAGCTGCCTGGCATATTTTTTCCTCTGCCTTTATAACTAATTCCTTATTTTTCTCAAAGCTGCGTTTTAAAGCCCTTTCATCACCAATGCTGTCTGGCATCTTTAAATGCAGCCCGCCTGTTATGACTGCACCATAATTCTTTAATAACCGTGCCAGTATCCCTGCCCCGTCACCGCTGAAAAGTGACATTGTTGCAATAATAAAAACTTTTTTCCCTTCCCAGACATGCGGATTATTAACTATATAATCATACAGTATTTTAGGGATATTACTATATTGTACTGGATAGCCCATCACTATTTCATTATCAGCCTTAATCTTTTCCAGAGCATCATTATTTTCAATAGAAAATGAATTGTTACTAAAATTATATTCCCGAAGAAACCTGCCAACGCAAAACTTTGTATTTCCTGTGCCGCTAAAATATATTCCTGTCACTGTATTTCTCCTGTTTATGTTTTACAAGCCAAGTTAAATAATGTACTTTTGCCAATATTGTGCAATTTTCATATCATGTTTTATAATATGGTTTCCAAGCCATGCGTAAAGGAAGTCCAGAAGCCCTTCCAGAAACTCCTGCGGGTTTTCCGTCCCTTCCCCCATATCCCTGTCTGAAAGGCGTTCAATAAAAGAAGCATGGGCATTCCTCTGGAAATCCAGTTCTGGAAAATTGTTCTGTTCCATAATTTCTTCTTCATGGGCAAAATGGCTCTGGGTGTATTTTTCCAGCCTGTCTAAAAGCCCGAGTACCTCATCGTATTTCTCATCACTATAATTTTCCTCTACCAGTTTATAAATATCATTAATAATTGCAAAGAGGTTTTCATGTTCCCTGTCAATCTGCTCTATGCCTGTGTGGTATTTGGGAAGAAATTCACAATAGACAAGTTCATCTTTATAATTTTCTTCATTATGGCGGATAACTGGTGAATCTGACAGATGCACCACCTTGCCAATCAGTGTATCACTATGTAAGATATGCCCATAAAGCCATTTAATCATATAAACCAGTAAATCCTTGGTTATGGGGTATTTTTCTGCATCATCAAGACCCATAAGGTCAATGGACTTCATTTTATTTATAAAAAACTGGTGGGCAAAGCGCTGCCTCTGCAATTCAGGGTCATGGTGTTTTTCCATCCATGCCTCTTCATGCGCAAAGTGGTTTTTGCCATATTCAATAAAATACTGTATATAGTCCTCCACTTCCACCTGGTTTATATTATCTGTATTGCCACTTAACTTATCCACTAAATGGTTGATAATTTCAAATAACTGCCTGTGTTCCCCGTCAATCAAATCAATTCCTGTCATACAGTCTTTGGTAAATTTAAACATATAATCCACATTCCTTTCGTTACGCTTAGGCACAAAATTTGCTTCTATTATGCCACAGTTCTGGTTTATATGCAAGTGGGCTGGACAGGGCAAATGGCGGCGGGCAGTCCATGGCCAGGTAATTTCATTGTATTCTTCTTGCACAGGTGGATTTTTAATGATATACTATAAAACATAATGTGCAGGTAATTACCGGGACTTCTGAAAAGCCCGCCTTTAAAAGTACATATAAAAGACGGTTTTTTCAGTTGTTTCCGGAGAACCTGCAGTAAAATTTCTGGCATAAAGCCATAAGAGAGTTTATACTCAGGAAGGAGCAATAATGGCATATAAATCATATTCCATGGAACTAGCAGGAAGGACTTTGACAGTTGATATAGGGAGGGTTGCAAAACAGGCAAATGGCGCTGCACTTATGCACTATGGCGAAACAACAGTGCTTTGTACTGCCACAGCATCAGACAAACCAAGGGAAGGCATAGATTTCTTCCCGCTTTCAGTAGAATTTGAAGAGAAAATGTACGCTGCAGGCAAGATACCAGGCGGGTTTAATAAACGTGAGGGCAAGGCTTCTGAAAATTCTGTCCTTACGGCAAGGGTTATAGACAGGCCTATGCGCCCGCTTTTCCCAAAGGATTACCGCAATGACTGTACATTAAATAACCTTGTGCTTTCAGTAGACCCGGAGTGCCGTCCTGAACTTGTCGCAATGATTGGCTCTGCACTTGCAACCAGCATTTCAGACATACCATTCTGCGGCCCGTGTGCAACTACACAGCTTGGCATGGTGGACGGGGAGTTTATAGTTAACCCAGGACAAAAAGACTGGGACAATGGAAGCCTCAGGCTTACAGTTGCATCTACAAGTGAAAAGGTAATTATGATTGAGGCAGGCGCTGATGAGATACCAGAAGATAAGATGCTTGAAGCAATCTATCTCTGCCACGGGATTAACCAGACAATTATTGAATTTATTAATAAAATAGCAGAAGAAACGGGCAAGCCAAAGCATGAATATACAAGCTGTGCCATTCCAGAAGAAATGTTTGCAGCAATTAAGGAAATTGTGCCTCCAGAGGAAATGGAAGAGGCAGTATTTTCTGATGATAAGCAGACACGTGAGGAAAATATACAAAAGGTAACAGGGAAACTTGAAGAAGCATTTGCAGATAATGAAGAATGGCTTGCAATCCTTGGCGAGGCAATTTACCAGTACCAGAAAAAGACAGTACGCAAAATGATTCTTAAAGACCATAAGAGGCCGGACGGACGCCAGATTACAGAGATAAGGCCGCTTGCAGCAGAAGTTGACCTTATACCAAGGGTACATGGTTCTGCAATGTTTACACGCGGGCAGACACAGATTTGCACAATTACTACACTTGCGCCGCTTTCTGAGAAGCAGAAGGTAGACGGGCTTGACCCGTTTACAACAGAAAAAAGGTATATGCACCATTATAATTTCCCGTCATATTCTGTAGGGGAAACAAAACCAGGCCGCGGGCCCGGAAGGCGTGAAATAGGGCATGGTTCATTAGCTGAGAAGGCACTTGTGCCAGTGCTTCCAAGTGAAGAGGAATTTCCTTATACAATACGTACAGTTTCAGAAACATTTGAATCCAATGGTTCAACGTCACAGGCAAGCATATGTGCTTCCACAATGTCACTTATGGCAGCAGGCGTTCCAATTAAAAAACCTGTTGCAGGCATTTCATGCGGGCTTGTTACAGGTGAAACTGACGATGACTATATTGTGCTTACAGATATACAGGGGCTTGAAGATTTCTTCGGGGACATGGATTTTAAAGTTGCAGGCACAAAAGACGGCATTACAGCTATACAGATGGACATTAAAATACACGGGCTTACAAAACCTATTGTTGAAGAGGCAATAAGGCGTACACGTGAAGCAAGGATATATATTCTTGACAATGTAATGCTTCCTGCAATCAGTGAACCACGTAAAACAGTAGGCAAATATGCACCTAAAATCATACAGATGCAGATTGACCCTGCCAAAATAGGCGATGTAGTAGGGCAGAGAGGCAAGACAATCAATGCACTTATTGAGCGCACAGGTGTTAAAATTGACATTACAGAAGAAGGAATGGTTTCAATCTGCGGGGAAGATGAGGCATTAATGGCAGAAGCACGCAGGCTTATAGAAATT
The DNA here is from genome assembly GCA_910577825.1 of uncultured Lachnospiraceae bacterium. Classification (GTDB taxonomy): domain Bacteria; phylum Bacillota; class Clostridia; order Lachnospirales; family Lachnospiraceae; genus Butyribacter. The sequence goes on along the minus strand of CAJTOK010000041.1, from coordinate 27,391 downwards.
ATTGTTACAGACTTCTATGAAGGGCAGGTTCTTGAAGGTGAAGTTATAAACATTAAGGAGTTTGGTGCATTTCTTGAGTTTGCCCCTGGCAAGGAAGGAATGGTACACATATCTAAAATTGCAAGGGAAAGGATAAACCGTATTGAAGATGTGCTTACCCTTGGCGATAAAGTAAAGGCTGTATGCCTTGGCAAGGATAAGATGGGAAGGGTAAGCTTTAGCATTAAGGATGTAAAATAATGCCGGATACTAAAAAAATTGCAAAAATGGGAATGATTGTGGCTGTAGCATTTGTATTAAGCTATATAGAAACATTGCTTCCCCTGAATCTGGGCGTGCCTGGCATAAAAGCCGGGCTGTCCAATATTGTAGTAGTATTTTCAATTTATTACTTTAACAGAAGAATGGCATTTGGCATAGCAATTACACGTATATTGCTGTGCGGGATGGCATTCGGGAGCATGTCAGGCATGTTTTACAGCCTTGCAGGCGGCATGCTTAGTTTTATTGTAATGGTTTTATTGAAAAAGACAGGGAAATTTTCAGTATATGGTGTAAGCATAGCAGGTGGCGTATTCCATAATATAGGGCAGCTGCTTGTTGCAATAGCTGTATTACAGAATAAAATGGCGGCGTATTACCTGCCATTTTTATTAATTGCAGGTGTAACCGCAGGTGTGGCAGTAGGAATACTGGCAGCCATTTTAATAAGACGCTTTAAAGATACAGGGATATTTTAGCTGCAATTATACCTAAAACGTATAATAATATATAAATTATATAGCAGATACAGACGATATATTATATAGCTATAAGGTTATTTAATTTTAATTATAAGAAAGGCGTGATTCTAAATGAAAAAGTTTAACAGACAATGGCTTGCCGCTGCCCTTGCATTAACAGTAACTGCGGCATCACTGCCAGTACATAATGTACTTGTTGCAAGGGCAGATGGTGTGATTACTTATGATGACATAAAAGATATACCTGTCGGGGATATGACAGAAGAGCAGTTAAAAGTTAAAAATGACCATGACCATGAAATTGCATCACAATATGTAAATAACTACCAGGATATAGACGAAGAGCCGCCTATGAGCGTTTCAGAATATAAAAACTATATTCCTGCCAATTATGCAGTAAGGGAACAGGCATCTTATGACCCGAGGACAGATGCAGGTTTTACAATGCCTGATGTACGTAACCAGAACCCGCTCGGGACCTGCTGGGCACACAGTACAATGTGCATGGTAGAAATGAACCTTGCAAAAGATGGCAAAAGAACAGGGGATGATATGTCTGAGTTCCATACAGTTTACTTTATGAACCATGACTGGACAGACCCGTTAGGTAATTGCACTAATGATAATTTCTTCCATAAAAACGGCAATTCGGCAACATTAATTCCTACATGGTATGATGAAGGTAACAGTGTTGGTTATGCAAAGTACATGTTAATGGACTGGGTAGGGGCAGTATCTGAAAAAGACCACCCAGAAACTGCATATGACATACTAAAAACCCAGAAAGATAAAGCAAGCCTTGATGACAGTTATGCTATTGAAAAAGACGCATCACATGTACAGGATGTAATAAAAATTAATATGAAAGACCATGATGTTATAAAAAACATGGTTTTAGAATATGGCTCTGTAGGAATGTCTTACTACCATGATGATAGCTATTACCAGAATGGCTGTTATTTTGATAATAAGCATAAAACCACAAACCATGCAGTTACAATTGTTGGCTGGAATGACAACTATGATAAAAGTAATTTTAAATATACGCCATCTGGCAATGGCGCATGGCTTGTAAGGAACAGCTGGGGAAATAACTGGGGAGACAAAGGGTACTTCTGGCTGTCTTATGAGGACGTTTCTATAGATGGTACAGGTTATGCTGTACAGGCATATTCATCAGATGATAAAACAAACTATTATAACCATAATTACCAGTATGATGGTGGTGTGTCTATGACTTATATGTCATACGGGAATGTTTCTAAGGTTACAGAAGCGAATGTTTTCAAGGCACAGGGAAAAGAAGTATTAAAGGCAGTTTCATTTTATACTGGTGCTAATTATGGTTATACTGTAGATATTTATAAAGACCTGGCAGATGTTAATAAACCGGATTCAGGTACAAAAGTACCAGATGTATCTGTAACAGGAACACAGGCTTATGAAGGATACCATACAGTTACCCTTAATGACAATGTGTATCTGGAACCAGAGGATGTATTTTCTGTTGTAGTAACCCTTTCAGATAAAAACGGGGAGAATGCAAAAATATATTTAGATGGTACATATAATAGAGATTTTATGTATTCCAAAGCGGAGGCACTTGAAGGGCAGAGTTTTTTCCGTCCGGCATCAAGTAATACATGGGATGATGCAGCAAAAACCCAACAGTCCAATGTCCGCATTAAGGCATACACTGTTAATTCAGCAACAAAACCTATTGAGAAGATTGAATTTTCAGAATCTTCTGCAGAATTAAAAGCAAAAGATACATATGATTTAAACAGTATTATCACAAAAACACCAGAAGATACAGATGACAGTATTACATTCTCTTCAGATAATGAAACTGTTGCAACTGTAGATAAATCTGGAAAGATTACAGCAGTCCGTCCAGGTACAGCAGTAATTACTGCGGCAGCATATGCAGGTACTGCCAAAGCAAAGTTTACTGTAAATGTTATATTTTCTGCCCCGACAGAGAGTATAAAGATTTCACCAGAAACATTGAAACTTTCTAAAGGTGAGGAACAAAAGCTTGAAGCTTCTATACTTCCAGAGAATACAGATGATTATGTAAAGGCATGGGCAAGCAGTGATACCGGGGTGGCTTCAGTTAATACAGAGGGTGTTGTAACAGGTGTTGCCTCTGGTTCTGCAATAGTTACTGCAGAAACTGCCAGTGGCAGGAAAGCCTCCTGCCAGGTTACTGTTGTTGACAGGGCACTGGGAGAGGTAATAAACTGTATATATAATAAACTGCCAGCTAAAATTTATAAATATAATACTTATATTGTTTCATTAAGCAGGGCTATGGAAAAGCTTTCACCAGATTCAATTAAATGGGAGAGCAGCTCACCAAATGTAGAGGTAAAACCATCTGGCACCAGCGGCACAGGAGGCTGTACATTGTATGTAAAAAATGTAGCATCTGGAAATAAAGGTGAAAAGGTTGTTTTAAAAGCAACTGTTAATTACCATAAGGTTACTAAGAAAAAAGTATTATATAAAACCAAAGCCTTTAAGAAAAAGACAACAGCTGTTAATTTAAGTTATGCACTGGCACTGGATAAACAGGATATATATATTACAGATAAAGGTGCAAGGGTAACTCTTGAAGCAACATTTAACGATGGAAAGGCTGATGACCAGCCGACTAATAAGAAGCTTAAATGGATGGTTACAGATGCAGATGGCAACAGGGATAAAAAAGGCGGCAGGGTAGTATCCGTAAGCGGCAAAGGCATTATTAAAGCAAAAGGGCCTGGAACTACCTATATAACAGTTTTTGCAGCAGACAGCTATGTAAAGAAAGATAAAAAATACAAAGTCCAGGCTACAATGAAAGTAACCTGTGGAAAAGTAACTTCAATCGGTTTTAATGAACCTTCTGTTACATTAAGCCAGAATGGCACAGCAGACTTAAAACAAAAGCTTGTATTTAACAATGGCAGTTCCGTGCCATATAATAAAGATGGAATGAAACTGTCATGGAGCAGCAGCAATAAAAAGAGCGTATCTGTAAACCGCAAAGGCATAGTTAAAGCAGCCAGAAAGGCAGCAGCAGGCACATATACCATTACAGTAAAAGCTACAGGGGGTGTACCAAAGGGGGAAACAGTACCACAAGGCACGATAAATATTATAGTTTCTTAGATTAATAACAATGGCAAAGTTACAGCCCCCGTCCTGTATTATAAATACAGGACGGGGGCTGTTATTTTATACTGCCAGTTTATATATACTAATGCTTTTTTCTTAATTTCCTGGCATATTCAAGGAAAACGGGCTTTTGTGAAAATATAAAACTTCTTTTGCTGTAATTATAATTTATAATATCCATTGCATCTTCTTCAGTTTCAAAGATACACTTATTAATATCAATATAAATTTTTTCACGGCTTAAATCATTAACTTCAAAGATATTTTCACATATGGAAATAACAGGCACGCCATCCTGGCATTTATTAACCCATGTAATATTGTATCCATTACTGGAAGCAAAATCTTTTAGCCATGCCGCAGTGGAAGTATACCCGTTATCTTCAAGGAAAATCTTCTCCTTGCCATTAAAAAGGTGAAGGAAAGGTTTTTTATTAAAATCCAGGTTAAAAATCCTGTTCTCCCCTGCCTTTCCCATAATGCCATGTATTGCATCATCATATGCAAACATTACTGTACGGGCACGGCATGAGTTCCCAGAATGGAGTCCTTCATAAACAACCTGGAATACAGAGCCTAGAAAAGTTTCTGCCATCCTCTCCAGTTCTTCATCCTTTACATACTTTGTAAAAAATACAATCCAGTTCCGCCATGCGTAATATGTCGGGAATGTATTATTAACTTCTTCCTTAGCGCCCATTGCATGGAGTGCCTTGGCATTGCCAACAGAAGCAACCTTATACCCTGCAAGGTTGCAAAGATAGCACCATTCTGTATCATCCCAGTACAAAAAGTTTTCCTCTGGCATAAACCCGATTTTATCAATAACACATTTTCTCACCATAAGTGAACATGCCGCTACAGAATCTGTATAGATAAATTCCGGCATACTGCCATCTTCATATTCATTAAAATACAAAGCCTCAGTACAGAAATATTTAAAATCAATCTCCTGCCCGAACTGCTGGACATAATCAGGGGCTTCCAGATGGTATACCTTGGCACCAGCCATCCCGGCTTCAGGGTGTTTTTCCAGAAACGCATATAAATTACCTATTGCATTCTCATCAAGCAGCGCGTCATTGTCAACACACATAACATAAGGATATCCCTTTTTATAAACTTCCCGGAGCCCTGTATTAAAACCGCCAGAGCCGCCAAGGTTTTCCCTGTTCTGGATTAGCACAAGCCCTTCAGGGTAAGTTTTTTGTATACGCTTTACAGAATTATCCGTAGAGCCATTATCCACCACATATAAATCAAAATCTTTAAACTTTGATTCCAGTATGCTCTGTATACAGTCCAGTACAGCATTTTCTTTATTATAATTGCATACCACAATACCAATTTTCTTCATAATAATCCCCCATGCCGCCTTTAGGCGGCACAAATAGCAAAACGGGTAAACCTGTTTGTGAAATTTAATATATCTTAGGTAGAGTTTTTTGCTGCCTTAGATATATTTTTCACACTATCTCCCATTTCTTAACAATAATTGCCATTAGTCCCAGTTTTTTAATTTTACCATCTGCACTGCAAAATAGCAATACTTTAGGACGCAGCTAATTGACAAAGCATATGGTAATTGTTATAATTTAAAACATATTTGTAATAATTTTGTAATGATTAAGGCATCTATAATATTTATCGGAGGATAAAATGAGAAAAAATATTGTAAAATTTTTTGCTGCAGGAGCAGCTGCCATATCATGTACAGTTATACCTGCCACAGGAACAGGTACAGCTGTAACTGAGGAAAAACATCTGGCAGGGATTACGTTTGCCCTTGAAAAATATTGTGATACAGTTATTGCTGGTATTGCAAATGAAGAGCAGAAGGACAGGGAAACAGAGGAAGGGACTGGCAGCAAAAAAACTACTGTAAAGGCGAACTCATCATCAAATAAAACAGAAACAGAAGAGGAATTTAAGCTTAACCTTGTCTATGACAGGCTTGGGGTAGCTAATGTACATAATTACCTTAATGTACGTAAATCGCCAGATGAAAGTTCTAAAATTGTTGGCAAAATGACAAGAAACTCGGGATGCAATGTTTACAAGATAAAGAACGGATGGGCAAAAATTGTATCTGGCAAAGTCAGGGGCTGGGTAAAGGCAGAATACCTTATTACTGATGAAAAAGCAGAAGCAAGGGCAAAACGTATAGCAACATTAAGGGCTACGGTATCTACAGAAACATTAAATGTGCGCACACTTCCTACTATTGATTCTGGCATTTATGACCAGATTTCCGCTGATGAGGAGTACAGGGTAGCAGAGGAAAATATAACAGAAAACTGGATTAAAAGATATATTGCAAAATACTGTTCTAAAAAAGACCTGCGTGGTATTGACCTGGAAAAGATGTATAAAGATGCAGGTAACTGGGTAATGCTTAAAATAGACGAAGAAAGGATGTTTGTAAGCAAAGATTTTATAGATTTCACATATAACCTTAACAGGGCAGTTACAATAAAACAGCCATCACACACTTCACAAGGCACACAAGACAGTGGAAGCAGCCAGGCATCATTATCTATAGTTGATTATGCAATGCAGTTCCTTGGCAACAGGTATGTATGGGGCGGCACAAGCCTTACAAACGGTACTGACTGTTCAGGCTTTGTAATGCGTATATATGAACACTTTGGCTATTCCCTTCCACGTACATCAAGGGAACAGGCAGCAGCAACAAGAAGTGTAAGCAGTACAGATGTCCAGGCTGGTGACCTTTTCTTTTATGGAAGCGGTTCTACAGTAAACCATGTTGCATTGTATATAGGCGGCGGCCAGATTATCCATGCAAGCAATTCAAGGGACGGCATCAAGATATCAAGTGCTTACTACCGCCAGCCATTAAAAATCGGACGTGTCATGTAAAAATAGATATTATATAATGTATAAAAGCACTACAGCATATTTAATAATAATGTAGTGCTTTTTATAATTATGCTTTGCATCCGGCCAGTTTTCTGGTATAATAATCTAAAATAACATAAAACGGGGGCTGGTTATGGATACTACTTATAAAATTGTAATTGCTGCCATACTAATAGTTTCATTACTTATAATTAAAGGCATCTATGATGAACGGCTGTACAAGAAAAGGCTTTATAACCGCCTTAAAAACACATGGGGACAGCCATCAGGGCGTGAATATTCCAATGAGGTTTTCCAGGCAATAAAATATTATTACAGCCAGAATATATCTGAAACAGATATTGATGATATAACCTGCAATGACCTTGACATGGACGCAGTTTTTATGCAAATAAACCATACAATGACATCAATAGGTGAGGAATGCCTTTATGCACTTTTGCGCAAGCCCTGTACAGATATATCTGTACTTGAAGAAAGGGAAAACACAATTAACTGTATACAGGCAGATGAAGAAGAACGCATAAAGCTACAGATGGCACTTGCAGGAATGGGCAGGCTTGAAAAGATTTCTGTATACAGCTATATTAAAGAAATAAACAGCATGGACAAAGGGAACAGGCTTTACCATATATGCTGTGGTGCATCCCTTGCTATATCACTCTGCCTTTGCATAGTTAATCCTGCGGTAATGGTTTTAGTAACAGCTTTATTAATTATACACAATGTAATAACATATTATAAAAGCAAAGCCAAAGCAGACCCATACATCAGGGTCTTTACATTTATATCAAGGATTATACGGCAGGCAGAAAGCATAGCAGATACTGGCATTGCAGGGCTTGGCGGATACAAAGACAGGCTTGTTGCATGTACCAGGAGCCTTAAAAAGTTTAATAAAAACATCTGGCTTGTTGCAGGCGGTAACATGAATGGTGATATACTTGATTCAGCCATGGATTATTTAAGGATTCTTTTCCATATAGACTTAATAAAGATTTCCAGCATGGCAGGTGAGCTTAAAAAACATGAAAAAGAATTAAATACCATCTATAATATAACAGGATATATAGACAGCATGGCATCCATTGCATCATTCAGGGCAGGGGCAGGACATTTCTGTATTCCGGTGCTTTATAAAGCAAAAGGAAGGAAAGACATATCAATGGACTTTACAAACTTGTACCATCCGCTGTTAGAAAAGCCTGTCAAAAATTCAATAAATGCAGGCAAAAGCATACTGGTTACAGGCTCTAATGCCTCAGGCAAATCAGTATTTATCAAAACAGTAGCAATAAATGCAATATTTGCACAGACAATACACACAGTCCTTGCAGACAGCTATAATTCATGCTTTTTCCATATATATTCATCAATGGCATTAAGGGACGATATTTTTACCAATGAAAGCTATTATATTGTAGAGATAAAATCACTTAAAAGAATAATTGACAAGGCAGATAAAGCAGATACACCAGTATTATGCTTTATAGACGAAGTTTTAAGGGGAACTAACACACTTGAACGTATAGCATCTTCATCACAGATACTTAAATATATATCAGAAGCCAGCGCTATGTGCTATGCTGCCACACATGACCTTGAACTTGCCAAAATGCTTCAGGGCAGCTTTGACAACTACCATTTTGAAGAAACAGTTGAGGATGGTAACGTGGTTTTTGATTATAAATTAAGAAAAGGCACTACAAAAACACGCAATGCAATAAAGCTTCTGGACATGATTGGATATAAACAGGTAATTACAAAAGGGGCAGAAAGGGCGGCACAGTTTTTTCTGGAAAATGGTTTCTGGACTGTATAAATATGGCTTCGCCAGGCGATAATAGATTTAAGGATAAAGAAAGGCCCGGTGATTTTATGAAAATAATAACTAAATATTTATGCGTAGCAGGTTCATTGATTCTGGTATTTGCCCTTGGCAATTACATTTGTTATAAATCAGCCCTGAAGCATTTTGAAGAAATGCAGATTAACAGCGAGGAAAGGGTTTATAGTGAAATAGATGCTGTTGTTACAGACAAGGTGGAATCAAGGTATGAAGAACTTTCAGAAAGGCAGCAGCTTGCAGAAGATAATGTACAGGCAGATACAAGTGATTATGACACACTTTCAGTACAGACTATTTACCAGATTGAAAATTACGACGCTGTAAAAGATACAACAACTGTTGAGTATGAAACCCTGCCAGAAGAGCTTGTAGGGCTTAAAAGGGAAGATGCAGATAATTACTGTAAGGATTATATGAAAGATATCCCGGCAGAGGAGTTTTTAAAAGGATTACAGAGCATGGGAGTTACAAGTTTTTCAAATGAGCGGCTTGTTGTAAGGAAAATATATAACAGCTCCAAAGTAGAATACAAGTATTACCTTATTGCAGTAGACGGCGAAGTAGTAGTATACTATGGGGATAAAAAAACAGTGTATGAATATACAGGGATAGAAACAGAAGGGCTGCATGAAAAAGAAAAAAATGCACTTAAAAAAGGCATAGAAGTGAGTGATGAAGATGAATTATACAGTATTCTGGAGAATTATTCTTCATAGATTTTAAAGAAACCCGGTTTACAGGAGGGATTTCATGGAAAGCACAGGAATTTTTATTGCAGGAGGAGGGGCAGCAGGCATAATGGCTGCCCTTGCTGCATCAAAGAAATGCGGGGACATTATTGTTGCCGAGAAAATGCCACAGCCTGGCAGAAAGATACTTGCAACTGGTAATGGCAGATGCAACTATACAAATTACTACCAGTCAGAAGAATGTTACAGGGGGAATGACAGTAAATTTGCATGGGATGCACTACAAAAATTTGGCTGCAAAGAAACAGTGGAATTATTTAAGTCATATGGAATAATGCCATATGAAAAGGATGGCTACATATATCCTTTATCGGGACAGGCTTTAAGCGTAAGGAATATACTGGAAAGACAGCTTAGAAATACGGCAGCAGATATACACACAGACGAAAAAGTTATTAAAGCACAAGTGCGTTTAAATAAAAAAACGGGAAAACAGGACGGGTTTATTATAGAAACAGACAAAAACAGGTATTATGCCAGCAGGTTAATTATTGCAACAGGGGGCAAAGCAGGGGCTGCACATGGTTCTGACGGTTCAGGCTATAAAATTGCCAAATCACTTGGACACACGGTAATCCATCCGCTCCCGGCACTTACATCATGTATATTAAATGAAAAATATTTAAAAGAATGGGCAGGCGCAAGGACAAAAGGGACAGTAAAGGCATACAAAAGGAACGGCAGGCTGCTTTGCAAAGACAGCGGGGAATTACAGTTTGTGGCATCAGGAATATCGGGAATACCTGTATTCCAGGTTAGCAGGTACATATCATCAGAACTGTACAAGGGCAGCAGGCCATATCTTATTATAGACATTATGCCGGCATACAGTACAGAAGAGATTATAAAAGAATTAAAAAGACGCAGGGCAGACCCTGCAAATTCCAGTACAGGTGATATATTTGAAGGAATTATAAATAACAGGCTGGCCCAGGCACTTCTTAAAAAATGCGGCATAGCGGCCAAAAGCAGGGCATCAGGGATTACAGACAGTGGTATAGTTAAAATTGCAGGAACAATAAAAGAATGGCATCTTGTCCCAAAAGCAACAGGCGGCTTTGACAAAGCACAAGTAACATGCGGCGGGGTAAAGACTTCAGAAATCAACCCGGGCACAATGGAATCAAAACTTTGCAGGGGGCTTTACTTTGCAGGGGAAATAACCGATATTGACGGCATATGCGGCGGATATAACCTGCAATGGGCATGGACAAGCGGATATATTGCCGGAAGCTCTGCTGCAAATTCATTCCATTAGTAAGCATATTAACAGTACAATAAATTTAAAAAATATGTTATACTATGAAAAGCATATAAAAAAAGAAAGGATAAAATGTCCATAGTAAAAGCAGGCATTTTGCCGTGGACTGGTACAGGTTATGTTAAAAGGAAAAGTAGCAATAGTTACAGGCGGGACAAGGGGCATAGGCTTTGAAATAGTGCGCAAATACCTTACAAACGGTGCAAAAGTAGTTTTATTTGGCTCACGCCAGGAAACAGTAGACAAAGCATTGCAAAAACTGGGTGAAGAAAACCCTTCATGGGAAGCAGAAGGCATGTGCCCTAAACTTACAGATGCAAAAGAAGTAGAAGAAGCCATAAATAAAGTATACGGAAAATACAAAAGAATTGATATCCTTGTAAACAATGCAGGAATTTCACAAAGCACACCACTTTATAACTATACAGCAGAAGAATTTGACAAAGCTATCGACTTAAATGTAAAAGCAGTTTTTTATGCAATCCTTCCAGCTGCAAAAATTATGAAAGAACAGGGTGGCGGCTGTATTATCAACACAAGCTCCATGGTAAGCATATCAGGGCAGCCGGCAGGCGTTGGCTACCCGGCAAGCAAATTTGCAGTAAACGGCATTACAATCTCACTGGCAAGGGAACTTGGCAAAGACAAAATACGTGTCAATGCAGTTGCGCCAGGCGTAACAAAAACAGACATGGTAGCAGCACTTCCAGAACAGACAGTACAGGCAATCTCTGCAAGGATACCACTTGGAAGGGCAGGAGAACCAGCAGAAGTAGCAGATGCGTTCCTTTACCTTGCAAGTGACATGGCAAGTTATGTAACAGGTGAAATACTATCAGTAGACGGGGCATCAAAAGTATAATATACAAAAGGCATGGTGTCTGCCAGCAAAAAACAGTAACAATAACCTATACAGGATAATTATATGGGATGCTTTTAAAGCATCCCTGTTTTATAATATTTATTTTTACGGAGGAATTAATGGAAAAGCAAACGGGAAATTTTATTACAGAACAAATATTAAAAGATTATACAGATTATTTAATAAGGGAAGAAAAAAGCAGGGCAACCATCAGCAAATACATATGTGACATAAAAAAACTTGCAGGATATGCAGGCGGGCGTGAAATTACAAAAGAGCTGGTAATTTCCTATAAAGAAGATTTGATAGCAGGGAAAAAATATAAACTTTCAAGCATCAACTCATTCCTTGTAGCAGCCAACAGGCTGTTTGAATACCTTGGGTGGTACGGGCTCCGTGTTAAGACATACCGTATACAGAAAGAAACATTTATGCCAGAAAACAAGGATTTATCAAAAGCCGAATACAAAAAACTGGTACAGGCCGCCCTACGCAAATGCAAAAAAAGGCTTGCAATGGTTATAAGGACATTGTGTGCAATGGGAATACGTGCCAGCGAACTGTCAGGCATCACAGCAGAAAGTGTAAAAACCGGGACGGCAGAAATTTTATGTAAAGGGAAACAGAGAAAAGTCATTGTACCCAAAAAACTGCAGAAACTTTTATTAAAATACATAAGTGAGAATAAAATTGAAAACGGCATTGTATTCCGCACATCAGGGGGCAGGGCAGTCGACCGCAGCAATATATGGCGTGAAATAAAACTGCTTGGGAAAGATGCAGGCGTACAGGATAAAAAAATATTCCCACACAATTTCAGGCATTTATTTGCAAAAACATTCTACCAGAAAAATAAAGATATAGCAAAACTTGCAGATGTACTTGGGCATAACAGCATAGAAACAACAAGGATTTATATAAAAACAACATGTAAAGAATACCAGAAACAAATCGACATGATGGGGCTGGTATGATAAAAAAATACGACATAATTAATATTATGTAGTATTAATCAGTGCTGGAAATATAAAGTATTAAAGGCTTTTGTGGAAACTGACGATAAGATATACATAGAAAAAATATTTTAAATAAAAAATAAATTATACTTGAAAATCTGCTATAAAAAAGATATAATACAAAAAGCAGGGGTTACAACATAATATTAATTATGTTGTAAATATACTATAAAAGGTTATGGCAGATATTATTACCACATAAAAGAAGGGCGGCTGGCGTTATGGACAGTTTACTTGAAAAAAGGTTTAGCGAAGCAGAAAAAGGAAGGATGTACTGGCTGTATTTACAAGACAAATATAATCTTGATGCCTCCAGTTATGTGCTTCTAATCCCAGACAAAGAAGATATCATACATTTGAAAGAACGTTTCCGCCAGTATATCACTAACAAAAGTGGCAACAGGGGAGTAATACTGGCAAACCAGAGCCTTATTTCCCAGATAAGCAATATAGAAGAGGAAATATTGTCTGCTGAAGCATGTACCCGGCAGGAAGCAGAAAACCTTATGCGCTTCTACTGTATGTACCAGTTTACTTCAAACCTGCTTATTGCATCACTAGAGAAACCAGACGGGCGCAGGGGCAAAAACCTTATTGGAAAAAAGGGACTTTGCAGGGAAGAAATACTTGATATGGTTGTATTTGGCATAGGTAAAGAACAAGAAGCAGAGGAAACAGGAAATGGATTTTGAATATATTATTGTACAGGCAGGTGGAAAAGGCACACGCATGGAATACCTTACAGAAAATAAACCTAAATGCCTTGTATCTGTTAATAAACTGCCAATGTTATTCCATTTATTTAAAAAATACCCGGATAAGAAATTTATTATAATAGGTGACTATAAATATGATGTACTACATGAATACCTGAGAGCATTTGCGGAAGTAAAATACCTGTTAATCAATGCAAATGGAAAAACAGGTACATGTGCAGGTATTGCAGATGCAGCAAACAAGCTGCCAGACAACAAAGCATTTATGTTAATATGGTCTGACCTTGTACTACAGGACAGTTTCACTGTACCAGAAGAAACCTGCAATTATATTGGGCTTTCTGGTGACTTTACATGCCGCTGGAAATATGAAAATGGAATTTTTGAAGAAGAAGCCTCAGAACTTTACGGGGTGGCAGGGCTGTTTATTTTCAAGTCAAAAGAAGAAATAAAAGATGTTGCCAGCGAGGGGGAATTTGTACGCTGGTTAAAAGAAAAAAATATAAATTTTTCAACTATAAGGTTATCCGGGACAAAAGAATACGGACTTTTGCCAGAATATAAAAAACTGCCGGAAAACAGGTGCAGGCCGTTTAATTCCATGACAGAAAAAGACGGGTGCATTATAAAGGAAGGAATAAACGGGCAGGGGAAAAAACTGGCAGCCTGGGAAACAAAATGGTATAAACATGTACAAAACCTGGGCGTAACAGGGATTCCGCATATATATTTCTATAACCCGCTCTGCATGGAAAAAATAGACGGAAAAAACATTTATGAATATAAATTAACACAAAAGGAAAAGAAAGAAATTTTATCCCAGATAATAAATATGTTAAAACAATTACATGGAAAAGAAAAAGCAGAAACAGACTATTTCAGTATAAAAGAAGCATATGTTTCAAAAACATTTGCAAGGCTTTCTGGCATAAGGGATTTAATTCCATTTGCAGATGAAAAATATATTATGGTAAACGGGAAAAAATGCAGGAATATTTATTTCTTCCAGAAAGAATTTGAAGAAAAAGCAGAAAAACTTCCCGTAAAAGAGTTCTGCCTGCTCCATGGTGACTGTACATTTTCAAACCTTATGCTAAGGAAGGATAAAAGCCCTGTAATGATAGACCCGAGGGGGTATTTCGGGTATACAGAACTATACGGGGACGCAGCATATGACTGGGCGAAACTGTACTATTCCGTAGCCGGGAACTATGACCAGTTCAATAACGGGAACTTCCGTCTTGAAATAGAAGAAGACTGCATAAACCTGGAAATTGCTTCAAACGGGTGGGAAGACATGGAAGAAGAATTTTTCAGGCTGCTAGATGGCATGGCAGAAGAATGGCAGGTTAAATTCATACATGCACTAATATGGCTGTCATTATCCACTTATGCCTGGGATGATTATGATTCAGTATGCGGGGCATTTTATAACGGGTTATTTTATCTTGAAGATATTTTATAAGGATAAGGGGAATGGCAGATGGTAAAAGATTTTGAAGAAACAATAAGGGTACTTTCTGGTTCGCTGGAAACAGTTGATGAAGAAATATTTAAAAAACTGGTTTTATGCTGCTGCAAAGCACTTTCAGACGGGAAAAAAGTAGTAGTGTCAGGACTTGGAAAAAATGTGCCGATATGTGAAAAATTTGTAGGGACTATGAACTCATTAGGCATGGATGCAGCATTCCTGCATACTAATTCCGCAGTACATGGTGACATGGGTATTGTAAAGCCAGGAGATATATTAATTATCCTGACCAAAAGCGGCGAAACATCAGAATCAGTATACCTTGCAAAACTTCTGGAAAAGCGTGGCGCACATATGTGGCTGCTTTCATTTGAAAAAAACAGCACACTGGCAAAAATGATAGAAGACAAAATAATACTTGGGCTGGAGCACGAAGGCGACATGTGGAATATTATGCCAAATAATTCCACTACACTGAACCTGATTGTACTCCAGACACTTGCAATAGAAATTGCCAGGGAAAGGAATACAGGGCTTGAAGTATTTAAGTCAAACCACCCGGGCGGGCATATAGGAGAACTTTTAAGGTAATTAAAAATACATGGGGGCAGATTTGAAAAACATAGTAAAAGTATCACCATTAGCCAAAACATGGATTTTAGACCTTGATGGCACACTTGTAAAACATAACGGTTATAAAACAGATGGCGGGGACAGTTTTCTTGACGGGGCTGAAAAATTCCTGAAAGAAATACCTAAAGAAGATATGGTAATTTTTATAACATCACGTACACAAAAAGAAAAAGAACTTACAGAAAAATTCCTGCAAAACCATAATATAAGATATAACATGGTTATATACAATGCACCATACGGTGAACGCATATTAATCAATGATGCAAAACCATCTGGTTTAAAAACCGCACTTGCATATACAACAAAAAGGGATGAATTTTGTAAAGTTGTATTTGAAACTGACAATACAAAATAAAAACATCATGGGGAATTTTATGTTAAAAGAAGAAAAAGCAGAAATGCAGGAAACACTGGAAAAACTATATAATGCCGGAACACTCAGCAACAAATATGTAGTAATTTTTGGAAGCAATGAGCCAGCTGAAAAAATGGCATCCTGGCTTTTATCACATGGAATTTGTGTGGAAGCAATGGCAGACAACAATATGAAAAAGCAGGGTACATCCTGTATGGGAATACCCGTGGACAGCCCGGGAAATATACTGGGAAATTTCCGTGAAAATGCCATTATCTTAATTGCATCAAAATACTATAACGAAATGGCACAGCAGCTTGTGGCAATGGGCTACAAAGAAGAAAAACATATATTTAAAATTGTTGATATGGCAAAAGGAAGTACATATTCTGTTACAGAAGAAACCTTTGCAGAAAAAGAAAAAGAAATAAGCAAAGGATGGGATATTTATAAAAAAATCCGCAGGAAATATGGAAATGAAACAAGGGTTTTTATATGCCCATACCCGGCATTAGGCGATGTATACCTTGCAGGAATGTACCTTGAAAAATACTGTACAAAGAATAATATTTCCTCATATGCAGTAACAGTAACAAGCAGCGCATGTATGCAGGTACTGTCAATGTTTAAAATAAAACAGGCAGAAAAACTGGCAAAAGAAGAAAGTGACTTAATGGTGCAAAGCCTGGTTTTTGCTGGCTTAAAAGAATGTAACACAGAAATACTCCACCACAGGTTTCCGTACACTGCAGGCATTGGGGCACTTGGAAACTATAAAGGAGTCTGTTTTAATGACCATTACAAATATTCCATATTTGGAATGGAGAGAAACGAAACAGTACAAGCCCCAGAAAACAGGCAGGATAAAAAGTATATAGATAATTTTTTCAAAGAAAACGGACTGACAGAAGGAAAGACAGTTATTATATCACCATATGCAAATACTTCACCAGACTTACCTGCCAGCTTCTGGAAAGAAATCATAAAAGAGTACAAAAATAAAGGTTATACAGTCTGTACAAACAGCTCCGGGGCTGAAGAACCAGCCATAGAAGGGACAACAGCAGTTACATTTCCATTAACTAAGGCAGTACAGGTTGTGGAAGCAGCAGGTAATTTTATTGGATTAAGGAGCGGGTTATGTGATGTAATATCACAGTCACATGCAAAGAAAATTATACTGTACCCTGACAGAATATACCAGGAAGGGAAATATATCAGTTTCTACAGTTTAAAAAATATGGGGCTGTGCATGGATGCAGAAGAAAAAGTAGTTAACTGCGGTTTCCAAAAGGAGGATATGTATGTATAAAAAACTGGTAACTGTTATTATGCCAGTTTATAATGCAGAAAAATATCTGGCAGAAGCAATAGAAAGTATTTTAGGACAGACATACGGTGACTTTGAATTTATTATTACAAATGACGGTTCTACAGATAATTCTTTAAACATCATAAAAGAATATGCAGGAAAAGACAACCGCATACGTGTAGTATCCAGAGAAAATAAAGGGCTGGTCTACACATTAAATGAACAAATTAACATAGCAGATGGAAAATATATTGTCAGGATGGATGCAGATGATATATCTGGCAAAGAACGTATTTGCAAGCAGGTGGATTATATGGAAAAGAACCCTGGTATATATCTTGCAGGATGTCATTATGATATGCTTGTAGAGCCAGGTACAGATGAGGAAATAGTCAAATGTATAAGACGTGTAAATAAAGTTGTAAATAAATTTAATGATAAAATCCCACAGCATATGTTTCTAGGTTATGTTTTAATACATCCAACATGGATTTTCAGGAAAGAATTAATAAATCTTATTGGGGGTTATGGAGAATATAAACATTTTGAAGATGGGGAATTTTTATTCAGGACATTAGCTTCAGGGTATAGAATAGGTACAGTTCCAGAAAAATTATTCCAATACCGGGTATACAACTCATCAAAATCCGGCAATGACCGATTGTCAAATACAGGACTTAAAGAAGATATGATAGATTACCATATAGAATATATGGAGAAACATTTACAGGCAAATTTTGATAGAGAATATGTAGTATGGGGAGCTGACATTACAGGAAGCCTGGCAGTAAAAAAGATACAAAAACAATTTCCAAATGCACAGTTTAAAGGATATATTGACAGCTTTGCAGAACCAGATAAAGAAAAGCAGATATACAAGCCAGATTTTATTGATAATAATAGAAGCTATTATGTATTTATTGCAACAAACGGGGGACTGGATTATGCAGTAAATTATCTGGAGAATCTGGGATGGCGCAAAGTAAAGGATTATTTTAGTGTAGTATAAAAACTATTGTGGAGGAAACTAAGTGAAAAAAATATTTATTGTACTAGGTATGCACAGGTCTGCAACATCTCTTACAGCAGGCATTTTATCCTCTTATGGAATGTATGCCGGAACAGATGAAAGTTTACTGGAAGCTGATAAAGATAACCAGCGTGGTTTCTTTGAAAATAAAGAAATATTTTTATTAGATGAAGCAATATGGTGTGAACACGGTGTATATAGTGGTATGTATTCAGAAAAAATTAATTTATTTAAAGATACAAAATATAGAAATGAAATAAATAGGATAATTAAAAATTTATTTGAAAATTCGGAAGAAAAACAGGATATTTTTATTAAAGACCCACGGATGTGTGTAACTTTTCCTGTATGGGAAAATGAAATACAAAAATATAAATTAGAAGAAAATGTTATTGTTGTTTTCAGGCATCCTTTTGAAGTAGCTAAATCAGTTCAAAAAAGAGATAATATCAATTTTATCTATGCTTTAAAATTATGGTTTTATTATAACCTTAGTATTTTATATTGTATAGCAGATTGTAATGCACCAGTATTAATATTAAACCATGAGGATTATTTTAATGCACAAGAAGAACAGATAAGCAAACTGGAAAAATTTATTGGATATAAAAATAATAAAGCAGCAGATTTTATAGATACTTCCTTACGCCATAACATTGCTGGAAGTATAGAAGAAATAATTAATAATGAATTTTTAAATATGATTTTTGAATTATATAAATATTTGGTATCATTTTCACATAATAGTAATTTTAATATTTATGAAAAAGATTTAAAACGATATGGTAAATATTTAGAAAAAATGTCATATATTTCATATGATGATAAAAAAAAAGATATGCCAAATATATATTTTAAAGATATTAGTAGTATGGAAAAAAAAGTATGGTGTACCTATCAGCTTTACAATAAAAAAGATATATTAGCTTTAAAATTTAAGAATTATTTTAAAAGATATGAAGCAACAAACATATATATATACGGTAATGGTACAATAACTGAAGCATTAATTCCTGTTATACAAAAAGCAGGTATAACTATCAAAAAAATATTTGATAAAAACCAAAAGGGTTATATAGAAGATTTAAAAAATGCTGATTCAGAAACTTATGTTTTAAATACAGTAATAAATTATGGTAATAGCGTATTAGAAAATTTATCTCAATATTTTATTTCTGATTTTATATTGGATATTTATATAATATTAAATGAAATTATTTACTTGATTAATGTATAAATAATTTTTAATATATATAATTTATTAATTTAATTATTAAAATAATACAAAATATATAAGGAATTTATAATTATGAATATATTAATATTTGGTACTGGTAATGCAGCAGTTTTTTATATTAAAGATAATAAAGAGTTTTTTGAAAATAATATAGAAATTATAGCATTTATAGATAATAATGAAAAGAAGTATAAACAAAAATTTATTGAAAAAAAAGTTATTGCTCCAAATGATATTTTTAAATATACTTATGATATGATTCTAATTTGTAGCGTATATGAAGAAGAAATATATGAACAACTTATTTGTGAAGTTGGAATAGAACCAAAAAAAATATACACACGAAAAAATTTTTTTGAACAAATTATTTTCTGCTGGTATGACAGAAAATATGATTTATATAATAAAAAAATATTAATAATTGGTGAAGATTTTGGAGCAGATATCAAATATAGAAAATACTACGAAAGATATAAAGAGTTATTTTGTATAGTTGGGATAATTTCATTAAATAAAATTAATATAATACAAAATTATCAATATGATTATATATTATTTACAAACTTAAATTCTTTATTATTCCAAAATTATAGAGATGTAAAAAATGATAATTTATTAAATAAAGAAATAAGTGATACAAATATACTTTTACCAATGGAAGTTATTCAAATATATTTTAATAATATTAAAGAATTTCAATATGGTGAAAAGTATGACAAAAAGAAATTTTTGGTTATTAGAATAAATATGTATCCCATAGGATTAGGTTCTATAGCAATGAGAGTTGCAAGAGGAATAGCCTATGCCAAAAAAAAGGATTATATTCCAGTAGTTGATATGAAAACTATAGAAACGCAATATCTTGAGGAAGGAGAATATGGAAAAATAAATGCGTATAATAAGTTTTTTGAACAACCAAGTGAATATGATATGGATGATATAAAAGATGCAAAACATGTATTAGTTATGTATAGTAGAAAATACTGTTCAAAAAAAGAAGAAAATGAAATGGTTTTGCCGAAAATCAAGAAAGAATTATATAGTAAGTATTGCGAGTTTAAGAAAAAATTTAATAATAAAAGGGTACTTGGTGTATTGTTTCGTGGAACAGATTATGCGAATTTAAAACCATATGCTCATAATATACAACCAGATTTAGATTCAATGGTAGAAATGGTAAAACAGAAGATGTTAGAATGGGAAAACTTTGATTTAATTTATTTATGTACAGAAGTACAAGAAGCATGTGAGCGTTTTGAAGATGAATTTGGAAAAGAAAAAATATGTTATTATCCACAATTACGTTATAAATCACATACAAAAAAATATCTTGCAGAGGTTAATAATGATGCGAAAGAAAGGGTATCACAGGGAAAAGATTACTTAGTTGCTTTAAACTGTTTGGCCTCATGTCATTCACTTATAGCAGGACAGTGTTCTGGAACAGAAGTAGCGCTTATGATTAATAATAATCAATACAAAAATAAATATTTGTTTAAATTAGGCAAATATGGAATAGATGATATTTAGTAAAAAATTTTATGGATTTTTATAAGAGGGAGATTGTAAATATGGAATATACACAATTATTAAGCATAGAAAATTCTGCTAATATAATAATATATGGTGCTGGTACTTTTGGAAGAATTATATATCACTTATTATTAAAAAATTTAAACATTAAAATTATTGCATGGAGTGACCAGCAATATAAAAAAATTAATGATGCGCCTATAGAAATTATCAATCCTAAAATTATAAAAAATTATTCATATGATTTTATTGTGTTAACTATTGACAATGATTATAAAATTAAAAAAATTACTCAAAATTTAATAGAAATAGGTATAAATGAAGGAAAAATAATAAGTTTATCTAAAAAAGAGATTTTTAATATTATAGAAGATGAAATTAATTACATTTTAATTAATGATAATTTTGCAAGAAAATGTCTTATCAGAAGATTAATAAATGATGATATTGATTATGATGGATTAAAACCAGAAATATATAAACTTTTTATTTCTGGCGCACGTATTAGATATTGGAATAATTCAGTTGAACAAAGACACTGGTTTATGGGAAATCATTCTGATATTGCATATTTACGGTTGGCAAAATGTGCTTGTACATCTATTATTAGTACATTAATTAATGAAGAACCAGGTACTTCGTTACACGATTTTGCAGAAAAAAAATATAAAATAATTGGAAATATTCCACAAAATGATTATATATTTAAATTTACTTATGTCAGAAATCCTTTTGAGCGTCTTGTTTCTTGTTATGTAGATAAAATTGAAAATAAAGAAAAGGGTAATCCCTTTAAAAAATATAATTATTGTATGGGAATTTTAAATGAAATACAAAATTTTGATGAATTTGTAAAATGTATAGTGAAAATACCTGTGTCGTGGGCAGATAGACATTTTAAGTCACAATATAGTTATATTTATGAAAATGGAGAAAAATTAGTTGATTATATTGGGAAAGTAGAAGATTTGACGGAAAGTTATAAACTTATTCAAGAAAAATATGATTTAAAAAAGATTGGGAATATGAATAAAAGTAAGAAAAAAGACTGGAAAGTATATTATACAAAAGAAACTGCAAAGTTGGTTTATGAATATTATAAAAAGGACATCTTAACTTTTGGATATGAACAAGTATATTATGAACTTTTAGAATATTTAAATAAAAGTACTAATTAATATAAATATTGAAATAGGAGTTATATAAAATGATAAAAATTCTGATATGGGGTACTGGGGCAAGAGCAAAGAGAAATTATAAACTTGCCAAAGATAGTGGTGTTCTAAATAATAATAAAATAATTGGTTTTATTGATAATAATAACAAAAAATGTGGTACAAAAATAGAAGGTGTGCCTGTTATTCCTCCTTCTGAAATTGTAAATATATCATATGATTATATTTGTATATGGAGTACATATAAACAAGAAATTTTAGAACAAATGCAAAATACCTTAATATTCCATTAGAAAAGGAAAAAGATATTTTAAAGATTTATTTTAGTGATTGTTTAAATAAAAAGTATAGTTTGAATAAAGATGAAGAAATAAAAAATGTTTTAGAGTTTATTGACAAGTCAGATAATATATCTGTATATAATTTTTCACCTGCACTTCCAGAAAAAATGTATGAAGCAATATATGATAATGCAGCAGACCTTTATTATATTTATTTTGAAAATAAACGTCTTTATATGAAAAGAGGATATGAGTTTATTGTAAATAATGGGAAAAAGTATGTAAAGGATATATGGCATGAACAAGATAAAAATTCACCACATTTGTATGAAGAAGAAAACATTATAGTTTGCCCGGATGATGTACTGGTAGACGCGGGTGTATGTGAAGGGAACTTTTCATTACATCATATTGACCATGTAAAAAAAGTTTATCTCATAGAGTGTGATACTGGCTGGATTGAGGCATTAAAATATACATTTGCTCCATATAAAGATAAGGTGGTTTTTTGTAATAATTTTTTATCAAATATTGATTCTGGTAATACAATTTCTCTGGATACTTTATTAAATGGAGAAAGTATTTCCTTTTTAAAAATGGATATTGAGGGTGAAGAAATTAATGCTCTTTATGGTGCAAAGGAAACATTCAAAAATTCTAAAGGTATTAAATGTGCAATTTGCTCATATCATCATCATGGTGATGAAGAAAAAATTAAAGAAATTCTACAGTCTTATGGCATGCAAGTAAGTACATCTAAGGGTTATATGTTATTTTTATTTGATATAAATGTATGTAAAAGTCCAGAATTAAGGCGGGGTGTTGTCAGGGGGATTAAGCCTTGTAAAGAATATAAAGAAGATATTATTTTATAACAGAAAGAAAGGACATTACAAAATGGTGAAAAAGGGTATTAAGAATGGATTAAATACAGAAACAAATAACTGTAATATTATAATATATGGTGCTGGAGCTTATGGAAAATTAACTTATGATTTTTTAAAAAAATACCAAAATGTGAACGTAATTAGATGGGTAGACAAAAATTATAATAAAATCCCAGCAAATGAATATCCGCTTCCAATTTTAAATCCAGAAGTTATAAAGAATACAGAATTTGATTATATTATAATTGCAGTAACAACAGAACGTTTTATTAAAGAAATTTGTGAATTTATTAATATAAATGGTGGAAAAAATGAGCAAATTATTTTAATAGATGAAAATGAATTTGAACAAAATAAAAAAATACAGTTTTCTGAAGATAAAGATTTTGAAATAAAATCATCTGATTGGAAAGATTATATATATTTAAGAGATAAGTATAGTAGTTATGTTGAATTTAGAAAACAGAAATATGGAAAAGATAGTGGTATAATATGGTTATTATGGTTTCAAGGCTGGGATAATGTACCAGAAATTGTAAAAAAATGCAGTGATTCTGTTAAAAAATACGGAAGAGGCAGAAAGATTATTTACCTTGATGAAAAAAATTATAAAGAGTATATAGATATTCCAGATGATATCAAAGAAATGTATAAAAACAGAATTATATCTGCTGCAAATTATTCAGATATTATACGGCTTGAATTATTAAAAAAATATGGGGGATTATGGCTTGATGCAACTGTTCTTTTAACTGGTGAACTGGAAGATTTCATAACAGATGGTTCTCTTTTTATTTACCAGTTTCCCAAGATACAATGTACAAGGTTACAGGCAGGTGCAGTATCAATTTCTAGTTGGTTAATGTATGCACAAAGTAATAATGTAATTATAGAAGAAACTTTAAAATTATTATATCTTTACTGGAGAAAAGAAAAAAAAGTTATAAACTATTTTGCAATGCACTTTTTATTTAGGATTGTAACAAGTATATATAATGATGAATGGGAAAAAGTTCCTTATTTTTCTAATTCAAATTGTTTTATATTAGAAAGGGAGCTTAATAATCCATATAATAAAAAAAGAATGGAACAGATTTTAAATATATCAAAGTTACATAAATTAACTTATAAACTAAATATAACTACACAAAATTCTATGTATGAATATATATTAAAAAATATATAAATAGATTATACTTATGTTTGCTTACTAATGATTTTTGCGGAATAATTAAATGGCAGGAAAGATTAAAATATTAAATATAATTTATATAATATTAATTAAATGAAAGGCGGTTCTATTATGGATAAAATATTAATATATGGAATGGGAAGCAGTGCAAAAAATTTCTTAAAAAATGTTTCTGGAATGGGATATGTTTTTGTTGGAATAACAGATTCTTACGCCACCGGGGGGAGGAAAACAAAAATTTGAAAAAATACCCGTTTTTTGTTTAGAGGATTCTTTAAAACTTGATTTTGACTGGATTGTGGTTTGCTCAGTTTATTATAAGGAAATAAAAAGAAAAATTAAGGAAGTATTTCCAAATACAGAAAAAGTAATAAATATATCTGAATTTTATCAAAAAGTAGTATTTAAAAAATACCATGAACATTTACTACAAGAAAATGATTTATACCGTTTTGCATGTAACGGAAAACATACAGCACTTTCAAAATGGTTTCATTATTTTGAAATATATGATAAATATTTTAAAAAATTCAGGAATACAGATGTTATAATGTACGAAATTGGCGTATGCAAAGGCGGTTCAATGCAGATGTGGCAGGATTATTTTGGAAAAAATGCTACAATTATTGGAATTGATATTAACGATGAATGCCATAAATATGAAAAAGAAAACATACATATTGAAATTGGTTCACAGGATGACAGGAATTTCTGGAAATATTTTAAGGAAAAATATCCAAGGATTGATATTTTGCTGGATGATGGCGGGCATACAATGGAACAGCAGATTATTACATATGAAAGTATGTTTACACATATAAGTGACGGGGGTATTTATTTATGTGAAGACTGCCATACATCTTACTGGGAAAAATATAATGGTGGTTATAAAAAGGATGGTACATTTATTGAATATTCAAAAAACTGGATAGATGTTGTTAATGAAAATTATATTGAAGGATACCAGATGAAACCAGGATATAATAAAATTGAAAAAATAATATATTACAATAAATAGTATAAAATAAAAAATTATTTGAAATATATGTAAAGAGGTGATATCTATGTCTGCTTACATAACACCAGAGTGTTTATCTAATTTTTATCATCAACTTAAGAAAAATAATAAAAGCCCCAATACTATATCTGCTTACAGCAGGAATATAAACAAGCTTGTACAGTTTTTAAATGGTTCTGAGTTATCTGCTGGACAAATGGAAGCATACAAAAACTGGCTTAGTAAAAAAGGGTTTAAACAGCGTACTATAAACACATATCTTGCTGCTGCTAATTATTTTTGTGAAGTAATGGGATGGCAGGAGATGAAAGTCCAGTTAGAGCCTCTGGATTATAAAGGGTTACATAAACCTATGAATATTTCTTTAGTAAATTACAATAAACTTGTATATACAGCATTGCAGAATGATAATGAACGGCTTGCAATGATGGTACAGGTTTTATGCCATACAGATTTACGTTTCTGTGAATTAAATTTTTTAACTGTAGATGTATTAGAAAAAGGAATTATTGAAGTTACCAGAAAGAACAAAAAGATAAATATTTTAATACCTGATATGATTTTAGAGGATTTAAATGTGTATGTGAAACATGAAGGGATTATAAATGGAGTTATTTTCAGGACTAAAAATGGTTCTTTGGTGAACCGTTCAAATTTTTGCAAGGATTTAAGAAAAACCTGTGTGCTTGCTGGAATTGATGAAAATGAAGGTTCAATCCAGCATGTAAAGAATGTGGTGATTGATAGTTACCAATATCATGGGCTGGAAAAATGGTATGATAAATAACTCGTATCTTGAAAGATACTATAATGCAAAAAATTAATAAAGAGAGGAGATGTATTATTTATGGTGCAGGACATTTAGGAAGATGGATTTATAAAAATTTCAAAGTAATTTATAAAAAGACACAGGTCTGTTGGTTTTACAAGCTGTGTCTTTTATATTTCTGCATTTTTATTGCAAAAGAAAACCGTATGTGTTATTCTTTTTTACAGAAGTAAGATTTTATGAAATTATCCAGGTTGTGGATTATTATAAAAGTGCCAGGAGGGACAAAGAATGAAAAAGCTGCCTATTGGAATAGAATCATTTAGTAAAATTATCCAAAATAATTATTATTATATAGATAAAACAAATATGATAAGGGATTTATTAAATTCAATAAGTGAAGTAACATTATTTACCCGTCCCCGCCGTTTTGGTAAAAGTTTAAATATGGATATGTTAAAGACATTTTTTAAGGCAGGTACAGATACATCCCTTTTTAATGGGCTTGCCATTTCAAAAGAAAAAAGGCTGTGTGAAAAGTACCAGGGAAAGTTTCCTGTAATTTCCCTTAGTTTAAAAGATGTAGGCGGTATAACATTTGATGATTTTATTGATGGAATAAAAATTGTTATAAGCAGGGGTGCATACCCATATAAAAGATTATTATTGCAAAGCAGCTATCTTGATGATGATGACAAGGAAGATGCGAGGTGTATTGCTGCAAATAAATTTAAATCCATGGCAGATGTGTATTCAAGCCTTAATATTTTATGCAGGCTTTTGTACCAGCATTATAGGAAAAAAGCCATTATTATTATTGATGAATATGATGTACCACTTGATAAAGCATACCAGTCTGGGTGTTATGATGAAATGACTAAATTTATCCGCCTGTTTTTTGGAAGTGCCTTAAAAACCAATGAATATCTTGAATTTGCTGTACTTACAGGCTGTTTGAGGATTTCAAAGGAAAGTATATTTACAGGGTTAAATAACTTTGAAGTAATGCCGGTTTCTGATACAAGATTTTCAGGGTATTTCGGGTTTACTGGCGCAGAAGTAAAGGAGATGCTGGGATATTATGGGCTTGAAGATAAATATGGGCTTTTTAGGGAATGGTATGATGGATACAGGTTTGGCGGTACAGAAATTTACTGCCCATGGGATGTTATAAACCAGTGTAAAATTTTATGTGAGGACAGTAAAGCCCCTATGCAATCATATTGGGTAAATAGCAGTGGCAATGATATAGTAAGG
>CAJTOK010000040.1 GCA_910577825.1 uncultured Lachnospiraceae bacterium | reverse complement strand
GTAAGATAATGATATTGAACAATTTGACAAATCAATGCTTGCGGAGAATTGTATTATCATTTCTCATAATTTGTGGCTTGCCATTAGGAGAGTTGGCAATGGGAGGACAATATAAAGTTTTTCCTAAGAAACTAAGGATTATTTTGATGATACATTTTATCTTGCAGATGTTTTTTGCAGTTATAGAGAATGTAAGTAAGGAGTCTGGCAATGAAAAATCTTTTAAAAAGTAACCGGTTTGCAGTTTTCATAATATTAGCTTTTTTAATTTATGTAATGTCCAATGGAGAATGGTGTATCCCGGTTTTTTCATGGATTTATCCAATTTTGTTTTTACATATGCTTTCTCTCAGCCATACCCGGAAAGTATATCTTATAATTGGCTCTATATATACTATTGGGTTTGTTTTCCAGTTTGGAAAAGCCATCGGAATGGATATAAAAATATGTATAGTGGTAGCTTTTTTGGTATCTTTTCTGAAAATTTTACCATATATCTATTGGTCAAAATCAAAAATGAGATTTCAAGATACTGTTATTTTTGCAAGTATAATGGTATCAATAGAATATATTATCTATTTGGTATATCCTATTTTGGGCGGGCTGTCTGACGCTTATACACAATACCAGAATCTATATCTGCTACAAATAGTAACGGTAACAGGGATTTACGGAATCACCTTTTTAATGTATTGGACGGCGGCAATGGTTATATGGATTTGGAACAATAAAAGCAAAAAAGAATACATCAGAAAATACATAACCGTATATGGTTCTGTAATTGGCTTGGTATTTGTCTATGGAGTTGTTATGTTTCATTTTGCAGGAAATCCAGATAAAAGTGTCAGGATTGCTGGAGTAACCGTTCCGGTTTCAGAGCTGTTAAATAATGATAAAGATGTATATTCTACATTTTATACCAATACATTTACTGATGAAAACATTACCAATACAAGGAATAAACTATCATCAGTAGCTGATGGTCTTTTCCTAAAAACAGAATTGGAAGCACAAGCAGGTGCAAAGATTGTTTTTTGGTCTGAACTGAATGGAGCGGTTTTAAAACAAGATGAAGATATGCTTTTGCAACGGGCGTCGGATATGGCAAAACAGGAAGAAATTTATTTGATTGTTTCATTATTGGTGAAAACCCCTTACAAGGACTTAAAGGAAAATAAAACGGTAGCATTTAGTCCACAAGGAGAACTAATATCAGAATATTTTAAGCATGGACGTTCAATCGGGGAATTGTGCCAAAAAGGAGATGGAATGCTAAAAAGTTTTGATACAGAATATGGCAGAATTGCACCGTTTATATGTTCTGATATGGCATTTTTGCCTAAAATACAGCAGGCAGGCAGAAATAATGTAGATATACTAATTGTTCCAGCTTCGGATTGGAAAGAAATGACATTATTAGCTGCAAAGACAGCGATTGTACGTGGAGTTGAAAATGGAAGTAATATAATCAGACATACAAATAAGGGAATGTCGGTTGTTTCAGATTTTAAAGGCAGTGTGCTGGCACAGACCAGTTACTTTCAGTCTGATACAAAGACATTATCAGCACAGGTTGCTATGAAAGGACGCTTTACTCTTTATCCGTATATTGGAAATCTATTTGTATATCTGTGTAATTTATATTTGTTAGGGAGTTTCATACTTCCCAAAATTAAACGGTTAATTAAAAGGTAGTTAAATTCCCATTTGCCGGGAAGCTGCTACCCTTTTCAAATGGGCAGAAACTAAACCGGTTAAAGGAACTGCCAAAAATGTATGCCCTCTTTGCGCCAATCCAGGCTACCTATAAGGAGAGCCAGCCACTCAAAGGACTTTCTAAGATGAAATACGATAAGAAGCATAAGGACAGCTTATCGAAGTACCCCGGATTAAAGGAGCGTATGCAGAGCCTTTTACAGAATGGCGGGAAAATAACGCCGGAACAGTGGAAAGCAGAGATACAGTCTCTGCAACCGGAATATGACAGTATCGCAGGGAGCAGACCAAGACCGCCACAGAATTAGCGTATGCAGAAATAATCAGTTATAACAAAAAGAACCTTGAGAAGGAGCTTCAGAACGAGAGCCGACAGCATAATAAGCAACAAAGTAAAACTAAGCGGAGGGAGGAAGAAATTTAATTAAAATCTGATAGAAATATGAGTGTAATTGTGGTATTCTGTTAGGAGTACAAATCGGATTTGGAGGTATCAGTATGAAAAAAATATATTGTATTATAGCACAGTTGATATTGTTACTATGGTTTTTTTTGGATATGACAGGATTTTGTTTTGGAAATAAATGTTTAGTTTCGAGGTCATATAAAGATGATGGTATATTTTTTCTAATTTATTTAATAGTTGTGATGTTATTCATTGTTAAAGAACAAATTGGTAAATGGTTTGTAATTGTATGGCTTTCGGTGTGGTTTGTGATACAGTTTATCTGCCACGAATGGTATACTATTTTTAATGGTGGATTTATGGGTACATTAGAAAGAAAAATTGAGTATTTTTCAGGTACAATACAGTGGTTACAAATAGATGATAAATACATACCCGATGTATATCATACTATATTGCATATTCTCATATTGTGCGCCTTAATCAGTACTATTGTATATTCTATAAAGATTACAAAAAAGAAATAGCTATTCCCGTTTTGTCTAAACATCAATTACCGCAATCACAATAAAATAGTAACACAGCGTCAGAGCGTATAGAAAAAAGCCTATACGCTCTATTTTATTGTAAAAGAGGAGCAGATTTATGAGTAAAAACAGCAAGACAGGGCACAGAGCCAGCCGGCAGCCTGCACCCACAAAAATTATTGTGGAAAGGCATTATGCAGGCACTGAAAAAATGGAAATGGTATTCAAGCGGATAGCCAATGTAAATTAGCTGGCAAATTCCAAATGTGCTTCCTAAGGACAGCTGTTTAAATCCGCCGGCGTTTAAGCCCTGTATTCAATGTTCCGCAGAAACATAAGGGCTTTATGCGCCGTTGCGTGATTTATCCAGGCGCAAGCGTGCTGTCTTGGTTTGTCAAGGGACACTTTGGAATTGCAAGCACATAACATTTCATACCAGCACTTCAAAACCCGCCTCCTCCCTGAAATAGAAAACATTGGAAAATCCTATGAAAAAACAATAAGAATTTTTAACTTTTTGATTGTTTATTTGGCAAAAATGTATTAAAATTATACTAAAGTTATCTGTGCAAAAAAAAAATATTTGTGCATTTTCAACTATAACTCTCTGCATCTCTATAAAAACTACTACTTTATAGGGAAAATTATAAATAAAGGAGGAAAACAGGTATGGGCAAAAATTTATTAAAATATCTCCTGGCTGTTTCGCTTATAGGCCTTTTCTTTACTGGCTGTGGCAATGAAACCCCCGGGAAGGATACTACATCTTCTGGAGAGGATGTAAAAGAGGATGGCAAGAAGCAAGGAAAGGAAAAAGTATCACTTTCTATATGGGCAGGTGAGGAAGACAAAGACTATATTGCCACTGTCACCCAGAATTTTATAAAGGAACATGCCAGTGAAGCAGATATCACCATTGAATGGTCGCCTGTTGTTGAAGGACAGTGCCGCAATGCCTTACTTGGTGATATACTAAATGCTGCTGACGTATATACAACTACTGACGGCGATATACAGTCAATCGTTGCAGGCGGTGCCGCTTCGCCAGTAACTAACCCTTCTGAAATCAAGGAAAATAACCTTGCGTCTGCTGTAGATGCCGTAACTGTCTATGGCCAGACATACGGATACCCTATAACCGCTGATAATGGGTATTTCCTGTACTACAATAAGAAATATTTAAACGAAGAAGATGTAAAGTCACTTGATAAAATATTAAGTGTTGCCGCTAAGCATAAGAAAAAATTTGCAATGGACTGGTCATCTGGATGGTATCTCTACTCTTTTTATGGCCAGACCGGCCTTAAGGTAGGTTTAAACAAAGATGGCGTAACCAACTTTTGTACATGGAATTCAGCTAAAAACAGCATAAAAGGTACAGATGTAGCCAATGCACTTATGAAAATCGGCAGAAACCCTGGATTTGAAAGCACTGGTGAAGGGCTGGAAGGCTTAAAAAAAGGGCAAAGTCATTGCATTTGTCAGTGGCGTATGGGATGAAACAGCTGTTAAAAATATACTTGGCAATGACTATGCAGCAACAATACTCCCTTCATATACAGTTGCAGGAAAACAGGTGCAGATGTCATGTTACTTTGGATATAAAATGTTAGGCGTAAACCCATACTCAGATTATCTTGACTGGGCACATAAACTCGCTAATTATATCTCTAATGAAGAAAACCAGGAACTGCGTTTTGAAATGAGGGGGGGCATGGTCCTTCTAATATTAAGGCGTCACAGTCAGATAAAATCAAAGTATCACAGGCAGTACAGGCAGTTATTGCACAGTCAGAATTTTCCGAACTCCAGAGGCTTGGCGGCAATTTCTGGGACCCTGTCACTGAATTTGGCAACCAGATGGCAAAAGGCAACACAGGCGGCAAAGACCTCCAGGACTTGCTTGATAACATGGTTAAGAAAATCAAGGCTTCTGCTATAGGCTGATATTTAAAAATATGCCGCAAAAAGAATGGAGGTAATCAAAATGGCTGACAAAAAACGTAAACCCAGGCAAAATAAAATTATAAACCGTTCCAAAAAACAGAAAAAAACAAGGAAATCCAGCATTAAAACATGGCTTTTTACACCGCTTCTTATACTGGCTGTCCTGGCAGTTATAACAAATATAATTTCAATAATCAATTTAAGAAATGTTAATTCAAAGGCTACAACTATTTCAGATAAGTACCTTACAGGAATTACCGTACTTTCAGACTTAAAAAGCGGTGCCATGAATATACATAATATGGCATTATCCCATATAGTTGCAACAGATGCACTTACCATGATTGAGCTTGTCAGTTCAATTAATGCAAGCGAAAGTAAACTTGATGGAACATTTGAAAGCTTCAGGCAGTACCTTGGCGATGAAGATAAAAACGAATATGATATACTTATTGGAAATTACGACGGATTTAAAAAGAACATTGCTAATATGATGGCACTCAGTGCTAATAACAGTAAAGAAGCTGCTTTTGAGGTTGCCAATATCAATTTAAAAAATTACTCTGATAACTTATATTCCAAAGCTGACAGCTTAATAAACATTTCCAAAGCAGCATCAAATAATGCTAAAAAGGAACTGCAGGATGTATATAAAATATCATTTGTAATAAATATTGCTTCAATACTTATATGCACTTTATCAATAATTATAGCAGTATTTGTAGTTCTTATGAAGATTATAAGGCCTATTACAAACGGTGAGCGTGAACTTAATGCAATAATTAAAGATATTGATGAAAGACATGGCGATTTAACCAAACGTATATCAATATATTCCAATGATGAAATCGCTGCACTTGGCAATGGCATTAATTCATTTATAGAAAAACTGCAGAGCATATTTGGAATAGTTTCAGAAATATCCAACAAAATGGATAAAATAACGGGTGAAATTTCAGAACGTATAATTACATCAAACGGAAGCGTAACTGACCTGTCTGCATTTACAGAAGAACTTTCTGCTACAATGTCTGAAGTTGGCAACAATTCGTTTACAATAAATAATAATGTTTCTTCTGTTAATGAAGAGGTTAATACGATTGCTGAAAAAACTGTTGAAATTAATTCATATTCAAAGAAAATGAAAGCCCATGCTGAAAAAATGGAAAATACCGCAAGGACAAATATGGATACTACCATGACGAAAGTTTCCCAGATATTAGCAGTGCTTAATAAAGCTATAGAAGACAGCAACAGCATAGACCAGATAAACAACCTGACTGACAATATTTTAAATATTTCCGAACAGACCACACTCCTTGCCCTTAATGCCTCAATAGAAGCAGCAAGGGCTGGCGAGGCCGGCAAAGGCTTTGCCGTTGTTGCAAGTGAAATAAACCACCTTGCTGATGAAAGCAGCAATACAGCTAACCATATCCAGACCATAAACAGTGTTATCGTTGAAGCAGTACATAACCTTGCCTTCCATGCAAATGACCTTATTGACTACCTTAACAACTCAATACTGCACGATTTTGAAGACTTTGTAAAAGCAGGCGGTGAATACAAACAGAATGCAACTTACATTGAAAATGTCATGGAACAGTTTACAATAAGGACTGATGCCCTTAAAAACTCTGTATCAGAAATTGCAAATTCCATGGATTCAATTAGTACAGCCATTGACGAAGGCACAAATGGCGTAGCAAGTACAGCAGACAGTGTACAGGAACTTGCCACAGATATAGAAAATATTTCAAAAGAAATAGAAGATAACCGTGAAATAGCAAGCACATTAAAGAAAGAAACAGAAGTATTTGTCAATTTATAATTACCAATAAAAGAAGGAAACACCGCCCTGGCAGGTTCTGCCAGGGCGGTGTGCATTGTATTTCTATATCTTTTATTTTAATCCTGCCTGTAAAAATTATTTTACAACCTTCTTTAATTCCTCTGTAAGTTTTGGAACAATCTTATTAAGGTCACCAACAACACCATAATCAGCTATATCAAAGATTGGGGCTGTTTCATCTTTATTAATTGCAACGATAATATCAGACTCTTCCATGCCTGCTGCATGCTGGATAGCACCTGAAATGCCAATAGCAAAATATACATTAGGACGTACTGTTTTACCTGTCTGCCCTACCTGTAACTCTTTTGGCATCCAGCCATTATCAACTACTGCACGTGAGCAGCTTACTGTACCGCCGATTACATCAGCAAGGTCCTGGAGTATCTGGAAGTTCTCTTTGCTTCCTACACCACGTCCGCCTGATACAAGTATCTTAGCATCCATAATATCTACTGTATTAGAAATTTCCTTAACTATTTCTACAATTTCAACATACTTGTCATTTGGTGTAAATCCAGGATTAAATTCTATAACTTCAGCCTTTGCGCCCTGTACAGGGTCAATTTTCTGCATAACACCAGGACGTACTGTTGCCATCTGCGGGCGGTTGTCAGGACACGCAATAGTAGCTATTGTATTGCCGCCAAATGCAGGACGTGTCATTAATAACTGGTTGTGCTTCTGCTCCTGTCCTGGAACTGGATTGAGTGGGAAATCACCAATTTCAAGTACAGTACAGTCTGCTGTAAGTCCTGTTGCAACCCTTGCTGAAACACGCGGGCCTAAATCCCTTCCGATTGCAGTAGCACCAACAAGCACTATTTCAGGCTTGTACTCGTTTATAATTGAAGATACAGCATGAGCATAAGGCTCTGTCCTGTATTCTTTTAATTCAGGGTCATCAACAACGATAACCTTATCAGCACCATATTCAGCTAACTGGTCCGCAAGACCCTTTACACCAGAACCTAAAAGCATTGCTGTAACATCTGTGTTCAGGTCTTTTGCAAGTTCTTTAGCTTTTCCAAGTAATTCAAAAGCGATACCGCTTAATTCATTGTCTACCTGCTGTGCAAAGACATAGACACCCTTATATTCTTCTAAACCCATTTTAGTCACCACTTTTCCTTTTCTATTTAGATTACATGTTTCTCTTTTAACTTGTCCATAATATATGAAACTGCACCATCTGCATCAAGGTCTTTCTTAACTTCACCTGCGCCTTTTCTTACTTTATCGGAAGCTTTAGCAATCTTTGTAGGTGAGCCTGCAAGGCCAAGATTAGAATCGTCAACATCCTTAAGGTCTTTTCTGCCCCATACTGTAATTTCAGCATCATAAGCATCAAAAATTCCGCCAGGAGTCATATAACGTGGCTCATTTAACTCTGAAAGAGCTGTAACCAGACAAGGCATCTTAGCCTTTAATACATGATATCTGTCATCATACTGGCGCTGTACTACTACATAGCCACCTTCGATTTTGATATCCTTTGCATATGAAATAACTGGAAGGTCAAGATGCTCAGAAATCTGAGGACCAACCTGGGCTGTATCACCATCAATAGCCTGACGGCCAGTGATAATTAAATCATAGTCAATATTCCTGAGTGCACCAGCGATTGTTGTAGATGTAGCCCATGTATCTGCTCCACCTAAAACCCTGTCTGTTACAAGGATACCTTTATCAGCTCCCATAGCAATAGCCTCACGGAGAACTTCCTCTGCCTTTGGAAGGCCCATTGTAACAACAGTAACTTCTGCACCATATTCATCTTTTAATCTGAGGGCTGCTTCAAGACCTGCTTTATCATCAGGGTTCATAATCGCAAGCATAGCACCTCTGTCCAAAGTACCATCAGGGTTAAACTTTACCCCGCCTTTAGTATCCGGGACCTGCTTTACACATACTACTATTTTCACGGCTTTACCACTCCTTTTTAATTATTTTAATAAGCTGCCTGATATTACCATACGCTGTACTTCTGAAGTTCCTTCGTAGATTTCTGTAATCTTTGCATCACGCATCATACGCTCTACATCGTACTCCCTGATATAACCATAACCACCATGTAACTGTACTGCCTTTGTTGTAACTTCCATTGCAACTTCTGCAGCATACAGTTTAGCCATGGCAGCTTCTACAGAATAAGATACTTTAGCACCCTCTGCAAATTCCTGTTTTTTCATGGCAGCTTTGTATACAAGGTGTTTTGCAGCTTCTACCTTTGTAGCCATGTCAGCAAGCTGGAACTGTGTATTCTGCTGCTGTGCAATAGTACGGCCGAACTGCTTTCTTTCCTTTGTATACTCTATTGTCCTCTCTAATGCACCTTCCGCAATTCCAAGAGCCTGTGAAGCGATACCAATACGTCCGCCATCAAGAGTATGCATAGCAATAGGGAAACCTTTTCCCTGTGCCCCTAAAAGGGCATCCTTTGGAATACGGCAATCCTGGAAAATCAACTCATATGTAGAAGAACCACGGATACCCATCTTCTTTTCTTTTGTACCAAATGAGAAGCCAGGTGTCCCTTTCTCTACGATAAATGCAGAGAATGATTTAACCTTTCTTCCTCTCTTTTCAATAACGTCTGTATAAGCAATTACAATGTATATATCAGCAACTTCACCATTTGTGATGAAGCACTTGGAACCATTAAGCACCCACTCATCGCCATCGAGAACAGCCTTTGTCTGTACGCCCTGGGCATCTGTACCTGCACCTGGCTCTGTAAGCCCGAATGCACCTATCTTCCTGCCGCTTGCAAGGTCAGGAAGATATTTCTTCTTCTGCTCCTCTGTACCATATGTAAGAATAGGGTCAGCGCAAAGTGATGTATGTGCAGATACAATAACACCTGTTGTAGCACATACTTTTGAAAGTTCCTCAACACACATTACATATGTTAATATATCACAACCTTGTCCGCCATACTCCTTTGGTACAGGAATACCCATAAAGCCATATTTTCCCATTTTCTTTACGTTGTCCATAGGGAAATGTTCAGTTTCATCAACCTCCTGAGCTAAAGGCTTAACTTCTGTTTCAGCGAAATCTTTAAAAAGCTGTCTCGCCATCTCATGCTTTTTACTTAATGTAAAATCCATGCCTTTTTATACCACCTTTCATAAATTTATACTGGCCATCCAGTATCTTTTATAATCCATTATAAACCATTTATAATTATTTCCTGTAATCATAGAAACCAATGCCTGTCTTCATGCCAAGCTTGCCTGCACGTACCATTTTCCTGAGAAGTGTATGTGCACGGTATTTTGAATCCCCTGTTTCATTATAAAGGACATCCATAATAGCAAGACAGATATCAAGTCCTACCAAATCACCTAAAGCAAGAGGTCCCATTGGATGGTTTGCACCAAGCTTCATAGCTGTATCAATGCCCTCTACAGAAGCAATGCCTTCTGCATAAATGCCAACAGCTTCATTAATCATTGGAATAAGAATCCTGTTTACTACAAATCCAGGAGCTTCCTTGACTTCTACAGGAGTTTTGCCGATTGCCTTTGAAATTTCAATTACTTTATCATTTACTTCATCAGTAGTGTTCTCACCGCGGATTACTTCAATAAGCTTCATTACAGGAGCAGGGTTAAAGAAGTGCATGCCAATTACAGGCCTCTTTATGCCAGCACCAATTTCTGTAACTGACAGTGATGATGTATTTGTTGCAAAAATGCAGTTTTCATTCTTGCAGATTTCTTCTAACTCCTTAAATGTCTGCTTCTTGATATCCATAACTTCAAGTGCAGCTTCAACAATTAAATCACAGTCTGTACAAATCTCCTTTGTACCAGTTGTAATCTTTGCAAGGATAGCGTCAGCAGCAGACTGCTCCATTTTGCCCTTTGCAATTCTCTTTTCAAATCCCTTAGCTATTTTATTCTTTCCGTTTGCAGCAAATTCTTCATTGATATCACATAAATAAACTTCATATCCCTCTGTCTGTGCAAATGCCTGTGCAATGCCGGAACCCATTGTACCTGCGCCAATTACTCCAACTTTCATTTTATAACCTCCAATATATTTATTTAATGGTTTAGCAGTTCTTAAATGGAACTGTTTTTAATTTCTTTTCTTTGTCTTTCTCAAGGAAATTGCCCATTCCTGCTTTCTGGTCCTCTGTCTCGAAGCAGTCACCAAAAAGTTTCTCTTCTATTACAAGTGCACTGTCCATATCTGCCTGCAGGCCGTCATTAATAGCCTTCTTGCAGTTACGTACCGCAATAGGGGCATTCTTTGCTATTGTAGCAGCAAGTTTCTCTGCCTGTGGTATAAGTTCTTCTGCAGGATATACTGCATTAACAAGGCCGATGCGGTATGCTTCATCTGCTTTAATATTTCTTGCAGAGTATATAAGCTGTTTAGCCATTCCAGGGCTTACAAGCCTTGCAAGCCTCTGTGTGCCGCCAAAGCCTGGTGTAATGCCGAGGCCTGTTTCTGGCTGGCCAAATACTGCATTTTCTGAACATATACGTATATCACAGCTCATTGAAATCTCACAGCCGCCACCAAGTGCAAACCCGTTAATTGCTGCAATTACAGGGATTGGGAATGTTTCAAGCTTACGGAACACATCATTGCCTTTCTTGCCAAAAGCTTCACCCTCAGCTTTTGTAAGTGTGCTCATCTCACCAATATCCGCACCTGCAACAAATGACTTGTCCCCTGCACCTGTAAGGATAAGGCATCTTACTGTATTTAAATCAACTGCATCAAGTGTAGCATCCAGTTCCTCAAGAACCTGGCTGTTTAATGCGTTTAAAGCCTTTGGACGGTTAATTGTAATTGTTGCAACCATGTCCTTAACTTCATATAAAATGAATTCCATTATAGTTCTCCTTTAAAATATTTTAATACATGTGGCACGGAAAACTTTCCGCACCACACCAGGTGCAAATGCACACTGTAAACTTTGTATTTATGCCGGATTAGTATTTCTCAACAACTGTAGAGCAGCCCATGCCGCCACCGATACAAAGTGTTGCAAGACCCCTGTCTGCCCCTGTCTTCTTCATCTCATGGAGAAGTGTAACAAGGATACGGCAGCCTGAAGCGCCTACAGGATGTCCAAGTGCAATAGCACCACCATTTACATTTAACTTAGAAAGGTCAAATCCAAGGTCTTTGCCAACTGCAACAGACTGTGCAGCGAAAGCTTCATTTGCTTCAATAAGGTCAAAGTCATCAATCTTAAGGCCTGTCTTTTCAAGCACCTTCTTTGTAGAAGCAACAGGGCCTACACCCATTATTGAAGGGTCAACGCCGCCAAGTGCACCTGCTATAAATGTAGCCATTGGTGTAACACCAAGTTCTTTAGCTTTCTCTTCGCTCATAACGACAACTGCTGCAGCACCATCATTAATACCTGATGCGTTACCTGCTGTAACAACGCCGCCTTCTTTGCCTGAGCAGCATTTTAACTTGCTTAAGCTTTCAGCAGTAGTTCCAGGACGTGGTCCTTCATCCTTATCAAACATAACAGGCTCTTTAGTCTTCCTGTCAACGCCTGTCTGTACAGCAACAATTTCATCATCAAACTTGCCTGCATTAATAGCAGCTTCACATTTCTGCTGGCTCTTTGCAGCAAATTCATCAAGTTCTTCACGTGTAAGTCCCCACTTCTCTGCAACATTCTCTGCTGTAATCATCATGTGGTACTGGTTGAACGCATCCCATAATGCGTCATTAACCATTGTATCCACTAACTTGCCATTGTTCATACGGTAACCATAGCGGCCCTGCATCATTGCATATGGAGCCATGGACATATTTTCCATACCGCCTGCAACAACGATATCAGCATCCCCCGCCTGTATCATCTGTGCAGCCATGTTTACACAATTAAGTCCTGAACCACAAACAACGTTTACTGTAACTGCTGGGGTTTCAATTGGCAGTCCTGCCTTAATGGAAGACTGGCGTGCAACATTCTGTCCAAGGCCTGCCTGTATAACACAACCCATGTATACATGGTCAACCTTGTCCTTTGGTACACCAGCCCTTTTAAGAGCTTCCTCAATAACTATAGAACCTAAGACAGGAGCCGGAGTTTTACTTAATCCTCCACCCATTTTACCAATTGCAGTACGGCATGCGCCCGCTATAACTACTTTTTTTGCCATAATACTAAATTCCTCCTTATAATTGAATTCCGACAGCATAAGTAATCTGTGACCTGTACGTCCATGTTGCTGGTACAGATTCTGTTGTTACTGCCCTTTTTAAGCACCTCCTACTTAAACCGGGCTGTAACGTCATTATATACTTTAGGCAATCTTCATAAATATCATATATCAAATCTGGAAAAATGGCAAGGTTTTTTCACATATTCTATACAAAATTTGAGATTTTTTAACAAAATTTATCGAATATACACAAATTAGCATATATTTAACCATTCTGTTAATTACCTTTTTTAAGCAACTCCCTTTTCTTATCATCAAATTCCGCTTGTGTAATGATGCCATTATCCATAAGTTACTTATATTCTTTTAACAGTGAAATTATATTCTGTTCTTCCTTTCCCCTGTTTTTTGCATTGTCTGTCACTTTAAGGTATTCTTCACTTTCCTCCCTGCCCCTTCCACATGCACATGTGGAAACAATGCTTTCATTTATAGAATGGCAGAAAGCACATTCCCAGCCATTATTTTTAAAAATATCCTCTTCACGGCGTTTTTCAAGAAGTGTATCACCATAATATGTACTGCTTCTTTGGATATAACTAAAAATTTAATTTAAAATCCAGAAAATTAATGATATGCCAGGATTTTACAAATAGTTCCCAAGATAAAGTTATGCTGTCATAATAAACATTATAATATAGCCAGGTTAATTTTTAAATCCTTATTTTTTACCACAGGCTAATTATATTAACAGCCTGGCAATTTTATAACAGACATGGAATGGTGATATTAAAGATTGACGCACACAGCTAAAACATGGTATTTTATATATAAGGTCTTTTTAAGACAAGCAGTACCAGTACCACATAAAAGTGGCAGATTAAGGAGGTTAATTATGGATTATAAGGAAATGTATTCACAAAAGCTTAAGACAGCTGATGAAGCTGTAAAGGTTGTAAATTCTGGTGACTGGGTTGACTATGGATGGTGTACGGGGACTCCTGTGGCCCTTGATGCTGCACTGGCAAAACGCCTCCCGGAACTTAATGATGTAAAAATCCGTGGCGGCATACTCTGCCATGTACCAGAAATTTATAAAATTGATAACCCTGCAGAGCATTTTACATGGAACTCATGGCATATGAGCGGTATCGAAAGAAAAGCCATTGCACAGGGATTCTCTTATTATGGTTCTATCCGTTACAGTGAACTTCCAAGATATTACCGTGATATAGATACACCGCCACGTGTTGCAATGTTCCAGGTTTCACCTATGGACAGCCATGGTTTCTTTAACTTCGGTCCTAATGCTTCACATATGCAGGCATGCTGTGAAGTTGCTGATATCATAATTGTAGAAGTAAACCAGAATATGCCAAGATGCCTTGGCGGGTTTGGCGAGAGTGTACATATTAGCAATGTTGACATGATAGTTGAAGGGAACAACCCTGCAATAGATGAACTGGGAGGCGGAGGTGCAGCCACTGCAACTGATGAAGCTGTTGCAAAATATATTGTTGACAAAATACCTGATGGTGCCTGCCTCCAGCTTGGCATTGGCGGTATGCCAAATGCAGTAGGTTCACTTATTGCCAAATCTGATTTAAAAGACCTTGGCGTACATACAGAAATGTATGTTGACGCATTTGTTGATATTGCAAAAGCAGGCAAGATTACGGGCAAAAGAAAAGGCATTGACAAGGGACGCCAGGTATATGCTTTTGGTGCCGGCACAAAAAAGCTCTATGACTATGTTAATGACAACCCTGAGTGCATGAGTGCACCTGTAAGCTATACAAACGATATACGTTCCATATCAGCA
Source organism: uncultured Lachnospiraceae bacterium (assembly GCA_910577825.1). Classification (GTDB taxonomy): domain Bacteria; phylum Bacillota; class Clostridia; order Lachnospirales; family Lachnospiraceae; genus Butyribacter. The sequence continues at coordinate 19,750 of CAJTOK010000040.1, read as the reverse complement.
AATGACAACTTTATGTCTATAAATAATGCTGTAGATATAGACCTTTACGGACAGGTCAACGCAGAATCAGCAGGCACAAAGCAGATAAGCGGTGCTGGAGGGCAGCTTGACTTCGTACTTGGCGCATATCTTTCAAATGGCGGTAAAAGCTTTATCTGCATGTCCTCAACATTTACAACAAAAGATGGCACAGTACAGTCACGTATCAAGCCTACATTAAGCAATGGTTCAATAGTTACAGATACACGTGCCAATGTACACTATTTCGTTACAGAATATGGCATAGTAAACTTAAAAGGGCTTTCAGCATGGCAGAGGGCAGAAGCAATTATATCTGTAGCACACCCTGATTTCAGGGACAGCCTCATTGCAGAAGCAGAAAAGCTTAAAATCTGGAAAAGCAGCAATAAGAGATAAATTTTTTAATAAAACATGCTGGTAAAAATAATAACAGGGAAAGCATAATATCTATATGGTTTCCCTGTTATTTATAACAAATATTATTTTACAGTGCTTCCAATACTTTTCCGGCTGGTGCATACCTTTCACTGTCCAGCTGCTCTTTCAGGCATTCATACGGGTCAAGCCTGCCACTTAGTACCATTTTACATATATTCACAGAAAACCCGCTTACAAGCCCTGTACCTAGTTCATTTTCCCTTACAGGTATTACATTTGTCCTGCTGTTACAGTTCCAGAATACAAGCCTTGGCATCTTATAGCCATGTCCATTAAATTCCCTGTCTATGCCCTTAAAAAGTGTTTCCATACTATTACTTGTAACTGCACAGTCAAATTCCATATCAGATATTACCAGTATTGTGCCTGGAAGTTCTTCCTGTGGAAGATGGTTTTTCACCGCAGTTTCAAGCACAAGCCGGAATGTTGCCTTAATATCCGTATTGGTATAATCATCATATGAAAATGCCAGTTTAAGTTTTTCCTTTAGTGATTTACATTTACTTAAATCCACGTATTCCGGCTTGCTTGAAAATGTAATAAAATGGTCTTTATATGGTCCTTGAAGCCTTTCCGCAAAATATATGCCCAGTGCATTAGATACATGGATTGCTGCGAGATGTCCGCTGCCAACACAGCAGGACATGCTTCCAGAACTATCAACAACACAAAGTACATTTTCTGCACCTTTTATAGTATCATCAAGGCTGTTCCACAGCTGTTCTAATGTTTCATCATAATTATCAAGGCCTGCACTCCACTTTGTTATATATGCCAGAACTATATCATGGGGCATAAGAGTCCCTGCATTAATCTTTGCCTCCCCTTTTACAAGGCTTTCAAGATATGCCCTCCTGCGTTCTTCATCATGCCTTATAAAAGCATTGCGGAAGCACAGGTTAGCCCTTGACGGCACATGTTCATATACAATATCCTGCCAGCGCCCGGAACTTGCAAGCACTTCTGTAACCTTTATGTATTCCCTTAAGCTTGCAAGCATCTGGCGGTATTCTTTAGCCGTTATCCCAAGATACCCTGCAATCTTTTTAGCAGCATTTTTAGCTTCAATGTTTGAAGCATTAATACTTGGAAGCCACTTTGCACAAAGAGAAACCTGCCCTCCGCCAAGCATTCCCTCCATATCAGATTCAAGCTGTTCCTTAAAAAAACTGAATGCTGTTTCTTCAGCAGGAGTTCCAATAAGACAGAGCAAATCATCAAAACGCCCATACTCTGCAACAAGCGGGACAAGCCTTTCTGCCAGCTTTTTTTCATCATAAGCCAGATAAGAAAAAATTATGCGGAAAGAACGCCTTTCACCAATCCCACCACGTATATCCCTTAAAAAGAACAGCCACTTTATTGCAAGCACCTTGTCCTCATAATACGCTTTTACAAACTTTTTAATAATCTCTTCTTCACTTTCATTGCGAAAGGAAGCCACAGCAAAATTTAAATCAACAAGTGCCTTTCCCGTTGATTCATAACCCAGTGCACCATTCTCTGTAACTGCCTTGCGTCCGTCCAGCACATCCTTAAGCTTATCCATAAACCCCATAATAATCCCTCCATTTCTAATTTCTGGAGATACTTAATTAAAATCCCCCTGCAAAGCAGGGGGATGGCATCAGGACTGCCCATTACAGACTGGAAAGCCACGATAGTAGATATATCCTGAATAAACAAGTGACAGTTGTTCCCAGAAATATTTGCTGTGGGCAGCTTTGGCAAACTGCCTTAAACATATTTACTATACCTGCAGCTAATCCATAAAGCCCGCCAAGGCTGGATTCGGACCAGCAATGACCAATTTAATATAAAAATGCTGCTGGCAGTTTTGGCAAACTGCACTCATCTATAGCAGGCATCTGTTTAATGGATTTCCTTTTGCCTAGAACTATTATATACCTTTTTATGGAAATAAGCAAGATGCAGGAGTCTTTTCACAGGATAACCGCATAAAAAGTTATTACCAATAAAGGGTTTTTATAACCTGTTTTTTTAGTTTGATGCTTTATATAATGCTGCCTTTATGGCATCAGATGACAAGGCTGATAATATATTTTCTAACTCTTTTTCACAGTCCCTTGCTATTGTTTTCCTTATTCTTTTAAGGCTCTGGCTGTATAATGTCTGCACAATGCGCAGTACTGCCAGTGCTATTTTTTTTAACATCTGCATATTTTTTGCACACGTTTTTTCTGCTGTTGTATTATAATCATCTTTAAATGTAAAATCCAGATGCCAGTGCAGCTTGTTTTCCACTCCCCAGTGCCCTCTTGCTGCTTTTGAAAAAAGTTCCACATCCACTGGCAGGCTGCTTATGTAATACCTTTTTTCCTCCACTGTTTTGCCATCTGGTTTTTCCAGTTTCTTTTTTACCATTCCAAATGTTGCAAGCCCTTTCCATTTCTTTTTGTCTTCATACCATCCTGTTTCATCTGTCTGGTAATATTCCCTTGTTACTATGCCCCCGTGTTCTTTTTCCACTGTTTTCTTATAATATCCTGGTATTTTTTCCAGTCCTTCCAGTATCCCATCTGAAAAATATTCCTGCACTTCTTTATAAAACAAAGGATGGTTCCCTTTTAATGCTGCCACATAATCCCCTTTCCCACGTATAACTGATTCCACAGTTTCTTTCTGGGTATTAAGGGCATCCCATGTCACAATTTTTCCTTTTAAATCCATTTTTCCCAGCAGTACCGGCCCTGCTGGTATTTCATTTGTTTTTTCCTTTATAAATTCCTGCCCTATGCAGAAACCACAGCCTGATGAATATAAATTTAATGTATGCAGTGCTTTTATTTCCCCTTTACTGCCAGATACCCTTTTTGAAGCCCTGCTTTCCTTCCCGTCCATTGAAAGGATTTCCTTTTCCTGTCCATATCCCTTAACAGCAGTGTGTACATCATTTACCAGTTCCTCCAGCGACTGTACAACAGCCTGGTAAAAATATGCAGCATCAATATTTCCTGCCACTACCCTTATAGTATCAGAAGATGGCACACCGTTAGGAAGTTCCAGGTATTTCTTAAGCCATTTTTCTTTCTGGCGTGCAAAATCCGCTATTTCTTCCCATTCATTGCAGTCCGCAAGAAAACCAAGGATACATATGGAAAGTATATCCTGGAGCTTGTGTTTCACATAAGACGGATGCCTGTAATCTGGTACTTTTGCTGCCTCTTTTGAAAGACAGCGGATAAAAATATCATTCCCTGTAATATCCTTTATCCCAATGCTGTAATCTTTCAATGTTTCCTGTATATCTCCAATTTTTCCTGATTTACGTGCCATAATTCCCTCCTGGTATAATTTTTATTAAAGATTATACCAGAAATATACAATCCTGGAAAATGAATAAAATTTTTATATATTATCTGGTTTTACAAAATATTTATTTTATGCGGTTATCCTGGTCTTTTCATATCTTACAAAACAAAAAGGTAATCAAAAGTTCTGTTTTCATTATTTCTATAGTAATCCAACGAACAAATTAAACAATAAGTATTAATCAACACTTAAAAATCTTTCTTGATATTTTTTTGATAGAACCACAGTCCTGCCACATCTGCCAAAATCCACCCAATTGGCACAGACATCCAAATGCCTGTCACACCAATTTCTTCTATGCCAGATAAAAAATATGCCAAAAAAACACGCATTCCAAGAGATATCACTGTAAGAATTAATGAAATTCCAGGCTTACTGGCTGCGCGAAAATATCCATAGAACAAAAATAACAGCCCAATGCCAAAATAAAATGACCCTTCAATGCGTAGATAGCCCGCTCCCACAGCAACTGCCTCTGCACTGTCCGCATCAAGAAACAATGACATTAGCGGTTTTGCAAATCCAGCTACCAAAGCAGAAATCACAAAACAAAATATTAATGTACAAATTACTGCATTTCCCATACCTTTACGGATTCTTCCAAATTTCCTAGCGCCATAATTTTGTGCCACATAAGTTGAAAATGCGTTGCCAAAATCCTGGACTGGCGAGTAAGCAAAAGAATCAATTTTCACTGCCGCCGCAAAAGCAGCCATTACCACAGAACCAAAACGGTTAACAAGCCCCTGGACCATTAAAATACCAAAATTCATAACTGACTGCTGGAGACATGTCAGCGATGACAGCCTAGTTAATTCTTTGAAAATCTCCTGGTTCCAGTGCCTGTTTTCCCTCTTTATCCGTACTTCAGGATATTTCTTCATACAATAAACCAAAATACCAGTTCCTGCCACATACTGCGAAATTACTGTAGCGGCCGCTGCTCCGCCAACGCCCCACATCAAAACCCTGATAAAGAACAAATCCAGAAAAATGTTAAGTACAGCTGACACGCCTAAAAACCAAAGGGGTATCAGCGAATTTCCAAGAGCACGCATAAAATTTGCCACAAAATTATACAAAAAAGTTGCCACAATTCCTGCAAATATCCAGAGTAGATACTCCTTCATAAATGGCACTACTTCATCAGGAACATGAAGAAATACAAAAATCCAATAAATACCTGTATAAACCAAAATATTTAATGTTATTGTGACAATTCCAATCATTAAAAATGATATATAAATACCTTTTTCCAGTTTATCATAATCATGCCTGCCAAACTGTATAGAGAAGAAAGCACTGCTGCCCATACAAAGTCCTAAAATAACCGAAGTTACAAAAACCATCAGCGTGTAAGAAGAACCCACTGCTGCCAGCGCGTTTTTTCCTAGAAACCGCCCAACAACCAGCGTATCCACCACATTATAAAGCTGCTGGAGTATATTTCCTGCCATAATTGGAAATGAAAATTTTAGCAGCTTTTTTATAATACTTCCCTGAGTCAAGTCATAATTCATAAATAAAGTCCTTTCGTTTATAACAGGCAGTTAGCATAGAACAATCCCAAATAAAAAGGCAGGCTGTATAAGCCTGCCAGGTTTACATTAATACTAATAAACCAGCTAAAACATAGAAATTATTTAATAACATCCCTTAAACCTAATCTTCCGATAAGTGCACGGTATGCTTCAAGGTCTTTCCTTTTTAAATAAGCAAGGAAGTTACGCCTCTGTCCAACCATTTTCAGAAGCCCGCGCCTTGAATGGTGGTCTTTCTTATTAACCTTTAAATGCTCATTAAGTTCAACAATACGCTCTGTAAGTAACGCAATCTGCACTTCAGGAGAACCTGTGTCCTCTGGTGTACGTCCATAAGCCTTAATAATCTCTGCTTTCTTTTCTTTACTAATCATAATTTCCTCCTAATATAAGCCTTGTATATATTCCATACAGGCAGCTCTTTTCCTGCTGCTAAGGACTGGGCGGAGTGTCCAAATCCTGGGCAGCGGTTTTTACAACTTTTGTATAATACCATAATACTTAAATTATTGCAAGAAGTTTCCACTATTTCCATTAAAAGAATTTCCACTGCTATATGGCACGCCATTATTAGAAGAATTATTATCTGCTGAAGGTGTACCAGCAGAACTTTGGGCATCTGGCTTTTTGCCAAGGGTAACTTCTACAGTCTTTTCTATATATTCCCCATTATCAGCCCTCTTTACTACAACTTCTACTTTCTTGCCAGCTTTACAGAGTGCCAGCTTTTCCTGCAGGCTTTCCATTGTCTTAACTTCCATTCCGTTAAACTTTACAATAAAATCACCCCTTTTAATACCTGCTTTATATGCTGGTGCATCTTCCGTAACCTCATCTACAAATACACCCTCTGGGAAATTGTAATATTCTGCATATTCAGAAGGAATGTCCTTCCCTGCTACAATTCCAAGATAAGCAGCCTCTTCTTCTGGAACTTCTTCTGCATCAATAATATTCTTAATAATAGGAGTTGCAACATTAATTGGAATTGCAAACCCCATCCCCTCAACCTCAGTATCAGCATACTTAGCTGAATTAATCCCTATTACTGCACCATTAATATCAACAAGTGCACCGCCACTGTTGCCAGGGTTAATAGCAGCATCTGTCTGCATAAGCTTCATATTGGCATCTTCACTTTGTACTTCCCTGTCCTTTGCACTAATATAGCCAACCGTTACAGATGTTCCATAACCCAGTGCATTACCTATTGCTATTGCCTGCTGCCCTACTTTTACACTATCAGAATCACCTAACTTTGCAACCTTTATCTTCTCCATAGTTCCTGCAGAAATATCTTTAAGCGCAAGTGCTGCAACTGCAATATCCGCTGTAGAATCTGTACCTTTAACTACTGCATCATACACTTTATCATCATAAAACTTAACAGAAACCTTATCCGCATCTGCAACGACATGGTTATTAGTAGCAACATAAAGATAATTATCATCTTTGCCAACAATTATCCCCGAACCACTTCCAGGAACATTCTGTTCATAAGTCCTGCCAAAAAAATCTGTCTTTGTCTGTGTTGCCGTAACATCTATTGCAACTAATGAAGGAAGCACATCCTCAACTACATCTGACACACCATCAGAACTTGACATAGACTGCACCTGGTTAACAGCTGTATTACTGTTATTATTATTAACAGCTGTTTTATCCTCTTCCTGGTTATCATTTACCCTTTCAGGGCTTTCCACTGCTGTCCTGTTCATTAACTTGTCTGAAACATATGTTACACCTTCAAAACTCATTCCGCCAATAATTCCAAAAACCGCTGCATAAGTAGTAATTTTTAAAAAGTTATTCTTCATAATAATTTCCCCTTTCACTAAACACTGGATATATAATATCAAAAAGTTACTTCATTTTTGTTTCTTTCTGGCTTGTTCCTGTTTACAATACCTATATTAACATCCAATTATGTATCAGTTGTGTTTAATTTTTGAAGAAACTGTGTTCATTCTAAAATATTTCTGCTTCTTTTCCACTAATATACTGCCTTTTCTGTAATTATAATATCCGGCCTTACATCATGCGCTTCCATATCAATTTTTTCTTCCTTTAATACCTGGAAATCATATGCTAACCCAATCTTATAAATATTGTCTTCCCTGTGCCTGTAAAGATACCTGTCATAAAATCCCCCGCCATACCCTGCACGTCCATGGTATATATCAAAAACAAGCCCTGGCAAAAACATTATCCCATTACAATGCAAAACAGGATTGCCACATACAGGCTCTAATATCCCATTATAACCAGACGTTAAATCCGACAAATCATTTATCCTGTAAAACTCCATTTCACTTCCATGGACACGTGGCACACAGACCTCATAGCATTGTGCACGTAAAAGCATTTCTATAACTGCTTTTGTATCCACCTCTGTACCATATGATACAAAAATATATACCTGCCTTACATTATCCAAAACACCCGAAGATATAATATTATTATATAAAAGCCTGTCCTTTTCCTGCTTTTCCTGTAATGCCATGCCTGCCCGCAGCTTCTTTATCCTGTCACGTAAAATACTTTTATTTATATTATCCATTTTCATTTAATTAATGCAATGTCCTTTTTTTATGTTCCTCTCCTAAATTCCTGCTTGTCCCGTCAGGATTCACTACCGTTATACTGTCAAGCTGCCCCTTTAAATTATTTCTTACAGAAGCAATATATTCACTTCTAAGCTTCTGCTGCTCTTCTGCTTCCTCTGGTGAAAGCCCCTCATTTTTTGATTTATGGTACAATTCATTAATCCTTGCAATTTTTTCTTCATTCATTTTTATAAAATCCTTTCACTAAATGTAAAGATGCAATAAGCTGTTTTTAAACCTTATTTAAAAACAGCCATAATTATGAATTTATCACTGCCAGTGCCACACGTATCCCGTCCGCCGCTGCGGAAGTTATGCCGCCTGCATAGCCTGCCCCCTCCCCACACGGGTAAATACCACGTATATTTGCCTGTAGCCCATTGCCACGTGTAATCCTTACAGGCGAAGACGTCCTGCTTTCAATTCCTGAAATAACTGCATCCTCCCTTGAATAGCCCTTAATCCTTTTTCCAAACTGTATAATGCCCTCTTCTACAAGGTTTCCCACTACAGCAGGCAGCACAGCCCTTGTATTTGCAAATCCATATCCGCCTTTTATATCAGGAAGTATGCCGCCAAAACCAGTGCTTTTTACATTATTACAGAAATCCCCAAAAAGCTGCACAGGAATTTTGCCACCTGCCTGTTTATAAGCTTCCTCTTCCCACTTACGCTGGAACTCTATACCTGCAAGCGCACCCTGTCCTCCAAAATCCCCAGGTGAAACAGTAACTACTATAGCACTGTTTGCATTCCTGCCATCACGTGCATAATTACTCATTCCATTTACCACAAGCCTCCCCGGTTCTGACGAAGCATTGACAACATAACCGCCAGGGCACATACAGAACGAATACACCCCATGCCCGTCTTTAGTATTATAAGATAATTTATAATCAGCAGGCGGAAGCTTCTTATATAAATCCCCATACTGTCCATAACCAATAATATCCTGCGGGTGCTCTATACGCACCCCTATTGCAAATGCCTTTGGTTCTATATAAAGACCATTACTGTCAAGATTATAAAACGTATCACGTGCACTATGGCCTATAGCAAGAACCAGATGTGAACATCTTATCTCCTCCACGTCCACACCAGTACCATTTCCATCAATCTTTGTAACTTTTACCCCGCTTACACAGCCATCTTTACATATAAAATTATCCAGCCTGGTATTAAAATATACACTACCGCCAAGCCTTATTATCTCATTACGCACTGCCTCCACAACACCAGCCAGCCTGTCCGTGCCAATATGCGGCTTTTGCAGGTAAAGAATTTCAGAAGGTGCACCAAACTCTGCAAAAGTCTTTAACACCATACGGTTAAAACCATCTTTATCTTTAACAAGCGTATTTAACTTTCCATCCGAAAACGTACCAGCCCCGCCCTCCCCAAACTGTACATTGCACTCAGGGTTTAACGCCTCACCGTTCCAGAAACCATTAACAATCCTCTGCCGCTCCTTAACTTCCCTGCCTCTCTCAATTACAACAGGATTAAAACCAGCCCTTGCAAGCACAAGCGCAGCAAAAAGCCCGGCCGGGCCCAGTCCTGCAACAACTACACGCTTATTTTTATTACTATTTAAATATAAAGCATTACCATTCTTTATATTCCTGTTAATAAAAGAAACCATGCTGCCAGTGAGCTTTTCCTTCTCATTTTCTGGAATAAACAAAACATCATTTCTTCCATAGCGCTTAACCAGCCTCTGCTCATTATCACAATTCAACTCTGCCTGGTAAATATAATAAACAGTATTCTTCTCCTGGCTTTTCTTCCTGGCATCCAGTGATTTCTTTTTTATAACAAAATTCCTTACCCCATCTGCCTTTATTCCAAGAAGCTTAGCCGCTGCCTGGATAACAAGCCTCTCCTCTGCATCTGTAATAATACCTGTCCTGGCACTCTGCAGCGGCAGAACCTTTAAAAGAGACTGGACAGGAACTTTTACCTGTGACATCCTTACCATAAACCATGCTCCCTGTTATTTAACATAAAACCCTTATTTTATCAAAACTTCTTTTCCCATAAATGCAAACCTATAATGCCGTATCCTGTCTTTTATAATACCATGTGATAACAGTTCTGCATCATAATCTTTTTCAGAAATCTGTTTTAACACACTTTCCACTGTATCCTCAAGACTTTCCTTGGATTAAATACCTTAAATTCCATAATAATTGCATTATCAAAACCTCCAAAGTCCCGCAATTACATTATGACTTTTTTATTTTTATTGCAATTTTCTCTGTTTCTTTCTCAGCCTTTATATACATAATATTTTCCCAGACTTATAATTTACCACTTTCCTCTTTTGCTTATACTGCCTTTACTATTGTCTTTAATTTCTGCAGCCCCAGGAACAATACAAATACACATAGGTTCGCAAGTACTACGCTTGCACCAGCAGGTGTTGAATAATTATATGAAACCATTATCCCTGTACAAAAACATACTACTGCAAGAATCCCTGATGATACCATTACCCCCTTAAAACTTTTAAAAACCCTCATAGATGAAAGCGCCGGGAATATAATAAGGCTTGAAACCAGCATTGCTCCCATCATCTGCATACCAAGCACAATAGTTACTGCTGTAAGCACTGAAATCATTGTATTATAAAATGAAACTTTTACACCTGTTGCCCTTGCAAAACTTTCATCAAATGTTACTGCAAAAATGCTATGGTAACAGAATATAAACAAAACAAGTACAACAACTGATAATATCACGCTTAAAACAACATCATCCTTTGACATTGCAAGTATACTGCCAAACATATAACTGCATACATCTGTAGTCATGCCTGTAGTAAAAGAAGTTACAGTAACACCTATTGCCAGCGCAGATGCAGACATTGCAGCAACCGCAGCATCTGACTTTATTACACCATTTTCATTCATTCTTAAAAGTATAAATGCAGCTGCTATAACAACCGGTATTGACAATTTAAGAGGGGCTATCCCACAAGCAGCTGCGATTGAAAGCGCACCATATGATACATGTGAAAGCCCGTCACCAATCATTGAATATTGTTTTAATACAAGGCTTACCCCAAGAAGGGCGGCGCATAATGATACAAGTATCCCTGCAATAAAAGCCCTTATAATAAATGGATATGACATCATCCGTATAAACTCTTCCATAAAAATCCCCTCTTTCTGTTTTATATTTTTCCAATAAATACTTTTTAAACAAATATTTTTGAGTAATCTGAATCCATATATCCATTTACCGTCCCATAGAAATACCCGCCTTCATTTATATGCAGTATCTTGCCTGCCCTGTTTACAATGTTCTTTAAATCGTGTGTTACCATTACAATAGCCATTCCTTCATTATTTAACCTTTGTAAAATGCTGTAAAGGGCAGAAGCGGCAGCTGGGTCAAGCCCGGTAACAGGCTCATCAAGCACAAGTATTTTTTCTGCCGCACAAAGCGCCCTGGCAAGAAGTACCCTTTGCTGCTGCCCGCCGGAAAGCTCTCCATAACATTTATTCCTTAAATCCAGTATTTCCATTCTGTCAAGGTTTTTCAATGCCCTTTTTTTTTCAGCAATGCCAAATAAAGGCTTCCATTTCATACTGTTTAAACAGCCAGATACCACAACTTCCATAACACTTGCCGGGAAATGCTTCTGTATCTGTGTCTGCTGCGGCAGATAGCCAATAGCACCACTTTTTAAAGTATCATGCAGTTCCACATGCCCGCTTACAGGTTTAATAAGCCCGAGTATAGTCTTTATAAGCGTACTTTTGCCAGAACCGTTTTCACCTACTACACATACATAGTCCCCTTCATAGACATCAAAGTTAAAATCTTCTATAATCGCCCTGTTATCATATCCAAGACCAGCTTTAACACATGAAACCAGGCATTTGTTATTATCCATCTTATTACCATCCTTTAACAAATTGAAAACCTTTTTCATTTTATATGGTTGCCAGAGGTTTGTCAAGGATTTATCACTTTAACTATCTTCATTAATTATCTTCATTAATTATTTTCATTAATAAAATCTTCTAAAATGCCCGCTGCCATTCCAATAAGTTCCTTGCATGGACGTTTTTTATAGTATTCACTTGTCCTTTTTTCTGGGACAGGCGGTTCATTTTTAACATCCAGCCCTAAAAGTTCCCTGCACACAATAGAACCATTCTGTTCTTCAAACTTATGCGCAAGTTCCTGTATCCTTGTATATAATTCAGTTTTCTTCTGGCCTGTTTCTGGCCCTTCATAGCCATACAAAAGGCCTGCAACAAGAAACATACCGCTTACAGAGCCGCATACTTCCCTTAAACGTCCCATGCCGCCGCCAAAAGAAGATGCCATGCAGATAATTTCTTTCCTGTTTTCTGGAGGCAGCAAATCCTCAAAAGCAAGAAGTACAGACTGCGTACAATTATAGCCTTTCAGGAAATTTTCCATTGCAATTTCACTTCTGTTAATTCCACTACCATTATCTTTATTATCCATTCTATCCCCATTTCCGCAAAAAACTGTACCCGGCACCAGCCTGTTTTTAAAGTAGTTTCCTGCTATTTTATTTTTATTAATAATAGACCATATTATTTATACCTGTCAACAAACAGCTGCCCTTGTATTCTATTGACTTTTACTTCTTGCAGATATACAATTACTAATACTAAAACAAAAAAGATTAACCAGCAGTTTATATATTTAAAGGAGATTTAAATGGTTACTATATATGGTAAATATACTAATGCTGTAGTTTATACAGCTGCCAATGAAGAATATGCTATTGATGAATATGCCAGAAAGCAGCTGCAGATGCTTTGTGACCACCCAAGTGCCACAGGAAGCAAAATCAGGGTAATGCCAGATGTACACCCTGGCAAGGTATGTACTATAGGGCTTACCATGACCGTTGGCAGTTCCCTTATGCCAAATCTTGTTGGTGTTGATATTGGCTGTGGAATGACTATTGCAAAGTTAAAAAATAAAAATATTGAATTTCAGAAACTTGATACCGTAATAAGGGAAAATATACCATGTGGCGGCAAAGTACGTAAAAGCGCACACAAATACAGCCGCTCTTCAGGCCTTGAAAAGCTGTACTGTTACAAAGCCATAGACCATGCCAAAGCAGATTTAAGCATTGGCACACTTGGAGGCGGCAACCACTTTATTGAAATTGATAAAGACGAAGAAGGGTTTTTGTATATTGTTATACACTCTGGAAGCCGCCATACAGGAATTGAAGTTACAGAATATTATCTGAAACACGGACAGAAAGAACAGCAGATGAAAGGCTCTGGCGGGTATGCACCTTATGAACTTACATGCCTTTCCGGCCGCCTTTTAGAAGAATATTTACATGACCTTGCTATTATACAGGAATATGCTGCTGCTAACCGTGAAGCCATGCTTGACGAAATTACAAGAGGAATGAAATGGCGCATTCTGGAGAGCAGCTCCTGCATACATAATTATGTTGACTTTTCAGGAAATACACCAGTACTTAGAAAAGGTGCAATACGGGCACACAATGGCGAAAAAGTTATTATTCCAGTAAATATGCGTGATGGTGTAATACTTGGCACAGGGCTTGGCAATGAAGAATGGAACTGTTCAGCGCCACATGGGGCAGGGCGCATTTACAAACGTTCTGAAGTAAAAGAACACTATACGGTTTCTGAATTTAAGAAATCAATGGAAGGAATACATTCCATATGTATAAATAAAGACACACTGGATGAATCCCCATTTGCATACAGAAATATTGAAGATATTACCAGTGTAATTGGTGACACAATAAAAATAGATAAAATTATAAAGCCAGTATACAATTATAAAGCTGGTGGCAGCAGATAAACATGCAGGCAGGATTTATGCCAGCTGGCACAACCTGCCTTCGCATGTTTCCTGTATCCTAGATTTCTTTTACTGATTCCCTTATTATAAGCTCGCCAGGCAGTATTATCTGCCGGTTGCCCCCCTCCTTCTGCATTAACTGGAACAGCAGCCCAACTGTTTCTTTTGCAATTTTTTCCACAGGCTGGCGTATTGTGGTAATAGACGGATTATAAAATTCCCCTGCTTCCAGCCCGTCAAACCCTGCTACCGAATAGTCCTCTGGTATTTTTTTATTATTTTCAATAATTGCCCTGCACGCACCGATGGCCAGGCTGTCGGCTATCGCATAAACAGCAGTAAAATCTTTTTCCCTGCTTAAAAGCTTATTCATAAGCCTGTAGCCTGTCCGCATTGAATAATTATCCACCCTTTCATCCATATGGCACTCTAAATCCCCGCAAGGTTCTATGCCATTATCCCTTAACGCCTGTTTATATCCCTCATACCTTAACTTCCCAATACTGTCATCTTCTATATCGGCTGCCAGTATTGCAATCTTTTTATGGCCAAGGCTGCACAGGTAATTTACAATCTTATAACTTTCCCCATAATCATCAACTGTAACAAAAGACCAGCCAGCATTGCCATTCCACTTCCCATCCATGTCTTTTCCTGCAATATAACCAGATGTACTAAGCACAAAAGGCACATCAAGCTGTCTTATCTTTTCTTCGGAATGTGTTATCATTCCTCCAAGAAAAATAATTCCTTTAAGTTTCTTTTCCTTAGCAAGCTGTAATGCTACACTTAATTCATCTTCATTTTCCTCAACACGCTGTAATACAAAAGTATACTTTTTCTGCTGTGTTTCATACTCAATTATTTCTATCATCCTGCTAAAAAATGGATTTGAAATACCCTTTATCAGTACAGCAACTGATTTTGATTTTGTACGTTTTAAATTCCTTGCACTATTATTTGGAATATAATTATGCTCCTTTATTACATCAAGTATCATTTGTTTTGTCTCCGGGTTAATATCCGGATGGTTATTAATAGCCCTTGAAACTGTACTTACCCCTACCCCGCAGGCTTTTGCAATATCCTTTATTGTTTCCATATCAGTCTGTCATCCCTGGCAAAAGAGAATCCGCCCTTTCTTTCTAGTTTTATAATTAAAGCCAGAAAACTGCCCATGTATCTGGACAGCCTTCTGGCTTTGTTATTTTTATACTTTATGCCAGGCAGCCATTCTTTAGCCGCCAGTATATATTATCTGCCGTATGTTACAGCCAGATTCCTAATCCTGTTTAAAATCCTATCACCAACAGAATTTTTTGTCAATCTCCAATCCCAGTTATTTCCCAGTACCGAAGGAGTATTAATTCTTGCACTGCTGCCAAGGTTAAGGTAATCCTGCACCGGGATAATACAAAGGTCTGCCACACTTGACATTGCAAGGGAAACCATCTTCCATGAAATATTTTCTTCATTTATATACTGGTTATCCATATAATCCCTTATAAACATCTTACAGCCTTCATCAATATCATTATACCATCCCCTTGTTGTATTATTATCATGTGTCCCGGTATATACAACACAATTCCTGGTATGTGTATAAGGAAGATAATTTGCCGCCTCCCTCTCATCAAATGCAAGCTGCAATACCTTCATTCCTGGAAACCCGGTGCTTTCCAGCAGCTCCCTTACAGAATCTGTTACAAACCCAAGGTCTTCTGCAATAATATCAAGCTTCCCAAGATTTTTTACAAGTGTTTCAAATAAATCTTTTCCAGGCCCTGGCATCCATTTGCCGTTTGTAGCATCTTTATCACCATACGGTATAGAATAATATTCATCAAAACCACGGAAATGGTCAATCCTGACTATATCATAGAGTTTAAAACAATGTGCAATCCTGTCTGTCCACCATTTATAACCAGTTTTCTTATGGTAATCCCAGTTATAAAGCGGGCTGCCCCATAACTGCCCCGTCTTGGAAAACCCGTCTGGCGGGCAGCCTGAAACTGCGGCTGGAAGGTTATTTTCATCAAACTGGTATAACTGCGGGGCTGCCCATGTATCAGAACTATCCAGTGCAACATAAATTGGGATATCACCAATAATTTTAATATTATTTTCATTTGCATATTTATGGAGTTTGTTCCACTGTTTATAAAACTGGTACTGCTGGAACTGGTAAAATTCTATTTCACCAGCAAGTTCTTTTTTTGCCTTTCTGATAGTTTCTTTATCCCTGTTACGGTATTTCAAAGGCCAGTTAAGGAAACTTTCCCCATCATTTTCTGTTTTGATTGCCATATAAAGGCAGTAATCATCAAGCCATAAAGCATTTTCACTAATAAATGCTTTATAATTTGCACCACCTTTGAAATTGCTAAATGCCTTTCTTAAAATAACTGTCCTTGCAGTATATAATTTATCATAACTTATGCGCCCTTCATCCTGTCCGAAGTCCAGCATCCTGCAGTCTTTTTCTGTAATTAATCCTTCATGGGCAAGCGTTTCCAAATCTATAAAATACGGGTTGCCCGCATACGATGAAAATGACTGGTATGGTGAATCCCCATAGCCAGTAGGGCCAAGGGGCAGTATCTGCCAATAGCCCTGTCCGGCTTTCTTTAACTGGTCTATAAACTCATAAGCTTCACGTGAAAAACAGCCAATGCCATATTTTGAAGGCAGTGCAGATACAGGCAGTAAAATACCACATCCTCTCATAAAAGCCCCCTTAAATCTTTTCACTTTTTTAGCTTTTAACCCTTAACAGCACCTGCTGCAACGCCTTTAATAATATGCTTCTGGCAAAGCAGGTATACAACAACAATCGGTACAATAGCAAGCACTAACATTCCCATCATTGCACCCATATCTACAGAACCATAACCGCCTTTAAGGTACTGTACAGCTATAGGTATTGTCTGGTAATCACTTTCCAGTACAAGAAGTGGCAGCAGGTAATCATTCCATACCCACATTGCATTAAGGATTGCTACTGTAATTGCCGTAGGCTTAAGGATTGGAAATACCACTAAAAAGAATGTCTGTATTGGTGTACATCCATCAAGCATTGCTGCTTCCTCTAATGAAATTGGAATTGATTTTACAAAGCCGGCAAACATAAATACTGCCTGCCCTGCACCAAAACCTACATATACAATTACAATCCCTATAGGGTTGCCAAGGTTTAACGTATCTGTAACCTTTGACAAAGTAAACATTACCATCTGGAATGGTACAATCATTGCAAATACAAATAAATAATACAAAACAGAAGAGAATTTGCTTTTTACCCTTGTAAGCCACCATGCTGTCATAGATGTAAGTACAACAATTAATATTACTGAAAGTATTGAAATTATAGCAGAATTAAGCGCTGCTGAAAAAAATCCTGTCTTTGCAAGCCCGCCTATGTAGTTAGACAGTCCCGCAAAAGTTTCACCGCCTGGAAGTGCAAATGGCTGTTCACTTATATACAGTTTATTCTTAAAAGAATTCATTAAAACCAGCAGTATAGGAAAAAGGAATATAACTGCAAGTATTATAAATACAACTGTCATAATAATAGCAGCAGTTTTTGAAACTTCCATTCCCTCTGCCATATCATTATTTTTCTTAGCTTTTCCTCCCATTATTCCTCCACCTCCCTCTTTCTGGTGATATATAACTGCAGCATTGAAACTGCACCAACAATTATAAAGAATACAACCGCTTTAGCCTGGCCTACGCCTTCCCAGCCATTCCTGTTATAGAAAGTTGTATAAATATCAAGTGCAAGCCCTGCCGTTTTCCTTGACGGTGCACCAGCTGTAAGGGCTAAGTTCTGGTCAAATAACTTAAATGCGTTAGTAAGTGACAAGAACAAACAGATTGTTATAGAAGGCATTGCCATAGGTATAATAACCTTAAACATTGTCTGCGCCTTAGTTGCCCCGTCAATTTTAGCCGCCTCAATTAACTCACCTGGGATATTCTGTATAGCAGCAATATAAATAATCATCATATATCCGGTTAACTGCCAGTTCATAAGTATAACCAGCCCCCAGAAACCATACTTTGCATCACTTGTAATAGTAACATCAAAATTTGCAAGCACTGCATTAATCATAAGCTGCCAGATATAACCAAGCACAATGCCGCCAATCAGGTTTGGCATAAAAAATGTTGTCCTGAAGAAATTAGTCCCCTTAATCCCTCTTGTAAGGCCATATGCAATCGCAAAAGCAATTACATTTATCGTTATAACAGATACTATTGTAAACTTTGTTGTAAACCCTAACGCATTTAAAAAGTCTGCATTAGAAAATGCCTTTATATAGTTTGATACCCCTACAAACCTTGCATTTGTAACTGTAGTAAACTTGCAAAAAGATAAAACAATTCCCATAACAAACGGAATTATAAAGAATACTGTAAATGCAAGGAAAGTAGGAAGTACAAATACGGCAAAATATTTTTTATACGCCTTTTGCATAACACTCCTCATTTCTGCGCTGCCGCATTACACAGGATTTATGCCCTGCAGCGCCTTAGCATAAACCCTGCAATAAAATTACTCCGCAATAGCTTCTTTCTCTGACTTCCACTCTGTCTTGCAATCTTCCACTACCTGGCTCCAGTCTTTATTTCCTGTAATATACTCTAAAAGAGATGCGCCCAAATCATCTTTAAAAGTCTGGCTTGGCATACTTGTCATAAAATTCCATGAAACAGTATTTAAAGACTCATCATCCATATAGCGTATTACTTCTTTTGCAAGCGGGTCAGCTGGGTTATCAGCGTCTTCAAATGTATTAAATGGTGCAATAAAACCAAGTTCATTAGTTACAGCTTTCTTTCCTTCATCAGAATTAAACAGCCATTCAATAAACTTAATTGTTTCTTCCTGGTCTTTCTTTGAAGCCTCACTATTTACACTAAAGAAATTCTCTGTACCAATGCAGATACCCTGGCTTTCTTCACCTGGAATGCCAGTATATATTGGAAGAAACTTAATCTTGTCTTCCTTAACAACATTGCCGCTTACCTTGCTTATATCGCCCCATGCCCAGTTACCATTCTGTACCATTGCAACCTTGCCAAGTGCAAATTCTGACATGGAATTTTCAACTGTCTTTGAACCTAACATAGAAGCCTTTGTACATGAATTATTTACATATAAATCTAAAATATTCTTGTACTCCTGGTTATATTTAAACTCAAATTCCGCCTTGTCACTTATATTGTCATCCTTATATTCATAAAAACCAGGAACATTCACAAGGTGTGTCTGCCATCTCCAGTCCTCACCAGGTGTAAATGAAGTAGAAGCAAATACACCGTCAATCCCCAAATCACCCTTCTTAGCTGTCATATCCTCTGCAACTTCTTTTAATTTTACAAAATTATTGATTTCATCCATAGATGAGGCTTTAGCACCATCCAAAGCAAAATACTTATCCATTATTTCTTCATTGTAAATAATGCCATAACCCTCTACTACATACGGAATGCCATAAACACCATCACCCTCTTTTACCGCCATATCCTTATCCTTTAGCCAGGAATAAAGGTTTGTGCCTGATAAATCCATACAGTAGTCCTTCCAGCTCTGGTATCCTACAGGCTCGTTAATCTGGAACAATGTAGGGGCATCTTTCTTGGCAATTTCCGACTTCAGTGTCTGCTCATATGTCCCCGAAGCTGCTGTCTGTACCTTTACTTCAATACCTGTCTTTTCAGTATACTTTGCAGCTATCGCCTTCCACTGGTCTGTCTGCTCAGGCTTAAAACTAAGATAATAAACATGCCCTTTTGCATCATCACCACTATCTCCGCCATCACCTGCACCACATCCAGTTACAGCACCTGCTACCATTGTTGTAGCAAGCATCAAAGAAACTAATTTACGTCTTATCATTTTTCAGTTCTCCTTGTATAATGTATTTAGGTTATTCAAAGGGAACTCCTATAAACCCTTAA
>CAJTOK010000039.1 GCA_910577825.1 uncultured Lachnospiraceae bacterium | reverse complement strand
AAAAACTGGATTCCCCTGTCACTACAATAACTGGCATAGGTAAAGTTACTGGTGCCGCTATCATTAGTGAAATTGGCGATATTTCTAAATTTGACAGCCCTAAAAAGCTTGCTGCATATGCTGGTCTTGATGCTTCTGTCAGCCAGTCTGGGGAATTTGAAGCCGCACATAATGTAATGAGCAAACGTGGTTCACCATACCTGCGCAAGGCAATTTTCCAGGCAGCACTGGTTGCCTCTTTTAAAGATCCTGTATTGGGTGCTTTCTACCAGAAAAAACGGGCAGAAGGCAAACACCATCTTACATGTATTGGTGCTGTTTCCAGAAAAATGTGTAATATCATTTATGCTGTCTTGAAAAGTGGGCAGCCTTATGTACCTAAAGTTTAGCAGATTACATATGTCATGTGAAGTTTGTATCTGTACAAGCTTGTTTGCTATACCCTTTTTTAGCAAAAAATTAAAATATTTTTTTATTTTTTTGCTTGACTTTTTATAGTTGGTCTTTCACTCTCCAAATCCTGAATATTACCCACCATATATACACATTTTCCTTCAATATCTCCTCCTTTCAATACTTGTCAAGTATAAAAAAACATAATTATAGGAATTATTTTCAATTTTAGTACAAATGCACAATTTTTGCAATATATTTTTTCTAAAACTTGTTATTTCTTTATATATTTTCCCTGTAATCTGCATATCTGCCAATATATCCAGCCACATTAAAACAGCCATGGAATATAACAATATCCTATGGCTGCTGCTTTGTATTTGTATTATATATAATTTTTTATATACTTATCTATACCAGTACAGGTTCCTGGTTTTCAATTACTGCTTTTATTTCCTCAATATCCTTTCCTGCAACATCTGCAATCTGTTCTAATGAATAACCTTTGCTGTGCATACTTATAATGAATTTAGCTTCGCCCTTTTCCATTCCAATAGCTTCGCCCTTTTCCATTATGCCCTGGCTGAGATTACACATAATGTCCACATCCTTTCTTATATCCCTGTCTACAGGAATGCCATATTCATTCTCCATAATACCAAGTTTTTCATCTGCCTGCATTGTATCTGAAAGAAGTACGCCAAGAAGACGGTGAAGCCTGTGTTTTTTGTCATTCTTTGCTGGTTCTTTTGCAAGACCAATCATTACTATTATTAAACATATCCATATTACCCTGCCAGCTATAAGAACCTAATATCTGTTTCTTTTTAAGGCTTATCTGCTCCATGCTGTCCTCATCCATATTCATACAGACCCATATACTGTAAACACTTTTTATATCATTATAATTTGAATTTTCAAAGTCGCGGCTCTTTTGTGATGATATAAGGCGGCATACATAAAATATTGCCCTGTTTAATAAATGGTATCCAGGGGCAGCACTCTTTTGTGCCTCTATATTTACTATAATCTGTACAAGGCTGTCTTCACTGCTATCACCGTTTTGCGGGATATGTACATAAAATACAATATCAAACCTTACAAGCCCTTCTTTTATTTCAGAATTTTCAGTGTTAAAACCTGTTACACGCTTCCCGTCTGTTTCTGTTACAGAGTTTGTAAGACCTGGCTCTAATGGCACACAGCTGATATATGGTTTTCCTTCAATGTAAAGCATGGCATCTTCTGGTTTCATGCCTTTAAATTCCTTAACTGTTTTTATAAGTATATGTGCAAGTATTATTTTCTGTCCTAACAGCCGTTTTGCACTTTCATCATACTGTGCTTCTTTACCTGTTGCATTTACAGCATTTTTAATTTCTGTATCCATAAATAGCATCCTTTTAAAAAATTGTAATTATATACTGGCATACTGCCGCCAGGCTGCTGTTTATTTTATCAGCCTGTGCAGGTATTTTTTCTCTACTGTTATTAACATTGACAAATCCGGTGTAAGTGTGCTGTCAGGGTCTGGATTAACTATAATTTCACCATCCCTGCGTAATGCGATAACATTTATATGCTCCCTGCCGCGCAAATCCAGTTCACGTAATGTGTGGCCTGCCCACTCAGGCTTTATATTTATCTCTATCATTTTAATTGTTTCAGAAAGTTCAACAAAATCAAGTATATTTCCTGTAGCAAGATGCCTTGCAGTCCTTATGCCTGTTTCAAGTTCCGGGCGTACTACCTTGTCTGCGCCGACTTTTTTTAATATTTTGGAGTGTGTTTCGTCCTGTGATTTTGCAATTACATATGGCACACCTGATTCTTTAGCGAATATTGTTGCAAGAATGCTTGCATCAAGGCTTCTTGTAATTGCTACGACAACTGCATCCATATTTGATATACCAAGGTCTTCCATGGCTTCTGTATCACGTATATCAGCTGCCACAGCACATGTTACTATATCTGCAAGGGCATGTACCCTTTCTTTGTCATTGTCAATGGCCAGCACATCTGCGCCAGCGTTTGCAAGCTCTGTTGCAACACTGCGCCCAAACTTGCCAAGCCCGAAAACTGCAAATGATTTATCCATATTTTTTATAATTCTCCATTCCTATATATTAATACTGCAAAATAACCTGGCTACCCTACTGTAATATCCTCGTGCGGATATGAGAAGTATTTGCTGCCCTGCTGCTGCCTGTTAAAAAATATAACCATGGATATAGGGCCTATCCTTCCGAGATACATGCAAAAAGTGATTATTAATTTGCCAAATATGCCCATTGAGGCTGTGAAGTCCCTTGACAGACCTACGGTGGCAATGGCACTTGTGGTTTCAAATGTGGCATCAAGAAGTGAGCCGCCTTCTACAAGATGAAGTGCAAATGTGGCAATAAAAAGCACTATAAGGCTTACTACTGTTACAGCAAGTGCTTTCTGTACTGTTTTATGCGGGATGGTTTTATTAAAGACAACAAGATGTGTGCTTCCCTTTATTGTTGCACGTGTACTTAAAAACAGCACTGCAAATGTTGTTGTCTTAATCCCCCCGGCAGTGCTTATAGAAGAACCTCCTATAAACATAATAAATAAACAGACAATAATGGTTGAACTATACATTTCTGACTGTGAAAATGTCATAAATCCTGCTGTACGCAGCACTACTGACTGGAAAAAGCTTGCCATGATTTTATTAAAAAACCCCATATTGCCAATAGTTCCAGGATTATTAAATTCCAGTGCAAATATAAGGGCTGCACCTCCTGTTATAAGGAAAAATGTTGTTATAATTACTATTTTGGAATGGAGGTGCAGCTTTTTAACTGCCATTTTAACTGTATATTCATGCTGTATAAGCTTTTTTATGCTGCCTGTAATGTCCCACCATACAAGAAAACCTATGCCGCCTGTTATTACAAGGCATATTGTTACAATATTTATCCAGGCATTTGACGCATATGGCACAAAGCTGTTACTGCCAAGTATATCAATGCCTGCATTACAGAATGCTGACACAGAATGGAATACGGAATACCATATTCCCTTTATAATTCCATAATGGGGTATAAATACAAATGAATAGCAGACAGCCCCGGCACTTTCAACTGCAAATGTACCTTTAAATATTCTTTTCAGGAATTTAACAAGACCTGTAAGCGTATCAAGGTTTAAGGCATCTTCAAGCAGCATACGGTCCCTTAGTGTTATCCTTCTTCCAATAACCATCATTATGCCTGTTGTAAATGATACAATACCAAGGCCGCCAAGCTGTATAAGTATAAGGATAATTATTTTGCCAAATAAGTTCCAGTGTTCTGCAGTTGTAACAGTGACAAGCCCTGTTACACATACAGATGTCGCTGATGTAAAAAGGCTGTCTGCAAATGGTGTAAATTCCCCGCTGGCAGAACATACTGGCAGCGAAAGAATAACTGCACCTATAAGTATTGCACTTATAAAACCAAGGGCAATTACCTGTGTAGTAGATAACTGCCTGTTAATTTTACCTAATGGCTTCATCTGCCATACCCCCGTCCCTGTCTGTTTTAATCCTGTAATTCAAGTTTATTGGCAGCATTGTTTATAATATAAAACCCTTTGGCATTAAGGCTGTCCTCACGGTTATAAAGCATTGGTGTATTATCCATCTGCATAAATACAGCCCCTGCTTCTTCTGCTATGCACTGCATTGCTGCTGTATCCCATTCCATTGTAGGGTTAAACCTGTAATAAAGCTCCGCATCACCTTTTGCCACAATGCAGCCTTTAAGGGAACTGCCCATTTTTACAAAATTGCTAATCTTATACTTTTCTATAAGCCTGTCCATCTGTTCACAGCCATGTGAACTGCTCATTACAAGGCGTATCTTCTCCATGTCTGTACAATCTGACACTTTAATCTGTACTGCCCTGCCGCTGCCGCTGTCAAGAAATGCACCCTTCCCTTTGGCGGCATAATACAGTTCACCAGTTACAGGCACATATATAACCCCCATTACAGACTGGTGCTTATAAGACAGGGCAATATTAACAGTAAACTGCCCGTTTCTCTTTATAAACTCCTTAGTGCCGTCAAGCGGGTCAGTTACAAAGCAAAAATCATTTGCAAGACGGCTTTTGTCGTCTTTTTCTTCCTCGGACAAAATACTGTATTCTGGAAATTCCTTCCTGAGCATATCAACAATTATCCTGTTAGAAGCCCTATCAGCCGCTGTAAGCGGCATATCACCGTCTTTATAAGTTACCTGCATATCATCTGCATTATTATAAATATCCATAATAGCATGTCCTGCTTCAATAGCTGCTTTTATAGATACTTCAAGTTCTCTCTGCAAATCCATAACTTTCCTCTTTCTTATTTACATATACTGCTCCAGCTGCCCCATTATATAATCCACTGTATCATCTAAGCTCTTTCCTGTTGTATCTATTTCTATCTGTGGGTTCTCTGGTGCTTCATAAGGGCTTGATATACCTGAGAAGTTAGGGATATCGCCCCTGCGCGCCTTTTTATAAAGCCCTTTGGTATCACGTTTTTCACATTCCTCAAGCGGTGTGCTTATATAAACCTCTATAAAACTGTCCGTCCCGATTATATCTTTTGCATTGCGCCTGTCAAGGCGGAATGGCGATATAAATGATGTAAGCACAATTATTCCTGCATCATTCATAAGCTTTGAAACTTCCGCAATACGCCTTATATTTTCTATACGGTCCTGCTCTTTAAAGCCCAGGTTTTTATTAAGGCCCATGCGTACATTGTCACCATCAAGCACCATTGTATGCTTTCCTGCTGCAAATAACTTCTTCTCAAGCTCATTGACTATTGTTGACTTTCCAGCGCCCGAAAGCCCTGTAAGCCATATTGTCACTGGCTTCTGTCCCTTCTGTTCTGCCCGGAGGCCGCGTGTTATATCCATATTGTGCCATGTAAGGTTATCATCACGGCGCAGCGGGTGTTCAACTACACCACATGCAGATGTCATATTAGTTATGCGGTCAATAAGTATAAACCCGCCAAGTTCTTTATGGTTCTTAAATTCATCAAATACAATTTTATCTGAACATGAAATATCACATACTGCAATTTCATTTTTATAAAGCTTGTCTGTCTGTACATGGTTTCCTTCATTGACATCAATTTTATATTTAATGTTCATAACAACACAAGGAACCATTTTAGTGCCTATTTTTAAGAAATAATTCTTACCTGCTACAAGTTTTGTGTCATCCATCCAGAGAAGTTTTGCAGTAAACATCTTGCCTACGGCAAGCCCTGCATCTTTGCAAAGCATACATCCACGGGATACATCAACTTCCCTGTCAAGCTGTATTGTAACTGCCTGCCCTTTAAATGCCATCTGGCTGCCCTTGCCTGTCATAAACGCATTCTGGTTATATATAGCTTTTACTTTGGCGGTTTCACCACTTGGAAGTGACATTACCTCTTCACCCTCTGATATGCTTCCTGCCTCAATCTGTCCCTGGAACCCGCGGAATGTATGGTCGGGACGGCATACCCTCTGTACAGGCATTACAAAACCTGTTTCTTCTGCTTCTGTGGACACATCTATATTTTCAAGGTAATTAAGAAGAGTACCTTTATTAAACCATGGCATTTTAGGTGATACATTAGTAATATTATCACCTTCAGTAGCAGATACAGGAATTATAAACATTGAATCAAATTCGTATTCTGCTGTCATTTTTTTAATGTTTCTTGAAATATCTTTAAATGTATTCTGGTCATAATCTATTAAGTCCATTTTATTTACTGCATATACAATATGCTTTATGCCCATAAGCGAGCATATGCGGGTATGGCGCTTTGTCTGTACCAGCACGCCCTTTGACGCGTCCACAAGTATAACCGCAAGGCTGGCAAATGAAGCGCCTACTGCCATGTTCCTTGTATACTCTTCATGGCCCGGGGTGTCTGCAACAATAAAGCTTCTGTTATCTGTAGTAAAATAGCGGTATGCTACATCAATAGTAATTCCCTGCTCCCTTTCAGCCATAAGCCCGTCAAGAAGAAGCGAGTAATCAACTGCACCGCCTGTGCTGCCTACCTTGCTGTCAAGCTCAAGCGCCCTTTCCTGGTCTGCAAAAAGCAGCTTTGCATCATAAAGCATATGGCCTATAAGTGTTGATTTGCCATCATCTACACTGCCACATGTAATAAATTTAAGTAAACTCTGCATATTAGAAATACCCCTCTCTCTTTCTTCTCTCCATGCTTCCTGCTGCCTCATTGTCAATTACCCTGCTTGTCCTTTCAGAAGAAACTGCACTTAATGTTTCTTCTATAATTGCATCAAGTGTATCTGCTTCTGATTCAATGCCGCCTGTAAGCGGATAGCAGCCCAGTGTACGGAAACGCACTTTTTTCATTACAGGTTCTTCACCAGGCATAAGTTTCATACGGCCATCATCAACCATAATTATATTGCCGTCACGGTATACAACAGGGCGTTCTTTTGCAAAGTAAAGTGATGGTATCTCAATATTTTCCCTTCTTATATACTGCCATATATCCTTTTCAGTCCAGTTAGAAAGTGGGAATACCCTTGTTTCCTCACCTTTAAATATCTTTGTATTAAAAAGTTTCCACATTTCAGGCCTCTGGTTTTTAGGGTCCCAGGCATGTGCTGAATTTCTAAAAGAGAAAATCCTTTCTTTTGCCCTGGATTTTTCTTCATCACGCCTCCCGCCGCCAAATGCAGCTGTAAACTGGTATTTGTCAAGTGCCTGTTTAAGTGCCTGTGTCTTCATAATATCTGTATATGCAGAACCGTGGTCAAACGGGTTAATGCCCTGGCTCCTGCCTTCCTCATTAGTATACACAAGCATTTCAAGCCCATATTTCTCTGCCATGCGGTCACGGAACTGTATCATTTCCTTAAACTTCCATGTAGTATCCACATGCAGGAACGGGAAAGGCGGCTTCTCTGGATAAAATGCTTTTAAAGCAATGTGAAGCATAACTGAACTGTCCTTCCCGATAGAATACAGCATAACAGGCTTTTCACACTCTGCCACAACTTCACGCATAATGTAAATTGCCTCTGCCTCCAGTTCATCTAAATGTGATAATTGGTCCATAATCTCCTCCATTTAATATTTTATTTACCTTTTTTGCCAGTAACCCTGATTTCATTTTTAAGTTTATATGCCAGGCCTTCACTTTCAACATATACAAAATATTCATCTGGCATTAAGCCGTCAAGCATAATGGCAAAAAACATTTTCCTGTCCGCAGGCTCTATGCCTGAATAATCCTGTACATATTTATTCTCTTCCCCAATAAGGTATATCCTGTCTATAATGCCTGGCACCATTGCAAAAAGAAACAGGCTGCCACATATCCTTGCCCTGCCAAAATATTCCCTGTCAATCCTCCCGTCTGCAAGCGGCGGCATCTGCCCTTCAAACTCTTCCGGGGGCAGTAAACTTCCAGCAATGGCATCTTTATTTATCTCTAATGCCTGGCAGTAATCTGGTATATTTGGTTTAAACTCCCATGTATTTAAAAATGCTTTTGTAAATTCTGCCCTTTTTATTATTTCCCCGCTTTTTATATCTTTTTCAGCTATACAGGACTTATATTTTAACCCTTTATCCTTTAAAATGCCCTCTGCTGCAAGCATATACCCGCCACAGGCAGAATAAAATGCACTGCCATACCTTTGTGATTTCTCAAGCCCTGTACTGTCTGACAGTTTATAAACCCCTTCTTCCTCATTAATATGGATAACTTTTACTTCTGAAATATCTTTTGGCTTATACCCTGTTTTAATCCTGCTGGCAGAACATGTATCAAATAATATAATATCATATTCCCCGTTAAACCCGCCTGGCACAGTTATATATTCAGGGCACATACATACTGCCCCTTCCATGCCGGCATTTTTTAAAAGATACTTTTCTACAAATGTGCCCTTCCATGCCTTTTCTGGTGAAAGCACCCATTTTAACTTCCTTTTGTTCCAGTCAAGCTTTATTATACAGTGGAGTTTTTTAACTACAACATACATTATGCCATCATGGTACTCAAGCCTTGTTATATCTGCCCAGTTTTTTATTGTCCTGTACTTGTCACTAAGCACTGTGGAAAGTTCACATTTATTAATAATCTTCCCGCTGTCCATATCAAGCTCTATTATACAGTCTGAAATATGGTTTTTGTCTGATGATGTAACAAGGAAAAGTGAATTGCCTTCCTGTGTTATTGCACGGCCTATACTGTATTCTAAAAGGAATGTCCTGTAAACCCTGCCCAGGTAATCCATTTCATGGTACCTGCATGGCTGCACCATCCCAAACTCATTTATGCGGTTTGCTGTCCTGTCCGCAATAAGAAACCTGCCGTTCTGTAACGGTATCATGCCAAGCTTTCCTGTCTTGCACTGGAGTGAATAACGTATCTTGCCCCCACCATCTATTGTTACCGGGTTGAAATTTATTCCATTCAGAAGAATAAATGGAAAATGTGACATTTGTTTGTCTGTCTTATATATAACATTTTTTAGCTTGTCTGATACAGCAGGTATATATATATTTATTACCCTGTGTTTTATAACTTTATTTTCTTCATCTATAAGCTCTAAGGAAACACTGTTGTTCCTGCCCTGGTAAAGCCCCATTACAGCCACCCTGTGCCTTGTTGCCGGCACAGATTCACCCTCAAAATTATATTCAGGGGCATCGCCCGCCACACAGTAATGCACCCTGCATGTTTTAGATGAATTAAATAATATAAGCGCTGTCTGTTTTGCCACTCCATATGGGTCTGGTATTACAAGCAGGTACTTAAATGTATACAGATGCCTGTCTAAAATGCGCTCAAAAGCATAATCCCTTACTTGTGAATGGAAACTTTTCTGCATTACCTTGCGCATAGGTGATATGATTTTTTTATTCTTCCTGGCTAAAACCTCATTTTCATACATTCTGTCAAGTTTATTTAAATCACTTTCGCTGTAAGTGACTTTAGAACCATTCCTGGTTTCAATAAAATACTTATCTAAAAATCCCATTATCCATATCCCCACTTAGAACATCTTTTTACAGTGTAAAAAACATCTGTCTATATTTTCATAGTAAGCTGTATTCTCTGCTTATTTATATCCACGCTTAATACTTTTACATCTACAATATCACCAACACTTACTACATCAAGCGGATGTTTTACAAACCTGTTATTAGAAAGCTGTGATATATGTACAAGCCCGTCCTGGTGCACGCCTATATCGACAAATGCTCCAAAGTCAATTACATTACGTACTGTCCCTTTTAATACCATTCCCTCTTTTAAGTCTTTTATTTCAAGTACATCTGTACGCAGGATAGGAAGCGGCATTTCATCACGTGGGTCCCTGGCCGGTTTTTCTAATTCTTTAAGTATATCATTAAGTGTTATTTCCCCTATGCCAAGCTCTGCTGCCATTTTCTTTTTATCCTTAATCCTGCCAGCAAGGCCGCCGCCCCTGTTTTTATTATTTTCTCTCTTTTCTGTATCCGCTACAGGGATTTTGTCATTTCCAAATGCTTTGGCAAATGCTGCCCCGAATGCAGTATTTGTATTCTTTATTACAAATCCTTTTTTATTTCCTCTGCCTTTATCCTTTTTAATTGCAGTTTTATCTGTTTCCAGGGATTTTGCTGCATCCGCCTGTATCTTTTTTAAATCTTCATCTGTTATGCCCAGCTTTTTAAGCAGTTTTTCTGCTGCACCATATGATTCAGGATGTACGCTTGTTGCATCCAGCATATTGCTGCCGCCCTGTATACGCATAAAACCTGCACACTGCTCAAATGCCTTTGGCCCAAGCTTTGCAACTTTAAGAAGCTGTTTCCTGTCAGTAAATTTCCCGTTTTCTTCCCTGTAGGTTACTATATTTTTAGCAACAGCCTTTGAAATCCCCGATATATATCCAAGTAATGGCGCTGATGCCGTATTTAAATCAACACCTACCTTATTTACACAGTCCTCTACTACACCTGCCAGTGCCTCTTCCAGCTTTTTCTGGTTCATGTCATGCTGGTACTGCCCTACACCTACCGACTTAGGGTCAATCTTAACAAGTTCTGCAAGCGGGTCCTGCAGCCTTCTGGCTATTGATGCCGCACTTCTCTGCCCTACATCAAACTCTGGAAATTCCTCTGTTGCAAGCTTGCTGGCAGAATATACAGAAGCGCCTGCCTCATTTACAATTACATACTGTACAGGCTCTTTTATCTCCTTTAACATATCCGCAATTATCTGTTCTGACTCACGTGATGCCGTGCCATTTCCGACAGATATAAGGGATATATTATATTTGCCAACCAGTTCTTTAACAACTTTCTTAGTTTCTTCAACTTTATTCTGTGGTGCTGTAGGGTAGACAACTGTGGTATCAAGCACCTTCCCTGTACTGTCAACTACCGCAAGCTTGCAGCCTGTACGGAAAGCCGGGTCCCATCCAAGTACATTCCTGCCTGCAACCGGCGGCTGCATAAGAAGCTGTGCAAGGTTCTTTCCAAATACCTTAATTGCCCCGTCCTCTGCTTTTTCTGTTAATTCATTACGTATTTCACGCTCTATTGCAGGTGCAATTAACCTTTTATAACTGTCCTCTATTGTATCTTTTAAAACAGCAGTTATGGATTCATTAGAAGATGTTATTATCTTTTTTGCAAGGTATAAAAGTATACGCTCTTCTGGTGCTTCAAGTTTTACTACAAGGAACTTTTCCTTCTCACCACGGTTTAATGCAAGTATCCTGTGGCCGGCAATTTTATCTGCCTGCTCACTAAAATTATAGTACATTTCATACACAGACTGTATACTGCTGTCTTTGGCTTCCGATATAATTCTTCCCTCTTCAAATGTAACCTTCCTTATATACATCCTGTACTCTGCATTATCAGAAATAATTTCTGCTATTATATCTTTTGCCCCTGCTGCTGCTTCTTTAGCACTGTTTACTTCATTTTCCACTGAGATATAAGGCACTGCCAGCTCTTCTATGCTTTCTGCAGTTTCCTGTGCCATAATTATATCTGCAAGCCCTCCAAGCCCTTTTTCCCTGGCAATAGATGCCCTTGTCCTGCGCTTTGGCCTGTACGGGCGGTAAAGGTCTTCCACAACCACCTGTGTCATGGCTTCTTCAATCTGCTTTTTAAGTTCTTCTGTAAGCTTCCCCTGCCCCTCTATGCCTGCAAGTACCTGTTCCTTCTTCTCTTCAAGGTTTCTAAGGTATATAAGGCGTTCATTTATATTACGTATCTGTTCATCATCCAGTGAACCATGTGCTTCCTTCCTGTACCTTGCTATAAAAGGAATAGTATTTCCCTCATCTATAAGTTTTATTACTGCCTCTGCCTGTCCTGTCCTTATAGAAAGCTCTTTTGCAATCTGCCCTGCGATATCCATAAAAATCCTCCATAAGCCAGGCGGCTGCCCGCCTGGCTGCCTGCTGTAATATGCACATTTTAACGTTCAAGTGAAAATGCGTCATGTACAGCCTGTGCTGCAATTTTAGTATATTTCCTGTCAACAAGGACTGTTACACGTATTTCTGATGTAGAAATCTGGCGGATATTTACGCCCGCATCATAAAGTGCTTCAAACATCTTTGCCGCCACACCTGCATTTGACATCATGCCTGCACCTACTATTGAAACTTTAGACACATCTTTTACTACTTCTGTATTTGAGCATTTAAGGCTGGTATGGGCATGGCGTTCTATTGTTTCCATTGCCGTATCTGCCATATCTTCTGTTACTGTAAAACAGATATCCTGTGTACCGTCATGTTCAACTGACTGGAGTATCATATCCACATTTACATTATGGTTAGCAAGATGCTGGAATAACTTAAATGCAACCCCTGGTTTATTTTCAAGGCCTTCAACTGCTATCTGCACTACATTTTCATCTGTAGCAACTCCGCTGACTAACATCTTCTCCATATTACTTTCCTCCTTAACTACTGTTCCTTCACTTGTATTTAAACTTGAACGCACAACAAGCTGCACACCATATTTCTTTGCCATTTCAACTGAACGGTTATGAAGCACCCCTGCACCAAGGCTTGCAAGTTCAAGCATTTCATCATAAGTGATTTCTTTAAGCTTGCGTGCCTTAGGGACTACCCTCGGGTCTGCTGTAAATACACCGTCTACATCTGTATAGATTTCACATGCGTCTGCATGGAGTGCTGCTGCAAGTGCTACTGCTGTAGTATCAGAACCGCCCCTGCCAAGTGTTGTATAATCATCATATTTATTAATTCCCTGGAAGCCTGTAATAACAACTATACGGCGGTTATCCAGTTCATTCTTGATTCTTTCTGTATCAATCCTTTTAATCCTTGCAGTACCATAATCTGCTGTTGTGTGCATTGCTACCTGGAACGCATTCATTGAAACTGCAGGAACTCCTAAAGAATCCATAGCCATAGCCATAAGCGCTACTGAAGTCTGTTCCCCTGTTGTAAGAAGCATATCCAGCTCACGCCTTGGTGCTTTAGGGTTAATATCCTTTGCCATATCAAGCAGCACATCTGTCTGCTTTCCCATGGCAGATAAAACTACTACTACTTTATTACCATTTTTATAATCTTCAATACACCGCCTTGCTACATTAAAAATCCTTTCTTTATTAGCAACTGATGTACCGCCAAATTTCTTAACTACTAACATATTGCCCTCCTAACTGGTTTACTTCAACAACCTGCCCATAAGGGTATATCCCTGCTTTGTGACGTTGCCGCTTTTTGCTGCATCTTTTTCATTGTACAGCCATGCGGCACTTCTGTTTACTGTGCTGTCATAAAGCATATATGGTACAGGCCCGGATGTATGTGTACGGCATGATACTGGTGTCGGGTGGTCAGGCATTACTAATACCCTGTAATCCACGCCTGATGCGTCCATCTTCTTTATAACCTGGCCTAATACCCTGCCATCAAGATATTCAATAGCTTTTATCTTGCGTTCAAGGCTGCCCTGGTGTCCCATCTCATCAGGGGCTTCCATATGGATATACACAAAATCATAATTATCTTCAAGCAGGGCCTTTACTGCTGCTTCTGCTTTTCCCTCCCAGTTTGTTTCAAGTGTGCCGTTAGCACCAGGTACATCTATATTGGACATCCCTGTACCTTCTGCAATGCCCTTTAAAAGGTCAACTGCTGAAATCATTGCGCCCTTTTTGCCATATTTTCCCTCAAATGAATCAAGTGCAGGGCGTGTGCCTGCTCCCCAGAACCATATTGAATTGGCTTTATTAAGGCCTTTTTCTGCACGCGCTGTATTTAATGGATGGTTATTTAATATATCATAGCTTCTTTCCATCATTCCACGTAAATTTTTATCTTCTGGAAGATACTCCCCAATTACACGGCCAAGTACATCATGTGGCGGCGTAAGTTCTGTTACTTCCCCTTTATCCCATATTGTTAAATGGCGGTAACTTGTTCCCACATAGAACTTATAAGTATCATTATTAAATTCCTTTTGTATTGCTTCCATAAGCACAGCAGCATCTTCTGTGGAAATCTCGCTGGAACTGTGGTCAGTTATTGTTTTCTCATTATACGGAAGGCTGTCACCAGACAATGTAACAATATTGCAGCGCATTGCTATATCTGTATCTTTAAGTGGCACACCTATGCTAAGCGCTTCAAGCGGTGAACGCCCTGTATAATATTTCCTTGGGTCATATCCCAGCACCGCAAGGTT
Source organism: uncultured Lachnospiraceae bacterium (assembly GCA_910577825.1). Classification (GTDB taxonomy): domain Bacteria; phylum Bacillota; class Clostridia; order Lachnospirales; family Lachnospiraceae; genus Butyribacter. Next base: position 21,162 of record CAJTOK010000039.1, on the reverse strand, counting down.
TGCTGTGTCACTTCCTGGTTTCATCCCTTCTGGTATAGTATATGCAAGCCCAATCTCTGACTTTGGCGCTATACTGTCCATAACAGGCGTTCTGGCATATTCAAGCGGGGTCATGCCGCCAATACTGCTAACTGGTTCATCTGCCATCCCGTCCCCTAATACTACAATATATTTCATTATTACTATTCCTTCTTTCCTGTGCTGCTTTTAACCCTGGTTTCCAATACGGATTTTATTTATAACATTGCCAAGTTCTTTTTCTGCCCTGGCATATGCGCCTTCTGTTATCTCCTCTGTTATAAAAGCATATTCATCACTGTACCCTGCTTCTACAGGTGTAATACTGCCAAATGCTTTTCTGGCTTTTGCCTCATTTTCTGCTTTTGTCCCAGAAAGCCTTACAAAGAATTTTGAAACGCTTTCTTCAAATGGTACAAGTTCCAGCTTCTGGCTGTCCCAGATTGTCTTTATATTTATCCCTCTATGTTTTGCTGCTTCCATAATATCAGAAACTACAGCGCTTGCTGTAGCAAGCTTTCCTGCCCCCTGCCCGTAAAACATTATATCGCCTGCCATATTGCCTTTTACAAGTATTGCATTAAATACACCGTCAACACTGTAAAGCGGATGCTTAGGAGTTATAAGTACAGGGGCAACCATTGCACTAACCTTATCCCCCTGTTTTTTACATGAACCAAATATTTTTATCTTTGAGCCAAGCTTTCTGGCATAATTTATATCCCTGTCTGTAATCTTTGTAATTCCTTCTGTATATATATCTTCAAAACCAGTCTGGCGTCCGTATGCGAGTGATGCAAGTATTGCAATTTTACGGCAGGCATCATGGCCTTCTATATCTGCTGTTGGGTCTTTTTCTGCATAGCCCTTTGCCTGGGCATCTTTAAGCACTGTTTCAAAATCTGCGCCTTTTTCTGTCATTTCAGTAAGTATATAGTTTGTAGTACCATTTAAAATGCCTGAAATCTGCTCTATTTCATCTGGTGCAAGAGAAGATTTAAGTGGGCGTATAATTGGTATTCCGCCGCCTACACTTGCTTCAAACAGGAAATTACACTTCTTTTCCTCTGCTATTTTAATAAGTTCCGGGCCAAATGCAGCCACAAGTGCTTTATTTGATGTGCATACACTTCTTCCTTTTTCAAGGCTTGCTTTAACAAATTCATATGCAGGGTGCAGCCCTCCCATAGTTTCAACTACTATCTGTATGCTGTCATCATTATCAATTTCTTTAAAATCATGTACAATAAGTTCTTCTGCACAGTCCCCGGGAAATTCCCTTAAATCAAGTATTGACTTAACCCTGGTTTCCTCACCAGTCCTTTCTGTTATAATCTGGCAGTTTTCCTTTAAAACCTGGAAAACACCGGAGCCAATAGTGCCATATCCTAATATACTTATATTAATCATTTCTTCCTCCATTCCGGCTTTAAGAAGCCTGTGTAATCCATGCCAGATAGGCATTTATAAATGAATCTATATCACCATCTAAAACTCCTGAAACATTACCCGACTCATGGCTTGTACGGTGGTCTTTAACCATAGTGTATGGCTGCATGACATATGAACGTATCTGGCTGCCCCAGCCGTTGTCCATTACTTCACCTCTTATACCGCTTGCTTTCTCAAGCTGTTCTTTCTGCTTTAACATATAAAGTTTTGCTTTTAACATCTGCATTGCCTTATCTTTATTCATATGCTGTGAACGTTCATTTTGACACTGCACAACTATTCCTGTAGGGAAATGCGTAATACGTATTGCAGAAGATGTCTTGTTAATATGCTGCCCGCCTGCGCCGCTTGACCTGTAAGTGTCAATCCGGATATCATCATCTGCTATTTCAACATCCAGGTCTTCTTCTATATCAGGCATTACATCACATGAAACAAACGAAGTCTGCCTTTTTCCTGCTGCATTAAACGGCGAAATCCTTACAAGCCTGTGCACACCATGCTCTGACTTAAGGTATCCATATGCGTTTATCCCGTTTATCTGCAATGTCACCGACTTATAACCTGCTTCATCACCATCAAGGAAATCAAGCATTTCAACCAGAAAACCCTTTTTCTCTGCCCACCTCTGGTACATCCTGCAAAGCATGCTTGCCCAGTCGCAGCTTTCCGTGCCGCCTGCACCTGCATGTAATGTAAGGATTGCATTGTCCTTGTCATATTCACCGCTTAGCAGTGTTTCAATCCTTAGCGTTTCAAATTCCTCTTCAAATTCCTTTAACGAAGCTTCAATATCAGGAAGCGTGCCTGCATCATTTTCTTCTTCAGATATTTCTATAAGCACAAGCATATCGTCCCTGTCACTGCATAGTTTTTCATATCTCTCAATAACAGATTTGATTTTCCTGCTTTCCTGTACTACCAACGCAGAAGAAGCCGGGTCATCCCAGAAACCCGGTTCCTCCATAGTTTTGTCAAGTTCTTCTGCCCTGTCCCTTTTATTATCCAAATCGAGTGAATCAGCCATATCCCTAAGAGGTCCTTCATACTTTGCCAGCACAGCCTTTATATTATCAAACTCTATCATCCACTCACCTCAATTCCCTGTTTTATAACTTCTTGCCACAGCACATCTTATACTTTTTGCCACTTCCACAAGGACAAGGGTCATTTGGCTGTATTTTTTTGCCTGCCCTTTTCTTTGGTGCAGACTGTACAGATTCGTCCTTATTAGTCCCTGTAACCTTTGCTACCTGTTCACGCTCAACTTTCTGCTCTACCTGTATATGCGTAAGTGCTTTTACAGTTTCCTCAGTAATTGCATCAATCATTGCATCAAACATATCAAAGCCTGCAAACTTATATTCCACAACCGGGTCCCTCTGGCCGTAAGCCTGTAACCCTATGCCCTGGCGGAGCTGGTCCATATCATCTATATGGTCCATCCACTTCCTGTCAATAACTTTAAGAAGTATAACCCTCTCAACTTCACGTATGCTGTCCTGGTCAGGAAACTCTGCTTCTTTTGCTTCATATACTTTTACAGCTTCCTCTTTAAGCTGCTGTATAAGTTCTGCCTTTATAATATGTTTCACCTGCTCCTCAGAAAGCTTTATTTTCTTCAGAGGTATAATAGGAAGAAGTATATTATTTAATTCATGTATATCCCATTCTTCCGCAGAAGAATCATCACTTATTACTGAATTAACACATTTCTCCACAACATCTGTAATCATCTTATAAATAGTATCACGCATATTGTCACCGTCAAGCACCTGGCGGCGTTCCTTATATATAACTTCCCTCTGTTCATTATTTACACGGTCAAATTCAAGCAGGTTCTTCCTTATGCCGAAGTTATTGCCTTCAATCTTCTTCTGTGCGCTTTCAATAGCACTTGAAAGCATCTTATGCTCTACCTGCTCACCATCAGGCATTGCAGAGAAAAGCCCCATAAGCTTCTCTGAACCGAACAGGCGCATAAGGTTGTCCTCAAGTGAAATATAAAACCTTGATTCACCAGGGTCGCCCTGCCTTCCTGCACGCCCGCGCAGCTGGTTATCTATACGCCTTGACTCATGGCGTTCTGTGCCTACAATCTTTAAACCGCCAAGCTCCTTGACACCCTCGCCAAGCTTAATATCCGTACCACGCCCAGCCATATTTGTAGCAATGGTAACTGCACCCTTCTGCCCTGCATCAGCTATTATTTCAGCTTCAAGTTCATGGAACTTTGCATTCAGTACCTTATGCGGCACGCCCTTTTTCTTAAGCTTGCCGCTAAGGTATTCTGATGTATCAATATTAATAGTACCAACAAGCACAGGCTGTCCCTTTTTATGTGCCTCTTCAATATCCGCTATAACAGCATTAAACTTCTCTTCCTGTGTCTTATACACAGCATCATCATAATCCTTGCGGATTACAGGGAGGTTAGTAGGTACTTCTACTACGTCCATCCCGTAAATATCACGGAACTCCTTCTCCTCTGTTATAGCTGTACCAGTCATGCCTGACTTCTTATTATATTTATTAAAGAAATTCTGGAATGTAATAGTTGCAAGTGTCTTGCTTTCCCTCTTAACCTTTACATGCTCCTTTGCCTCTATAGCCTGGTGGAGCCCGTCTGAAAACCTTCTTCCTGGCATTATACGCCCTGTAAATTCATCTACAATAAGGACCTCATCATTATTTACAACATAATCCTTATCCCTTGCCATAAGTGAATGTGCCCTTAATGCAAGGTTAATATTATGCTGCAGTTCAAGGTTATCAGGGTCAGCAAGGTTCTTTACCTGGAAAAACCTCTCAGCTTTCCTTACACCCTCTGCTGTAAGGTTTACATTCTTGTCCTTTTCATCAACAACATAATCACCTGTTTCTTCTTCTTTTTCATTCATAAGGATATCTATTTTTGAAAGTTCCTTTGCAGTACCCTTTTCAAGCTGTTTTACAAATATATCACAGGCTTCATAAAGCTTCGTTGACTTGCCGCTCTGCCCTGAAATAATAAGCGGTGTACGTGCCTCATCTATAAGTACAGAGTCAACCTCATCTATAATTGCATAATGAAGTGAACGCTGCACAAGCTCTTCTTTATATACAACCATGTTATCACGCAGGTAATCAAAACCTAATTCATTATTAGTGGCATATGTTATATCACAGTTATATGCTTCCCTTCTCTCATCACTGCTTAAATCATTAAGAATTACACCAACTTTAAGCCCGAGGAACTCATGTACCTGCCCCATCCATTCAGCATCACGCTTTGCAAGGTAATCATTAACAGTTACAATGTGCACCCCCTTGCCCTCAAGTGCATTAAGATATGCAGGAAGTGTAGATACAAGAGTCTTTCCTTCACCAGTACGCATCTCTGTAATACGTCCCTGGTGCAGTATCACACCACCAATAAGCTGCACCCTGTAATGGCGCATACCAAGCACACGCGTAGCTGCTTCCCTGACCGTTGCATATGCTTCAGGCAGGATATCATCAAGCGTTTCACCATTAGCAAGCCTTTCTTTAAATGCAGGCGTCTTTGCCTTAAGTTCCTCATCACTAAGCTTCTCATATTCCGGAGCAAGAGCCTCTATTTTATCAACAATCGGTATTATGCGCTTTACCTCATGCTGGCTGTGTGTTCCAAATATCTTACTAATTAAACCCATGAATTTCACTCCTATATATTCTTAATTATAAGTAATAACAAACAAATCATTCTAAAGTATATCATTAAATCATTCTGTAATCAACTCATATTTTTTATTATTGCACATTTTTCTAATTTACTATTCAGATTCCAGTATAAAACCACCATAAAGCACACAAGTAAATTTCAATTATTTTTACAATAGGATTTGTTTGTGGTAATATACTATAAAAAAGCAGGAACGGGGGAATTTATATGCCAAGGACAGCTGCACTAGGAATACAGGATTTTGAAACAATTATCCAGAACAACTATTTCTATGTGGATAAAACAAACTTTATACGTGAATGGTGGGAAAATGGCAGCAGCGTTACACTGCTTACAAGGCCGCGGCGTTTTGGCAAAACCCTTAATATAAACATGGCAGAACGTTTTTTTTCTTTAAATTATGCCGGGCAGCACAGTATTTTTGAATCTTTAAATATCTGGAAAGAAGAAAAATACCACAGCCTGTATGGGACATATCCTGTAATAAGCATTAGTTTTGCCAATGTAAAGGAAAATACTTTTGACAAAATGAAAACAAGGTTATGCCAGATAATTTCCGGCTTATATATACAGAATGGCTTTATAGAAAACAGCGGCATACTTACAGATAAAGATTTAAAATACTTTAACAGGGTTTCTGATGATATGCAGGAAACAGATGCAACAATATCCCTTCACAGGCTTTGTAATTTTATGCACCGCTACTATGGCAAAAAAGTAATTATCCTTCTGGACGAATATGATACACCAATGCAGGAAGCATATATTAATGGATACTGGAATGAAGCCGTATCATTTATAAGAAACCTGTTTAACTCCACTTTTAAAACAAACCCGTCACTATACAGGGCAATTATCACAGGAATTACAAATATAAGCAAAGAAAGTATTTTTTCAGATTTAAACAATCTTGAAGTGGTAACAACAACTTCAGATAAATATACAGATTCCTTTGGATTTACACAAGAAGAAGTATCAGATGCCCTTTCTGAATTTGGGCTTTCTGATATGGAAGAAACCGTTAAAAACTGGTATGACGGTTTTACATTTGGCAGAAGAAAGGATATCTATAACCCCTGGTCAGTCCTTAATTTCCTTAATGAAAAAAAACTTTCAGCCTACTGGGCAAATACCAGCAGCAACAGCCTTATAAACAAACTGGTACGCGACAGGACAAACGCATGAATAATTATAACATCCCTTTTAATAAATATATACTATTTTTTTAGTTTTTAAACATTCAATACCTCCTCTAAGAATTTTATTGGTTTTAAACTTATAGCAAAACGTTTCTTTTTTAATGAAAGCCTTTTATTTTTAAGGGACAGCTCTGCAAGTTTAAGCACACTTAAACACCATTTACGTATTATGTTGTGGTTCTGGGCGGCTGTTTTGTCTGCTGTTATATTATAATCCTCCCGGAATGTCACATCAAGATGCCAGTGCATGCTTTCAACACTCCAGTGTCCCCGCACTGCCCTGCTGGCAAGGTTTATATCTTCTGCAATGCTGCTTATATAATACCTGTATTCTGTATGCTGTCTCCCCTTTTTTTCCAGTACTTTACGTTCCATTATTATGCTTTTCATGCCTTTCCAGTCTTTGCGCTGGCAAAGCCACTTTATATCACCAGTCTGGTAATATTCCCTGGTTTCCAGCTGGCCATGTGCTTTTTCAATGCTTTTTTTATAGCTGCCGTTTTCTTTTATTTTTCTGAGGAACTCTTTTTCTGAAAAATAATCTTTTATATCATTATATAATGTTTTCTGGTTTCCTTTTACAGCAAGCATATAATCCCCGTGCCTGCTTTTTATTTTTTCTGCTATGGCTGTCTGTGTGCCCATTGCATCTATTGTTACAATGCTGCCTTTTATCTGTATATTTTCTAAAAGCATGGGGATTGCTGTAATTTCATTGCTTTTTTCCATGACTGCTTTCTGTCCCATGCAAAAGCCGTCTTCTTTGCTCCATGCAGACACAATGTGCAGCGGTTTTTCTTCTTTCCGCCTGTTCCCACGCATAGTTTTCCCGTCTATGCAGACAATCCTTTTAAGTGCTTCCCCTTCACGGCTGTCCAGCAGTCCCTGCCATTTTACATACAGCTGCTGCATGGATTCTGGTGAAACCATACCCATTACCCTCTGTATTGTATCATGTGATGGCACACCATTTTCCAGTCCTATGTACTTTTTTAAATAATCTTCATAAACTTCCCCAAATTCTGCAATTTCCACCCAGTCATCTGCATTTGCCAGTGTTGCAAACAAGACTATTACCAGGATATCCTTAAGTTTATGCCGTATTTTTTTCTCCTGCCGTACATCTTCAATGTATTCCATCCACTGTAACAGTTTTTCCATATAATTATCCTCCAATTTTTGTTTTATTCTAACAGAAACTGGTAATATTTACAATTTGTTTATTCATGCGTTTGTCCTGGGTACGCGAAAGCAGCCGGGACATAAAAATTACTATGGAAAACCTTCTGGACGGGGGTACATTAAAAACAAATATAGATGAACAAATTATATTCAGCCAGCTTTCCCACAATGAATATGCAATATGGAGCCTTATGCTTGCAAGCGGGTATTTAAAAGTAAAAGAATACACAATAGATGAAAATATCGGGAATGAAGAATATTTTCTAAAACTTACTAATAAAGAAGTAAAACTAATGTTTAACAAAATTATTGAAAGCTGGTTTAAACATTATTCCCCTGCGTACAATGATTTTGTTAAAGCATTATTAACAGATGACAAAAAAGCAATGAACTATTATATGAATAAAGTTGCCCTTGCAACCTTTAGTTATTTTGATACTGGGAACCTCCCGTCTGGGAATGCAGAACCAGAACGTTTCTACCATGGTTTTATACTCGGGCTTATAGTAGAACTGTCAGACAGGTATATAATTACTTCAAACAGGGAAAGTGGTTTCGGGCGTTATGATGTCATGCTTAAACCTAAAAACAATAACTGCAATGCAATTATTATGGAATTTAAAGTACATGATGCAGAAGACGAAAAAACACTAAAAGATACAGCCAATGCCGCATTATTGCAAATAAAAGAAAAGAATTATGCTGCATCACTTGAAGCAGAAGGCATTCCAGCAGAACGTATAAAAAAATACGGGTTTGCATTTGAAGGGAAAAATGTATTTATAGGTTAATTGTTATAATATTAAATTGGCGCTGGCAATTTACTCTTTGGCAGCCAGACCTTATTAATTGATTTATGATAGTTTTTATATTATGCTGATAAAGCAAAACCGTAAAAATAACTAAGAAAGGAAGTATTACCATGCCACCAGTATTACAGCCCCAGCCAGAAAAAATTACCCTGGAACAGTACGAAGCCCTTCCAGAAGGAAAAAGGGCAGAAGTCTTTGATGGTGTTCTCTATGATATGGCAAGCCCTTCACAAATACACCAGTCACTTTCCATGCAGCTTTGTACTGTTATAAACAATTATATAATCCGCAAAAAAGGGATTTGCAGTATATTTAGTGCCCCATTTGATGTAAAACTGTCTGATAAGCCACTTATAATTGTCCAGCCTGATATTATGGTAATCTGTGATAAAAGCAAACTGGACGGAAAAAGATGTAATGGTGCGCCTGATTTCATAATTGAGATTGTTTCTCCCGGAAATCCAGCAGATGATTATATACGTAAACTTTACCACTATGAGAACTGCGGGGTACGTGAATACTGGATTGCAGACCCACGGAAAAAGACCATTACTGTAAACTATTTTGAGGGTAATATTATAAACAGCCAGTATTCTTTTGATTCGGTTATTAAAGTAAATATCTATGATGATTTATTTATTAACTTTACAGAAATTGCTGCACTGCTGGATTTATAATAGCAAGCTTCCACTCCTCCAACTAAATAAGATTGCACACAGAAAGAAAATTGTAAGAATATCTTAAACATTTTTTTATGTTATATAAGTATATTTGGTATTATAATAATTATACTGACGGCCGTTAAGATTTTCCTTTCTGCACAGCCCATATTGCATAAGCGGGCAATACGTGCTGTGCAGAAAGGAAAATCTAATCGTTCGTGAGTATAGTATAGAAAAATTAAATATAAAAAACAGAGGTGAAGGGAAATGATGGCCAAAAATAATATTAAAAGGATTTTCACGGTATCACTGGCATCTTTTGCAATAACAATAGCATTTACAGGATGTAGCAAGGAAAGCGGAAATGATTCTGGCAAGGAAAGCACTCCTGAGTACATATATGAGCCAGAGTTTAATGACCTTGGCAATGTAAAAGTTGAATATGTAAGCCAGTCAATTATAAAAGATAATAATATCTATATGACGGGTTCCCATTATGAAGCAGATACAAAAAAGGATGATGGCAAATATACAAGTTACCTTATGACAAGCACGCTGGATGGCAAGAAAGTTGATATGGCAGAGATTAAAGGGCTGAAAAAGGACGAAAACACAGATAGATTATTTATAGATGAAGACGGCAATATGAATATATTGACCTCTGCTTACTCCTATAATAAGAAGACAGATACCAGCAGTACCAGATATTATATATCAAATCTGGATAAAAATGGCAAATTATCAGGACGTACCGAGTTAAAGCCTAAAACTAAAAAGAATGAAGAGTTTTATTTAGGCAGCATAGTTTATACAAATAAAAAATTAATAGCAAATGCAGAAGATAAGATTTATATTTTTAATAAGGATGGTTCACAGGCAAATAAAGTTGAAACAGGAAGTTACATTGACAGTATTTTTACAGCAAATGGCGGTAAAGTTTATACTTTAGGCAGTGCAGACGGTGCAGGCGGTACAAGGATTTGTGAACTTGATATAGACACTGGCAAAACCGGGAAGCCCTTAGATTTTAATGACACCGCGATATATAATATCAGAAAGGTAAAACAGGGCGGTGAAGGCATTATATATTTTAACAATGAGGACGGGATATATAAATGCGACATGGGCAAAAATAAAATAGAGCTTTTATTTAACTGGATAAATATTGATATTAATGGTGATAATGTATCAGACTTCCAGATAATGGATAATGACGGCTGGACTGTTATAAGCACTTCATATAATGATGATTCTTCCGCAGATATTGAAATAGCAAATATTAATAAAAAGAAATATTCTGAGGCAAAGCAAAAGAAAAGGCTTACACTGGCATCTAATTATATAAACCAGGACTTAAAAAATGAAATTTTAAAATATAATAAAGGCAATGATGATTACCATATTGAGATAAAAAGCTATGGTACATATGAAGACCCCCAGAAACAGATGAACCTTGATATAATATCAGGCAATGTGCCAGATATTATAGAAATGGGCGGTTTATCTAAATCTTTATATATTAAAAAGGGGCTTCTGGCTGATTTATATTCTTTTATTGAGAAAGATAATGAAGTCAAAAAGGAAGATTTTGTGGATTCAGTAATTAGTACCATTGAACATGATGGCAAACTTTATTACCTGCCAACTTCATTTTCCATAAATGCCCTTGCTGGTTCCAAAAAGATTTTTAATGGCATGGAAGGCTGGACATATGAAGAAATGGAAGAAAAATATAAAAGCATGCCAGAGGGCAGTGTATTTATGCAGGGCATGACAAGTGACTGGTTTATACAAAATATGCTTGGTTCACAGATGGATGATTTTATTAATCTTGAAACAGGTGAAGTAAACCTTGATTCTGAAGAATTTATACATATGCTTGAATTCTCAAAGAATTTCAAGACAACCGACCAGTATATAAAAGAAATGGAAAAAAATGATTTAGATTCACAGGAAGAAAGCCTGCCTAATCTTATAAAAAGCGGGAAACAATTTTTAAATAGCATGTACCTGTATGATTTTTCAGATATCCAGGTTAATGAAAAGTTATATAAAAACCAGGGCGGCTATGATATCATCAGCCAGCCTTCTAAAGATAAAAACAACAAACTTGCAATGGGCTCAAGTGATGCGTGCCTGGCTATTTCAGAAAAAAGCAGTGATAAAGAAGGTGCATGGAAATTCCTGCGCAGGTTTTATTTATATGACTACCAGAAACAGGTATCCAGATACAATGGTTTTCCTATAAGAAAAGATGTACTGGAAAAGAAAATTGAATATGCCATGGCAACTAAGAAATATACAGATGATGATGGTACAGAAGTAACCCCTATAGAGGGCGAGACATATTCAATGGATGATTTTACAGTAGAAATAAAGCCATATACAAAAGCACATATGGACTTATTCCGTTCCATGGTTGGCAGGATTGGGAAAGAAGATAATTATGACACATTTTTTAGTGATATTATTAAAATAATTGACGAGGAAACAAAGGCATTTTTTGCAGGTGACAAGACTGCCAAAGAAACAGCACAAGTCCTGCAAAGCAGGGTAAAAATCTATGTCAGTGAAAATTCTTAAAAAGGGCAAAAAAAGAAATAAAGCTATTAAAAAGCTCCATTTAAAGGAACATCTGGTATCAGCCATATACCTTGCACCAAGCTTTTCCGGTGTTATGGTATTTATGGTTATACCGTTTATAGTAATTATTTATTATTCACTGGTTGACGGGCCTGTAGATGGCAAGTTTGCAGGCCTTGATAATTTTAAGACGCTTTTTTCCAATGCTGCTTTTTTGCAGGCAGCAAAAAACAGCCTTATTTTTTCAGCCATTGCAGTACCACTTGCAGTAGTGCTTTCTTTACTGCTTGCAGTACTGCTTGATGCCAATATACCGTGGCAAAGCCAGTTCAGGACGTTTTTCCTTTGCCCTATGATGGTTCCCGTGGCCTCAGTTGTGCTTATATGGCAGGTTATTTTTAATGCACACGGGGCTATGAACAGCCTGCTTGAAGTTTTTGGCTTTAAGGGCATTGACTGGCTCAAATCTGATTACAGCATGGTTGTTGTTATCAGTATGTTCCTATGGAAGAACTTAGGCTACAATATGATTCTGTTTATGGCAGCACTTGGAAGTGTCCCAAAAGATATAATAGAAGTTGCACAGCTTGAAGCAGCAGGAAAGTTTACAATCTTTTTCAGGATTAAGCTAAGGTATATAAATTCAACTGTTTTATTTGTAATAATCTTATCACTTATGAATTCATTTAAAGTATTCAGGGAAGTCTACCTTCTGTCAGGCGCTTACCCCTACGAATCGCTTTATATGCTGCAGCATTTTATGAACAATACTTTTGAATCCTTAGATTACCAGAAACTGTCAGCAGCAGCTGTTGTAATGTGTGTATTTATGATTATTGTAATAGGTATTTTATTCTTTATTGAAAACAAGGCAGGTGAGGATTTTGAAGATTAAACCTTCCAGGTTAAAGTATAAAAAACGGCATAAAAAATCTGTGGTATTATTTGTAATTGCATTGGTAATGGCAGTATTTTTCATGCTTCCTACTGTCCTTACAATAGCCAATTCATTTATGAGCCCGCAGGAAATCAAGGCAAATTACGGGATGGTTTTTAATGATGAAGAAAGTGCAGGATATATATCAAAAAAAGTAAACCTTAAATTTATTCCTGATATGGTGACATTTAAACAGTATGCGGCAGTTCTTTTTAACAGCCCTGAATATCTGTTGAAATTCTGGAATGCAGTAATATATACTGTGCCAGTACTTATAGTACAGGTTGTTATTGCAGTATTTGCGGCATACAGCTTTACAAGGTTCCGTGGAAGGGTAAAGGAAATACTGTTTTTTCTATATATTATACTTATGCTCCTTCCATACCAGGTAACACTTGTCCCTAATTACCTCGTAACAGACTGGCTCGGACTTCTGGATACAAAATGGGCAATCTGGCTGCCAGGGATGACTTCCCCTTTTAGTGTATTCCTGTTTACTAAATTTATGCGGCGCATACCAGGGTCACTTATAGAAGCAGCAAAGATTGACGGCGCAGGTGAATGGCAGATTTTCTCCAAAATATGCGTTCCTCTGTGCAAAGGGGCAATGGTTTCTGTAACAATTCTTATATTTATTGACTACTGGAATATGGTTGAACAGCCGCTTATACTGCTTAAAAACGAAGAGATGCACCCGCTTTCGGTTTTTCTTTCCAAAATTAATTCAAGTGAGATAAGCCTTGCATTTGCGGTTGCAACGGTATATATGGTTCCAGGCATTTTAATATTTTTATACGGAGAAGAATATCTGGTAGAGGGTATTTCTTATTCTGGCGGATTAAAGGGTTAAGAAGTGTGCCCTTAGAAAGGAGAGAATATTTCTTATGGCAGAACAGGATTTAGAAAAGAAATACCAGAAACGCAAGGATATAGTTAAAAATATTGCTATTATATTTCTGGTAATTATGCTTTTACTTACATTTTTTTCCAATACTATTATGAACTATTCGCTTGCAGAGGTAGAAACTGCCTATGCAGAATCAGGCACTCTTACTACAAAAATACGTGGTGAAGGTTATGTTGAAGCAAGAGAGCCTGTAGATGTAAGCTGCAAAAAGGAAAGGGAAATCTTAAAAATACTGGTTAAAGAAGGGGATAAGGTTAAAAAAGGACAGGTTTTATTTGTCCTTGCAGGTGAATCAAGCGCAGATGCACTTAACCAGGCAAAGTCAGACCTTATGACGCTTAACCATGAGTACGCAAAGTCACTGCTTGAAATGCCTGTCCCTGGCTATGCCTCAGATTCACTTGAAATAAAGTATGCCAAAAAGGATTTGGCAAGGGCGCTTAAAGATATAGAAGATGCCAAAAAAGAAAACATTAAAAAGAAAGAAATGTATGCAAAGCTTAAAGAGAAGGCGGGTAATGCTAAAGAAGCAATGTTAGAAAAGGCTGATGAAGTAGCAGAAAAAACTGATGAAATCTCACAGATTGACATTGAACTTGAAAGCCTTGAAAATGAAAAGGCAGAACTGGGCGGTGAAAATGATGGAAACCTCCAGGAGCTTAATGCAGCAGTAACATCAGCAAAAAGGGAAGCTGAAGATGCTGAGGATAAAGTGAAACAGTATGGGGACAGTAGTACCGCCACAACTATTGAAGAGGAATTAAAGGCAAAAAAGAAAGAGCTTAAAGATTTACAAAGGGAGCTTTCAGATTTAACAGCCAGTTTAAATGAATCTATGACAGAAGGGGCAGATGATACTATTACAAGCTTAAATAGAAAAATACGTGACTGTAAAGCAGAAATATCTGACCTTCATTCCCAGGCAGCAGATGCAAATGCCAATATTTCAGAACTTAATTACCTTTACTCTTCTGCTGATGATGAAACAAGGGAACAGTACTGGCAACAGCTAGCCAGTGCAAAACAGGAATATAATTCTATAAATAAACAGATAGAAGCTAAGGAAAGGGAACTTGATGATTTAGAGGAGGACCTTGAAATTGCAAAAAAGAATGCAGCAGTAACAGTTAATAAAAAAGTAGGCCAGATTAGGAAAGATATTTCAGAAAAAGAGGAAGACATTTCAGAAGTACAGAACCAGATAAACTCACTTGAAAATGAAAAATCACTGGCTGAAGGCAAAAAAGCACAGCTTGAAACTGCAGAGGCAGAACTTTATAATGCACAGAAAAAATTAAAAGAAGCACAGCGCCAGCTTGAAGATGCACAGAGTGCACTGAAAACTGAAAACAGCGCAAAGCTTAGACAGATAGAAGACAATATTAAAAAATTAAAAGGGCAGAAATCCCGTCTAAGCAGCCAGAAGACAAAGCTTGAAAGTTTATATGCGCAGCTCCAGGCAGATTATGAAGCTGCCAAGGCAAAAGTGGATTCTTACCAAAAGGCAGATGACAGTGCAGCTGACACATTGAACCAGACTGTACAGGAGAAGCGCAAGGCTCTTGAAACCCTTTATGTAAACCTTGCCAAAGAAAAAAAAGATGATAAACTTAAAATCCAGATGGCTTCGCTTGATAATGAACAGAAGGCAGAAACAATCCAAAAGAAGAAAAATGAAATCAGCCGCCTTAAAAAGAAGCGCAAAAACTTAAAAATCAGGGCAAAACTTGCCGGCACTATTTCTGATATAACTGCAAAGACCGGGGAAAATACAGCACCAGGAAACAGCCTGCTGCATATACAGCCAGGCGGCAGGGGATACCAGATAAGCATCCCTGTGACAATGGAGCAGAGCAAACTGGTTAAACGTGGTGATAATGCTACAGTATTAAATATATTAGATGATGATATAAAGGTAATCCTGTCAAATATAAAGACAGATACACAAAACCCATCTGCTGGCAAAACCCTTGTATTTAATATTTCAGGCGGTGATATTGAAAATGGCACTTCATTAAGCATATCTGTTGGCGAGAAAAAGGCAAATTATGATTACATAGTCCCTACAAGTGCAATACGTGAAGACAGTGATGGCAAATTTGTACTGGTAATCCAGGAAAAAACAAGCCCTGTAGGAAACCGTTATATTGCCGTAAGGGAAGAAGTAAAGGTTCTTGCACAAAATGAAACACAGTCAGCAGTATCAGCTGGATTTGATAATTATTCAAATATTATTACTACTGCTTCAAAGGCTGTTGAAAAAGGTGATTATGTACGCCTTGCACAGCAGTAAAGGAAAGGCATGAGGATTTATATGAAAGTTTTTTCAGGCAGAGTAAAAAACAAAATAAGATTTATAGCATTTCTGTTATGTATTATTACAGCCCTGGCATGCTTGTGCCTGCTGCATAAAACCAATAAAAGGGAAAATGAAACCAATGCAGCAATACACTGGCAGTCAGGCAAACAGAGATTTGCATATATTTCTGTGTATATGTCCCCGGAAGAAAACTGGAAAGAAAGTGACAGGGATTCGCTTACCAGCAGTTTACAAATGTCGTTCCAGGAAAACTCTATTTCAAATAAAGGCAGTAATAATAATAATAATGATAATAATAAAGAAATTATAAAAGACTGTTTCAGCTGTGAAGGCGTAATGGAATTTAGCAGTGGAAAAAATACAGCAAATGCAAAAGTGACAGCAACAGGCGGGGATTTCTTTTTCTTCCACCAGCCTGTCTGGCTGTCCGGCTTTGCATATTCAGATAATGATGTTATGAAAGACCGTGCTGTAATTGATAAAGAACTTGCATGGAAGCTTTTTGGCGGGGAAAATGTAGCAGGCATGCCATTTACAATAAATGGCAGCACATATTATGTAGCAGGTGTAGTAGATATAAGCCAGCAGGAAGAGGAAAAAAAGACATATGGGGACATGAACCGTGCATGGCTGCCTTACAGTGCTTTTTGCAAAGAATACCAGATACAGAATAATACATCTGGGGAAACTGGCAATACTACAGGTACAGGGGAAAAAACAGATAAAATCCCAATTACATGTTATGAAACAGTAATTCCCAATCCTGTACAGGGCTGGGCTTTAGACCTTATGCAAAAAAGCCTTGGTGCAGAAAACCGTAAAATGGTAATAACTGAAAACAGCAAAAGAACAGACTTCTTTTACATTATGGATAACCTGAAGAATTTCTTCTACCAGACATCAGGTACACAGCCTGTTGCATATCCATATTGGGAAAATGCAGCAAAAGTGCGTGATACCAAACGGGAACTTTACACAGGAATCCTTATAATTGCAGTTATATACCCGGTCCTTCTATGTATCAGGATTATTGCATGGATTTATAAAACAGCAGATAACAGAATCAAAAAACGGTTAAATAAAAAACACAGCATAGGACCCTGAAATATTATGGGAACTCTTCCTGGGTTAAATAAAAACTGCAAGGACTTATATGCCCTTGCAGCTATTTATAGTAATTACCCATTATAAATATATTCTAAAATTCTGGTTCTATAAGTCCAAATGTATTACCTTTCCTTTTATAAACAACATTTACTTCATCAGTTGCTGCATTGCGGAAAACATAAAAACTATGTCCAAGAAGCTCCATCTGGATACATGCCTCTTCCGGGTCCATTGGCTTCATTGCAAATCTCTTGGAGCGGATAATCTTAATCTCATCATCTTCTTCTATCTCTTCCTCCACAAAAGCCTTGCTAAGGCCTATTGCTGACTGCTGCTGGTCAATAATCTTATTCTTATATTTGCGCAGCTGGCGCTCAATAATCTCTTCAACTAAATCTATAGAAACATACATATCATCACTAACCTGTTCCGCCCTTATTATATTTCCCTTCATCGGTATGGTAATCTCTATCTTCTGCCTCTCTTTCTCTACACTAAGGGTAACATGCACTTCTGTTTCTGGAGTGAAATACCTCTCAAGCTTCCCTATCTTGTCACTAACTGCAGACCTAAGACCTTCCGTTACATCAATGTTTTTCCCACTAATAATATATTGCATAATACCACTCCTTTACTGTTTATTGTATCTATTATAACGCATGTACAAAGTATAATCAAGTAAAAATGCACAATTTTGCTATAATTTAGATAAACAGAAAGATTAAAACTAACTAAATTTACATCCAGATTTAATATTTGTCAATTCTTTGCAGAAGAATACTGCATACAACAACAGCTAAAGCAAAAAACAAAATTAGTGGCAAAAGGTTTTCAAATTTAAAGACACTTTCTGACATTAGTTTATATCCCCATGAAGCCGGAAATAGTTTTCCTATTGTTTCAAACGTTTTTGGAAGCATACTGGCTGGAAACATAATTCCGGAAAGCATAGTAGAAGGTACAAAAACAATAATAGAAAACATAGAAGCCCTTGCCTGGTCTTTTAATGCCAGTCCAATTACACTGGCAATACTAAGCGATACCGCAATAAAAACAGCAAGACTTATAAAATACCTGGCTGGATTTTCTGGTATCCTGGCATTAAAAGCCAGTGGCGCAGCAATATATAAAATAATGCTCATAATAAACAAATGGATATATGCTGAAATATTAGTTAAAACAAGGCCAAGATATAATGGGACGCCATTTGCTTTGTAAACCTTTTTAATATCACCACTGTAAATTTCAACAAGAGAAGGAGGCAGGCCAGCCAGTGCTCCCATTGTCACACCAAATACAGTTATTGACTGGATAAGCGTATATTCTGCTCCAGGCATGGCTGATGTAAATATGCCGCCCATAATTGCAAAGAACAAAAGCGGCACAATATAACAAGTTATAAGTAATGTCTTGCTCCTTATATCTAATTTACATTGTAAAGAAACCCCATATAAAAAAGCTTTCATTATTACGCCCCTTTCGTAATTTCTATAAAATGCTGTTCCAGTGAGCCGCGGTCTATCCTGATATCTATGACAGTTTCTCCATTTTTTTTGTACTGCATAAGCAGCGTAAGTAAAGAATCCCCGATATTTCCAGACTCATACTTTTCAGTTCCGTTTCCAGTCTGGATTGTGATATTATAATGCCTCCCGGTTTTTTCAGCCAGCTGTCTGGCATTCCCTGTAAAAACAATCCTTCCATTTGAAAGAATAGCAATCCGGTCACACAAATTCTCAACTTCTGCCATATCATGGCTTGCCAGTATAATTGTCTTTCCTGTTGCCTTTAAATGCCGGATCTGCTTATGTAAAGACAGCCTGCCCTCAACATCAAGCCCTGCAGTTGGTTCGTCAAGAAACAGAATATCTGGATTACGCGTTAAAGCAAGTGCCAGATGAAGCCGCCGCTTCTGCCCCACCGATAATTGGTAATACTTTTTTTCCGCAAATCCATAAATACCAAGAGAATCAAGCATTGTTTTATCAAGAGGGGTTTTATTCCATTTAGCAAACAGTTTTACAGCTTCCAGTGCTTTAATATACCTTGGCAAAGAAGCTGACTGTAATTGGATACCTGTTATTCCATTTATAATAACACTTCCACCATCGTATTTTCTTAAACCCTCAATACATTCAAGAGATGTTGTTTTACCTGCACCATTTACACCAAGCAAAGCAAAAATTTCCCCCTTTTGTACACAAAAATCTAAACCATCCAGTACAACATGGGTTCCATAACTTTTTGTTAAATTACTGGTTTTTATAGCCTCATTCATTATATTTCCTCCTTAAACGGGTCAATGCCTAAATGGGAAAAATAAAAGCCTAATGCCTGTTCAATATATCTATTAGCAATATCCTGGAACTCTTTCCATTTATGGTCTGTATTCTGGAACTGCCCTAATTCAATAAGCCTGGGAAGCATACTCATATCCCCGCCAGTAAAATCCGTTATCATATCCCAATAAGATTTTGCAAAACTCTGCCCCTCAGCACTGTCTGCAGCAACACCTGCATTTTGCAGCCTTATTACTTCATCCTGAAGCTGAACGAAAGTATTCATAAACGCAATTCCGCTATCTTTATCAAAATGGCTGCGGATATGGTCAAGAGTCTGGTCATCAAAATGTTTAATTAGCCAGTAAAAATCATTTTTCATCTGCAGATTAACAATAATATCGGCATATTTTGTAAAGTCAACTGACTGCATCTGAAGGACTTCTTCCCGCAAAACTTCCAGTTCCCTCAGCAATTCAGACAGGCTTTCTATTTTTTGCCTGACAGCAGCAGCCTGCTCCATCAGGACACCAGCAATTCCATCTGGTGTATCAAGCGGAATAAGCCGGTTCTTTATATCAGCCAAAGAAAAACCTAAATGTTTAAGGGACAAAATCTGGTGAAGCCTTACTATATCTTTATCTGTATACAGCCTGCGCCCTCCTTCACTCATGGCAGATGGGGACAGCAGGCCCTCTTTGTCATAATATTGCAATGTCCGTACAGTAACGTCCATTTTTCTTGCAACTTCACCAATAGACATATAACCTTGCGGTATAGCTTTATATTTATCCATATCCCACCTCCTCAAATAGTATATCTCATTACGTTGCGTCACAAGCAAGCATTTCTATAAAGATTTAAGAAAAAATAATGTTTATCCCCTGTATTATTCTTTCACCATTACCCTGCAGCTTTTTTTACAGAAGCATATGCCATATTTTTTAATAACCATATATCCCTCATCAAGCAGCCCTGCATCATAATGTTTATCCTCTATCTGCTGTAATGCCTCATAGCACATATTTTCCATCTCTGTAAACCTCTGTACACGTTTAAGTTCAAGAATTATAGCTGACTGGCGTTCATCATAAGGTTTTAATACAATATCATAACGCCCCTCACCGCTTTCCCTGTTTGAGAGTTTTTCATATCCTTGTAGACCAGTTAAAATCCCTAAAAGGAAACCATGGTAAAAATTCTCTGCACTGTCTATAAAACTTATACTTCTATGGAGCTGTTCCCTTAAACAGTTTTCAAATTCCACCGCATCACCATTTATTACAGCATTATACATACCTGAAAAATCTTCTGTCTTTATCCTTTTATTAAACCATTCTGTTATTTTATTTCTGTATATGCTGCGTATTTCCCTGTTAGGGATTTTTAAGTCCAGATAAATTGTATCATCTTCAAACCTTTTATTTATTACTTTAAGATATCCTGTAAAAAACAGGAAATTCCATAAATTGTCCTGGGACTGCCATATATCTTCGTAAGTTATATCTTCATGTACTGGTTTTTCCATTGTCCCTCCTGCAACCAGCCCTTCCAGTTCATTTTTTGTATTATCATCTGATTTTTCAATTAATTCGTGTACAATATTGTTGGAAGATGTATTTGACCAGTAAGGTTTTGGAAAATCTGTATTTTTATTGGTAATGTCATAAATATAGTTAATTACGCTCCAGGGGTTATATACTTCTGTATTACCAAAAAAATAACCATCATACCAGTTTTTTACTTCATCTCTTTTACTGGTTATTCCATAATATTCCAGAAAACTGTCAACTTCATTCTGTGTAAAACCAAAATATTCTGCATAACTTTCATCTAATACAGAAACTATTTTCAGGTTATTAAGCCCTGTAAAAATACTCTCCCTGCTGATACGCAGGCAACCTGTAATCACAGCAAATTTAAGGCTGTCATTTGTCTTTAGTGCAGATTCAAACAATGAACGGATAAAAGAAATCATTTCATCATAAAAACCTGTAAAAT
>CAJTOK010000038.1 GCA_910577825.1 uncultured Lachnospiraceae bacterium | reverse complement strand
AGGTTTGTTTTAGAATTTTCAGGGTTGTTTTACTGTTCAGTTATCAATGTGCTTTATTTATTGGCTTTCTTGCGCCAACGTGTTATATACTACCATACATGTAATATCTTGTCAATAACTTTTTTCAACTTTTTTCAACTTTTTCCAGCAAGGTGTTATTATCAACAATTACATACAAAACCAGAAAAGGGGCACACTGTTTTTAACAGTGTGCCCCTGGCATTTTTAAAATGCAGGCAATAGTTATTTGCTTATTTTCATTGTCTTTTTATATCCGGACTTAGCTTTAAATAGTTTCTTATAACTTTTTAATGAGCTCTTAGGAACTTTTATCTTAGCTTTTTTATTAATTCCACTTATTGCTTTACTTCCTACAGATTTAAGTTTTGAAGAATTAATAGTAAGTTTTTTCACTTTCTTGCAGTTATTAAATGCTTTATTACCAATACTTGTAACATTTTTGCCAATAACAACTGTCTTTAAATTTTTATAGCCGCTAAAAGAATTGCTTGAAACTGATGTTACTTTAAAAGCTTTTCCATTAATTTTAATGCTGTCCACAACCTTTAATGATTTAAAGCCCTTATTACTCTTCTTATTAGAAGTGCCTTTAAGTGTAACTTCCCCTGTACCATTTGCATTTACCTTAATTACTTCATATTCCAGTTTCTTTGCTGTTGTTGTATAGCCAATCTTTACAGAAGCAGAAGAATTACTTGTATTAATTGGGATTTTAACTGGTTTATCCTGTTCATCACCTGTGCCATCCCCGAGCTGCCCGCTGTCATTGCTTCCCCAGCAGTATAAGTCACCATTCTTTGTTACTGCAGCACTATGTGCCTCACCAGAACCAGCTGATTTTACATTACCCAGGACTTTAACTGGTTTTGGCTGGTCTTCTCCTGTGCCATCCCCGAGCTGCCCGCTTACATTGCTTCCCCAGCAGTATAAGTCACCATTATTTGCTACTGCAATACTATGGGCATTGCCTAATGATACTGATTTTGCATTACCCAGGACTTTAACTGGTTTTGGCTGGTCTTCTTCTGAACCGTCCCCAAGCTGTCCGCTGTCATTGCTTCCCCAGCAGTATAAATCGCCATTCTTTGTTACTGCGGCACTATGTGCCCCGCCTAATGATACTTCTGATACATTACTAAGGATTTTAACTGGTTTTGGCTGGTCTTCTTCTGAACCATCCCCAAGCTGCCCGCTGTCATTGCTTCCCCAGCAGTATAAGTCACCATTCTTTGTTACTGCAGCACTATGGGAATATCCTAAATCTGCTGTTGCTACATTGCCCAGAACCTTTACTGGTTTCTCCTGGTCCTCTTCTGAACCGTCACCGAGCTGTCCGCTTGTATTGCTTCCCCAGCAATATAAATCACCATTCTTTGTTATTGCAGCACTATGTAAATCACCAAGTGACACAGATACAACATTACCCAGGACTTTAACTGGTTTTGGCTGGTCTTCTCCCGAACCGTCCCCAAGCTGTCCATTGTCATTGCTTCCCCAGCAGTATAAATCACCATTCTTTGTTACTGCAGCACTATGTGCAGTACCAAGTGCTGCCTCTGCAACATTATCAAGGACTTTAACTGGCTTGTCCTGCTGTTCATCTGAATTATTTCCAGCCTGGCCTGCATCATTGCTTCCCCAGCAATACAGACTGCCATTCTTTAATACTGCGGCACTATGGGAACTCCCAAGAGCCACTGATACTGCATTAGCATTTGCACCTGCTGTCCTTATAGCAGCTGATGGTGTTACAGTCTGGTTAGCTCCCACCATTAATGTTGCTGCCATAAAAACTGACATAATTTTTTGTCTCATTTTTAACCTCATTCCTGCACTGTTTACACATAACAGGCCTGTACCAGACAGTGCACAGTAACACGCCTGCAAGACAGAAAACCATTCTGCCTTATTACCACCACAAAATACTAAAATTATTGTTTATACCGTACAAAACACGGCACAGATAACAATTTGTTACCCTAAAAACCAATTATAAATTTTCTGCTTATATCTGTCAAGAAAATAACATCAAAAACAAATATTTGTGTATGGTAATTTTTATCACTCTAAAAATCTGCAATATAATGGAACATCCTGCCAACATTCCCATAAGCCCTGTAATCTGCCCTGTCATCACCTGGCGCTTCTTCCTTATTAAGCAGTATTACTTTATCCCCGCTATAATATTTTATAATATACCTGCAAAGCGGCGACCTTATCGATGCCCCAAGAACCATTAATATATTTGCTCTTTCCACGGCACAGCTTGCCTGGGTAATTTTTCCATTATCTATCATTTCCCCTAAAAGGGCAAAGCCAGGCCTTAAAGGCACATTACATGTATCACATAAAGGTACATTTTTTGCATTTCTTATATAATCCTGCCCAAATATTTTTCCACATGCCGGACAACGGTTCTGTTCAACCGAACCATGGAGTTCTATAACCCTGTCACATCCTGCCTTCTGGTACAGCGAATATACCATTCTTGTTATAACCGTGTCAACTTTCCCATAACGCTGTAATTTTGCAACATCTTCATGTACAGATGTTGGTTCTAATTTCTCTTTGTTAAGTATGATTTCTTTATAATAATCATAAAAAATATCTACACGCCTTGAAAAAAACAAAGAGGATACAATATCATCATTTGAATATCCATATTTCTGTTCTATATCATATGCGATATGTTCAGCCCTTACACCATTAAGCCCTGCTTCCATCATTACTTCAATTCCGCCAAGAATAACAATATTGCTGCCATTTTTAATTATATTTTTAATCATTTCAAGATTCTGTTCCATAACCGGCACCCCCTTCCACTACCAGATATGCCTGTAAACCACGGCATACCATTGTACTTTATAACTGTTATCTGCCAAGATATGCACAGATACAATCCACAGTATTATCTATTCCCATTAAATCACTTCTTACAACTAAATCATAATTATTAAGATTTGTCCATTTTTCCCCAACATGGTAATTATAATAATTTGACCTGCGTTTATCGTTTTTAATAATTATGTCTGCTACTGATTTTTCATCATTACCATACTGGTTTACTGCCCTGTCAATCCTGAAGCTCATTGCAGCCTGGACAAATACATTACATACATTTTCATATTCTTTAAGTACATAATCCGCACATCTGCCTACTATTACACAAGGGCCTTCTTCTGCAACTTTCCTGATTATATCAGACTGTGCAAGGAAAATCCTGTCATCAAGTGACAAACCATTAAACCCGAAATCCTGGTTTCCATAAACATTGATTCCCATTGCAAGTGAATATAATAAACTGTTAGTTGCTTTATCCTCTGCCCTTGCAAATGTTTCCTCAGCAAAACCACTTTCTTTTGCTGCCCTTGTTATAAGTTCATTGTCATAAAACGGAATATTATAATGCTCTGCAATTTTCTGTCCTATTTCCCTTCCTCCGCTTCCATATTGCCTGCCTATAGTAATTACTTTATCCATATTACCCCCTCCTTTATATTTTTCATTTCTATTAAAATAATTAACAATTTTATAAATATTTGTTACTTTATATTATAACCTTTTAACGGAATTTTCACAAGTATAATTCAAAAAATTTACAATATACACAAAAACTCCTGCCAGAGTTATATTTAATTATGGCAGAAGTTTTTTATTTATATAAAAATCTTTATATTATTCTGTAAGGCTTGGAATATCCACCTGTATTTCTACATCTGCATCATAGTCTACACCCTCTATTCCAAATCCAAATATTCCGTAAAATTCTTTCCAGTATCCATCTATATCTGCAATTTCTTTTATATTATTTTCTGAAACATTTTCCCAGAGTTTTATAATTTCATTTTGTACTTCTTCTTTCATCTCATAGTCATCCATACGGATAAGACGTTTTTCATCTACTGGTATTCTGCCGCTGGTACTGATACGTTCCATAAGCCTGTACATCTGTTCAATACATCCTTCATGCAGTCCTTTATCCTTCATTACTTTATATAATAATGACATATAAAGCGGGACTACCGGGATTGCTGCACTTGATTGCGTAACAAGTGCTTTATTTACAGATACATACGCTGAAATGCCAGGATACTTTGCATCTATACTATCTGCTGATTTATATAAATCTGCTTTTGCCCTGCCTATAGTCCCGTTATAGTAGATTGGATAAGTAAGCTCTGGCCCGATATAAGAATATGCAACTGTAAGTGCACCTTTTTCAAGCACATCTGCATCTGTTAAAGCCTTAATCCAGAGTTCCCAGTCTTCACCACCCATAACTTTAATTGTATCATTAATTTCTTCTTCTGTTGCACAAGGAATTGTAACTTCAGAAATTTTATTTGTCATAAGGTCTATTGTTTTATTAGTATATTCTTTATCTGTTGTTTTAAGGACAGAACGGTATGTAACACCATCCGGCGCTTTCCTTCTTGGCGCAGCAATACTATATATTACCATATCTGCCTTGCCCCAGTCATTTTTAATTAACCTTATAGTTTCATCTTTTAACTCCTGTGAATATGCGTCGCCATTTAATGATTTGGCATAAAGCCCGTCTTTTCTTGCAAATTCTTCAAATGCCGCTGTATTGTACCATCCTGCTGATGCTGTGCGCTTCTCTTTGCCTGGCTTGTCAAAAATTATCCCGGCAGTATCTGCACCATAGGCATATGCAGCTGCAATCCTGCTTGCAAGGCCATATCCCATTGATGAACCTATCACAAGGACTTTTTTATACCCCTCTGCCTTTGGCTTTGACTTTACATATTCAATCTGCTTTTTAACTGCTGCCTTGCACCCTTCCGGATGCGCTGTTGTACACATAAACCCTTTTACTTTTGGCTGGACAACCATATATACCTCCTCATTCCTTCAAAACTGTAAATTAATTTATAGTTTCCTCTTACTACATATTGCCACTTTATACACGCTTATTATGATACCACAAAGAAATGTCTATGTCAAAAATATGGAAATCCAAAAAATACAGGTATACAGAAAAAATTTACATATTCCGCATATTTTATATTTACACCGAACTAGCGTTCTGATATAATAAAAGGCACAACATGAAGCATAATAGAAAGGGATTTCCATATGATAAAGCCAGATAAAATTACATTTAAAATTGCGTTTTATATTTTTCTTATGATAATAGGTTTTTTAATGCTTATATTAGCTATAGCAGGCAGTAAAAGCAAAGATGCAGGTTTTATCTCTATATGTATAACAACCTGGGTTCTTTTTACTGCATTTTGTTTATATAAAATTATCAGGGCAAGGCACAGGCGCGGATTCTGCCGGAAAGGAAGTTATTCTTTACATGAACTTGATGTAATGGATGGCATAGCATTTGAACACATTACCTGTGATATATTAATTGCCAACGGTTTTGAACACGCGGAAACAACCCAGGCAAGCTGGGATTTTGGCGTAGATGTACTTGCAACCAAAGACAATATCAAATACGCAATCCAGTGCAAAAGATACAGTAACCCTGTCGGGATTGAAGCAGTACAGCAGGTATATGCAGGACGTGCTTATTATGGATGTAATGTTGCAGTTGTGTTTACCAACCAGTATTTTACTACAAGCGCCCAGAAGCTTGCTAATAAAATTGGTGTAGTATTATGGGACAGGGATATGCTCCATAAATTATTATAGTTTTATATTGTTAAGTATTTTGAAAGGAAATAATATGTATACAACAAAGATTCCAGTACGCAGCCTTGTTGAATTTATATTACGCTCTGGCAGCCTGTTATCATCATCAGGGATAAAAGACCCTGCTGCAATGCAGGAAGGGACACGCATCCACAAAATGCTGCAGCGCCGGATGGGACCTGGTTATAATGCCGAAGCAGCATTAAGCATAACAATGCCTGTAACATATGATGGCGTTAGTTTTGAATTATCACTTGAAGGAAGGGCTGATGGCATATTCACAGATGAAACAGGAACTATTATAGATGAAATAAAAGGTGTGTATAATGACATTGAAGCAATGGAAGAACCTGTTGCCGTACACCGTGCGCAGGCTCTTTGTTATGCTTATATGTATTCAGTAAAACACGGCCTGGAACATATTGGCATACGTATGGCATACTGCCATATCCCTACAGAAAATGTCCGTTATTTTAACGAAATCATGGAATTTGGCAATTTAGAAAACTGGTTTAACAATCTGGTTAATGAGTATGCTAAATGGATAGCATGGCAGATAAAATGGCATAAAAAGAGAAATAGTTCAATACAGGATTTAGAATTTCCATTTGAATACCGTAAAGGACAAGATACTATTGTAAAAGGCGTGTACCAGTCTATACTGCGCAAAAAAAGGCTTTATATAGAAGCCCCTACGGGCGTTGGCAAAACCATATCTGTCCTGTTTCCTGCTGTTAAATCAATAGGCGGAGGCATTGCAGAGAAAATATTTTACCTTACTGCCAAAACCATAACCAGGACTGTTGCAGGAGAAACATTTAAAATCCTTTCAGGCAAAGGCATGGCACTAAAAAGCCTTACTATAACCGCTAAAGAAAAAATATGTATACTTGGCAAGCCCAGATGCCACCCCTCAACATGTGAAAGGGCACTTGGACACTTTGACCGTGTAAATGATGCTGTCTTTGACATTATCACACATGAAGATAATATTTCAAGGGAAATTATAACCAGATATGCAGAAAAACATAATGTATGCCCTTTTGAAATGTGCCTCGATACAGCTATATGGGCTGATGCAATAATTGGCGATTACAATTATGTATTTGACCCTTCGGCAAACCTTAAACGTTTTTTTGCAAACCAGGGCCAGAATAATTATGTATTTCTTATAGATGAGGCACACAACCTTGTTGACAGGGCACGTGAAATGTACTCTGCATCACTAATTAAAGAAGATTTCATTGAGCTAAAAAAGACAACAAAAACTATTAGCAGAAAAATTACAAATGCACTGGAACAATGTAACAAGTGCCTTCTTGCGCTTAAAAGGGATTGTGATGAAGTCCAAAAATACAGTGTTAAGGATATAGAAGAATTTATAATAAAACTTATGAGGCTTTCTGCCGTCTTTGATAAATATTTCCAGCAGCAGTCTGTATCATTGCACCCATTAAAGCCTGAAATCCGTGAAATACTCCTGGATTTCTATTTTAAAATATATAATTTTTTAAGTATACATGAAATACTTGATTCTAAATATATTATATATGGGGACTATACAGAAAACAGTTTCTTCTGCCTTCATTTAAAATGTATGGACCCGTCCACAAACCTTGGCAACTGCTTAAACAAGGGGCTCTCTGCTGTGTTTTTTTCTGCAACACTGCTGCCAGTCCGCTATTATATGGAACAGCTTGCAGGAAGGGCAGATGATTATGCAATATATGCGCCATCACCTTTTCCAGCAGATAACAGGCTGTTAATGGCTGCTTCAGATACAAGTACAAAATATACAAGGCGCACTCCGGCAGAATATAAAAAAATTGCAGGGTACATTTATGATTTCACAAAATTTAAAACAGGTAATTATATGGTGTTCTTCCCATCATATAAAATGATGGAGGATATAAACTTTTATCTGGACGGATATCTGCATTCAAATAACTTTTCAACGGATGATGGAAATAATTATATAGATAATTCCGGCAATAAAATATATATATGTAAACAGGCTGCTTCAATGGATGAAGATGAACGGGAAAACTTCCTTTTAAATTTTACAGACAACCCGGAATATACTACAATCGGTTTATGTATAATGGGCGGTATATTTGGTGAAGGGATAGATTTAAAGAATAACAGGCTTATCGGCACTGTTATAGTTGGCACAGGGCTTCCTATGGTATGTACTGAAAACGAACTTTTCCGTGAATACTTTGATGAAAATAAGGGCTCAGGTTTTAGTTATGCCTACCAGTACCCGGGAATGAACAAGGTACTGCAGGCGGCCGGAAGGGTTATAAGGACTAGCACTGATAAGGGTATTATACTGCTTCTTGATGAAAGGTTTTTAAGGCAGGATTATATAGAATTATTTCCACGTGAATGGTACCCATATAATATCGTAAATAGAAATTATATGGGTACATGTATTAAAAATTTCTGGGAAAAACACGGTAATCAGGAACGGTAATCACCATTTATCTTAACATAATCATATGTAAGGTCACAGCCCCATGCCCTTGCACTGGCATTTCCCTGGTTTAAGTTTATATTAATATATATTTCCTCCTGTGCAAGTATTTTAGCGGCATCCTCTTCTGAAAACTGCAGGCCCATGCCGTCCTTGCACACCAGAATCTTTCCAGCAGATGATTCAAGTTCCACATCAATTTTTAAAACATCAATATCAATATCTGCATAGCCTATTGCACAGAGAATGCGCCCGCAGTTGGCATCACCACCAAATACTGCACATTTGACAAGTGAAGAACTTACTACACTTTTTGCCGCTTTAACAGCTGTATCTGTATCAGGCGCTTCCTCACACTTACATTCAATAAACTTTGAAGCGCCCTCCCCGTCTGCTGCCAGCATTTTTACAAGGTCAAGCATTACAATATATAAAGCCTGTTTAAATATATTATAACTTTCCCCCTCTGATGTAATCTGGCTGTTTCCAGCAAGCCCGCCAGCCATAACACTCACCATATCATTAGTAGAAGTATCACCATCAACACTAAGGCAGTTATAAGTTACTTTAACAATATCTGAAAGTGCCTTCTGAAGCATTTCTGCAGAAACAGAAACATCTGTTGTAATAAAATTAAGGGTAGTTGCCATATCAGGATGTATCATCCCGCTTCCCTTTGCCATTCCGCCAAGATGGCACACCTTCCCCTCTATCAAAAATTCAACAGCAGATTCTTTTCTTACAGTA
This sequence comes from uncultured Lachnospiraceae bacterium, assembly GCA_910577825.1. Taxonomy (GTDB): domain Bacteria; phylum Bacillota; class Clostridia; order Lachnospirales; family Lachnospiraceae; genus Butyribacter. The sequence goes on along the minus strand of CAJTOK010000038.1, from coordinate 27,594 downwards.
TCTGTAGTCATAATAGCATTAACTGCCGCTGTATTGCCTTTAACAGAAAGCCCTCCTGCAAGTTCCCCCATATAATTTGCAAATGGTTCAATATATACAGGCATTCCTATTACACCTGTAGATGCAACAATTACTTCTTCCGGTTTTATTCCAAGCTCTTCTGCTGCAAGCCTGCATGTTTCCTCTGCAACCTCTTCTCCATTTGGATTACATGTATTGGCATTTTTAGAATTAACAATTACTGCCCTTGATATTCCGCCACTTTTTTTAAGATGCCTCTGTGTCACAATAATTGGTGCACCTTTTACTTTATTCTTTGTATAAACTGCAGCTGTATTACATGGCACTTCACTATATACCATTCCAAGGTCATTTTTTTCCTTTACAGGATTAATACCACAATTTAACCCATTTGCAGTAAAACCTTTTGCCGCACATACACCACCTTCAATATATTTATAACCTTCAAACTGCTCTTTCTCCATAATTATTCCCCATTTCTGCAGATACCTGCAAGAATGCAAAAAGATATCTGGCTGGATATTACTAATATACTGTTCCAAAACCATATTAGCAAAAACACAGGAAAAATGCAAGACCACTGGTAAACCAGCCTCATTGCCACTTTGTTTAATGAGGTTAAATTATATCCAGGCTATTTTATCTAAAACATACTCCATGATACTTTTTCTTCCAGTTACTATTTTAGCCTGGCACTCCATGCCATTAATGATACTGTATTCCTTGCCTTTTTTATTTATTACAGTGTTTTTATCACATTTTACTTTGGCAAGATAATATGCAATTCCTGTATTGCTGTCTACCTTAATATCTTTTGAAAAAACATCTATCTTGCCATTAAAGTATCCATATTCACTAGATGGATATGCTGGTATTTCAAACTTCACTTCCTGCCCTTTTTTAAGCTTTGCAACATCTGTATTACCAATAAAAACTTCTGCATAATACCCACAATCCCCCTCTGGCAGTATCTGGCATAAAGATGTACCCTCTTGTACATACATCCCATTTTTCACATCAGAAACTATATTAATATACCCTGTAGCATCTGCTTTGATTACATATTTTGAATTTTGTAATTCAAGATTATTAATACTGTTCTGTATCTCATTTCTCTGCTCTTTGTATGTGTCTATTTCATTGGAAACAGTATCCATTTCTGTCATTACTAATATTTCATTTCCAGCATTATTGCTTTTTCCATCAAGTGCTCCTAGTTGTATTCTGGCGGAAAAAACACTTGAACTTGCGGAAAGCAACGAGGAATTTGTTGTTTCAATTTGTTGTTCAATTACAGATATTTGCTGGAGCTCCATTTCTTCAAGTCCATTTTTTCTTTCCTTTTTTAATCTTCTTATACTATCTTTAACTTGTTGTATTTGTTTTTTATTTTCATTAGCGGATACATCCCCAAAAATATCTTTTTCCCTTAATTCCTCTAACTGTGTATGGTATTCTTGTATCTTGTCATTATATTGCAAAACTGATAATTCATAACCCGAAATATAACTATCTACCATACTTTTATAATATAAATCATTTTTTCCAAATTTATTTTTTCTTTTTTCCACACACTTTTTTGCTTTTTCCAGTTTAGAAATCTGGTCTTTATATTTTTTTACAAGTTTAGAAAAATTTCTTATACTCTTTTTACACTCTGCCCTCTGCTTCCCCACATTACCATTTGAAAGGTTTATATTTGCTTTTAACAGTTTCTTACGGTTATCAAACTCATTATAATATTTATTATCATTAAAATTATTTAAAGCATCATTATCACCATTAAGCCATTTCTGGTATGCTTTTAAAATTTTTATCCTGGAATTAACATTTGCCATCTTATCCTTATGTTCTTTTATCTGCCTGGCTACCTGCCTGTTATCAATTACAAACAGTTTTTCACCCTTTTTTACAAATTTGCCTTCTTCTATAGTACATTCCTTAATTTTTCCAGAAACACCTATGCTTATATTATTCTCTTTATCATATCTAAATAAACCATCTGCTTTTATAAATATATCAATATTAAAAAAGTTCATCCAGATTAAAGCAGAAATTAATAATACAAAAATAATATAAATAAACCAAATTATAAAACTTGCAGGTTTTGAGTTATAAATTTCTGTACTGTCAGTCATATCCTCAATATTTATAATAATATGTTTCATTAATATGCACCTCCTAATCTATGGTTTCCAAAACCACTAGTATAACTGCCAATTAACTGCTGCCTGGCAAGTTCTGCATATTTTCCTCCAAGAGCTTCAAGCTCCTCATGTGTACCACTTTCAATAATTTTTCCTTTATCCATTACAAAAATTTTATCACAATCTTTTATTGTACTAAGCCTGTGCGCAATAAAAATTACTGTCATATTTGTAGCATATTCATTAACCATTTTGGTAATGGCATTTTCAGTTATCACGTCAAGATTACTTGTAGCTTCATCAAGTATAAGAATATCAGGTTTTTTAAGCAACGCCCTGGCTATAGCCAGCCGTTGTTTCTGCCCGCCAGATAAATTAGCTCCATTTTCTTCAAGCCTTGTTTCATACCTTAAAGGCAATCCATTAATAAATTCATGCGCCTGTGCTATTTTAGCCGCTTTTACTATTTCCTCCATTGTAACATTATCCATGCCAAGTGAAAGATTTTCTATAATACCTCCACTAAAAAGGAATGTTTCCTGTGGAATATATGCTATCTTTTCACGTAATGTTTCTATTTGTATATCCTCGATATTAGTACCATTAAAAAGTATTTCTCCAGAATGTGCTTTATAAAGATGCAGTAGCAATTTAGATAAAGTAGTTTTGCCTGAACCACTCTCACCAATAAAAGCTACTTTCTGTCCTTTTTCTATTTTTAAATTAATATCCTGTAGCACCAGGTTTCTTGTACCATACCTAAAATTAAGGTTTTTAATTTCAATATCCCCCGATAAGTCCATATCTTTTATTTTTTTATTTTCTGAACAAGTTTTTTCAGATTCAAGTTCCAGTATTTCACCAAGCCTGTCTGCTGCAACCATAGCTGTCTGTAGTTCTGGCTGAAGGTTTATTAAATTTTTCACAGGGTCAAGAAAATACACAAGCAGGGAATTAAAAGTTATAAGCCCTCCTATAGTTATATCACCATTAATAACACTAACACCTCCAACCCATAATATAACAACACCCCCAGTAAGTTCTGCAAACGTCTTAAGTGATAACTGGAGATTACTTGCCCAGCCAAGATTAAATATACTTTTCAATAATCTTATAAACCTGGTTTCAGTTTCCCTCCTAACCTTATATCCAGCATTATATGCTTTAATTGTCTGTATTCCATTTAAAGATTCTACAAGATATGATGTAAGCCTTGCATTATCTTCCATTTCTTTTCTATTAAGTTTTTCATACCATTTGTTAAAAGCAATAACCATTATTGCATAAAAAACTACTATTATAAATGAAATCCCAAACATTACAGAGTTCTGTATATAAAGAATAACTGCGCCTGCAACAGCCATAATTGTATCAATCATTATAGTAAGGGTTGCACCCGAAATTGCGTCCCTTACTTTTCCTGCATCATTAAACCTGGAAACTATTTCACCAACTTTTCTTGTACCAAAAAAATTCATTGGAAGCCCTATTACATGGTAATAATACCCAAGAAGCAATGATATATCAAGTTTCTGGCTAAGATATAATAAAAGATGGGACCTGAAAGCATTTAATAAAACCTTAAATACATTTAATGCTATCACTCCTACAGACAATGTTGTAAGTGTTTCTGCCAATGCATCTGGAAGCACATCATCAACAAGGGCTTTAAAATAAAATGCCCCAAGTATTCCAAGAACTGTATAAATAAGAGATGCAAGAAAAATATGAAATAAAATGGATTTCTGTGGAATAAGAAGGCACAAAAAACGCCCAAATAAACCTTTATTTTCATTTCCTTTTTTAAATGTTTCATTTTTAACTAACATTACAATTATACCTGTCCACTGGTACTCTGGAGGTTTATTTTCCTTATGGACTTCACCAAAAAACTCTTCTGGTTTTAATTTAATAATTCCCTTCGCAGGGTCAGCTATAATAATACTTTTCTTAGTTATTTTATGTATAACAACATAATGTAGCAATTCCCCATCAACAACCACATGTGCTATACATGGAAGAGGAAATTCTGAAAAAAAACTTTCTTTTGTACCCCTGACCCCTTTAGCACTAAATCCAAGTTCTTCTGCTGCCCTTATAAGACCATAAACATTAGTACCCTGCTTATCAGTACCAGCCGCTTCCCTTATCTTACTGATACTTGTTTTATAACCATTCTGTTTTGAAATAGTAGCAAGACATGCAGCACCACAGTCTGTAATATCATGCTGTTTTATACAATAATATCTCATTAATTTATCTCCTGTTATTTATAAAACCCTGGCTTCTTCTAGAACAAATCCTTCCTTTGGTTTACATTTCCTTACAAAATAATATATACCACACATATAAATTACTCCTGAAACTATTAATATTAAAATAATTAATAAAGAGCTAACTTTTTCATGTGCAGAAAATAAAAGCTGTATTACATATGAAACAGCATTAAATAACATATGAGTACCTATTGAAGCAAAAAAAGCAGTCCAATAAATACAAATAGAACTTTTATTATACTTTTAATTTTTATATTCTTCACTGCTGTATCTCCATTAAAAATAATTATTTATGTCCAACATTCTTATCTGCCTTATTTTTAACTATACCCTCAAGTTCTCCAATTATAAGATTAACATGCATGCCTATTACAATTCCACATAAAATTTTAAATACTATATCAGAAGATTCTATACAAGCAGCAACTGATAATAATATTACAATAATATACAAAACCAGACTTATTTTTATATTTTTCATTACAGACCTCCTTTTTATATTCTTAACTCCAATATATCTAAATCATGGATAAGCATGACTTTTATTATACTTTTAATTTTTATATTCTTCATTACCAGAGTATTTATCTCAATACAAATTTTTACATATTATTTCTACCATTAAAATAAATAATTTTTTTTAACAAACGTAAAATACTAGCTAAAGCTGAGCCTATAATTGAACCCGTTAATATACTAGACCAACTTACCTTAACATAAAACCCCGTTAAGACCATACATATAATAATTAAAATATTTACAATAATCATACTTTTTTTAACCATATACAAATCCCTCATTATCCAAAAACAAGTTTACTATTTATTATCATACTTTAATAATTAAAAAATTTCTAAACCCTGATATAAAAACAAATAAAGAAATAATCATCAATAATATACATAACCAAATAACAATTCCATCGATAAATATATAACAAAATATACATGATGATATATTAAAAAGCACATGCGTGGATATTGGTATGATTATACTATTAGTTTTTTTCAATAGCATTCCCAAAATAACCCCTAATAAAAAAGAATAAAATCCCTGTATAAAATTTCCATGATAAACTCCAAATAAGAGTGCCTGTAATATATTTGCCCACATAAATGGAAATGCTTTTCTAAATCTATCTAGTATTGCTCCCCTGAAAATAACTTCTTCTGAAAGAGGTCCAATTAGCACAATATATAATAACATAAAAACTGGATTTCCACTATTGAATTGCTCCATATTTTGTGAATAAGAAGAAACATATCCACCACTAATTAATGATATAATATTCAACATTATTGACAAAAAAAATGAACTACCTATACTAATTGCCACTACTGAAACTATATTTCTTACTGAAAAAATATTATTATAATTACATTTTTCTTTTTTCATATCTGATTTATTATATAAAACAGCACACAAAACAAAAGACAACAAAGCACTTAAAATTTGAAAAATGACCTTTACCATAACTTCATTTTCATCTATTGCCTGGGTATATGAAGCATATTTACCACCACTAATATTTTTATAAATTATTATTCCCAATATACATAAAATAACAGCTAAAGACTGCATAAGCAATACACTTATAAATACGGACAAGCCTTTTAATGTATTTATTAATCTTACTTTTTTCATTGTTTGGTATCCTCTCTAAATTTCAAATTTGTATATTTCTTGCTATTAAATATATTATCAAATATAACTAAAATATTATTTGAACTTATTCCAATTAAAATTCCAATTAAAACACTTTTCCAGTCTGGACCTAAATCAAATTCTATTAAACATGCAATTATTATAGATGCTAATTCTATAATAAATTTTATTAAATCATTCTTATTCATATTTTTATACCCCATTCCCTTTATTCCTGATACCATATTCAAAATACAAAGGTATTAAAAATTTACATAAATCCTGGGTTATTATATAAAACTATATGATATTCCACATAATTCAGACAGTAATTATAACCTTCTCACCTACCCAGTCAAATACCCTGCAACCAGTTAATAAAACACAAGTTAATATTTTTATCAAACCCTTATATGTTGCAAGGTACTAACCTTTTAAATATACTTAGATAATATAAATAAAATTACACATCCAAGTTTTACTTTAACAGAAATAAAGTTTTTATGCATGTTTACATGCATAATCTATCAGTTTAGTACCATTTTTTATTGCTTTAAAACCATTAGATGGTCCTGTAGTTACACCGATAACAGGAGAAAAACCTATTAAAAGAGTGCCTCCTAATGCAGCACAAAAAGCTTTCCAGCCACCACCATCTACCATTATTAATTCTTCATTTGTCATTTCACAAAATCCATTATCTAATATTAATTCCATTTTTATAATCTCCTTATATTAAATTTATATATCAATAATATTTTAAATGTTCTTCTTCTTTGGTTGCTCCCTCCTTTTATATAAATATTTTTCCTTTACAACCACACAAAAAAGTGATATTCTTTTCCTAGGTACTTTTTTGCAAGTGCTTGTATCTCAGACCTTGGTATATTTGCGCATATTTTACCAAGGTCATTTTATATAAAGCAAAGTACTAAATTACTTTGCAATATACCATTTTTTGCTTACTTTATAGTATATTAGGACTAACACCTACATAAACATCAACCTCTGTACTATCTTCATTTACCGGGTTAATTTTCTTTGTTACATTATATCCAGCAGTAATTGGCATGAGTCCTTTATCCAGTATATACTGGTTTAACTGCCTGAATGTATCCTGTAGTTTAGACAGGCTGCCTTTATGTTTAGCAACTACAGCATTTACTATTTTAATCTTATCTTTAAATATGTATTTACCAATATTTCTTATACCTGGATTCTTATTAACAGGCAACAATATTTCTATATCAAATATATCATTCTCAACGCCATATGTTACTGTTATGGGATTACCACTGCTCACAGCTCCTGCTAAAACGATTTTTTCTTCCATATCTTTTCCTACAGTTTCTAAATCTTCCTGTTTTATCTCTCCCCTGAAAGATAAAACATTTTCTATCTCTAATGTTTGTTCCTCTAAAATTTCTGCCATAATTCCTTTTTCCTTTCCCTGACAGGATGTAATGACCAGCCTAACACCATACTCTTACAGGTCTGGTAATTTTTTTTATAGTATCAGCTATAACATAAATTATTCCTCTTATACTTCCGCCTTCTATACTTCTTAACTCATTCTCTTTTAATTCACAAAAACCATTACTTAAAACATTATCCATAATATCCTCCATTTCTAGTAGTGCTTTTTTACGCTTTTACTTTTTACTCTTTAATTATAATTTTTTAATCCATTTCCCTATTTACATTTTTGATATAAAGTGATATACTTACCATATATATAATATAAATTTTATTTGAAATTTTAATATAATTATTTTAATAGATTATTTATAATTTCAAAGAATGTAAATAGTTTTGATATTAATAAAACATTAACCAAAGTATAACCTCCATTCTTTAAATACTGTTAGTTATCTTACAATTAAATATTAACACTATTTAAAAACTTTTCAACTAATTTGGGCTGAATGGCAGAATTTTGGGCTGAATGGTAAAAAATAAATAAATTATATTGTTATATAAATTTTTAAAAGGAAATTTATTATGAATTTGCTTATTATTAATACTTTTTTAGAATTTACAACTGTTATTATAATATTTAGTTGTATTATACAAACAGAATTACACAAACATCTTAAAAATATAATCACAGCATTTATAATATTTTTTTCTCAGGTAATAATACAATTCTACTTATATAGAACATATAACATAAATTTACCTGACACAATAGCCTTGTTACTTGTTTTATTTATAATTTTTAATGAAACCTTATTATATAAAATATGCTGGCTTACTGTATATACTTTATTTGAAGCAGTAACTGCCTACATGTTATCAAATATTATTTTTATTTTCTTAAATTTATTGAATATATCTGGTAATACATTAAACTTGCTTGCTTATTCAGACATTACAACTTTTGCTTTATTTATTGCTTGTTCTTTAGCTTTCCATAAAAAATGCCAGTATATTAAACATTACATAGATTTAATAGAAAAAAGAAATTATTACTTGATTATATTTTCATGTTTTATTACCCTTATATTATTAAACCTATCCCAAATCTTCTTTTATGAAGATATTGCCCAGATATTAAAGTATATAATTATATTGATGATATTTTTACTTATAATAACTTTGCTTATTACTACAACTTCGTTTTTAATATCCCAATATAATAATACTATTTTAAGGGAAAAGGATAAAATAAACCAGAAGTGCCTTGAAATGGAACAGGCTTTTAATAAACAGATTGAACAGAAAAACAATGATTTACGTGCTTTCAGACATGATTTTAACAACCATATGCTCACGTTGCAGGTACTTGTACAAGATGAGAAATGGGAACAGGTTAAAAATTATTTATCAAAACTCTCAATAATACATACACAGAATTTTTATATTTCAACGGGTAATATAATAGCTGATGCCGTCACTAACCAGTTTTATAATACATTGGATAATAATATTTTATTTAAAACAAGCGGATATTTTAAACAGGACTGCTTTATTGATGGCATTGATATGTGTACTATTTTATCAAACTTGTTAAATAATGCACTTGAAGCACTTTCGCATTTAGAGGATAATATAAGAAAAGAAATATACCTTGATATAGATGATACTAAAAACCGCATTTCAATTCTAATGCAAAACAGTTCTGTTAATTATGACGGAATTGATACTTGCAATATACAAACAACTAAAACTGACACCATAAACCATGGCTATGGCTTGTTAAATATAAAAAACACAATAAAAAAATACCATGGATTAATGAAAATACATTGCCATAATAATATTTTCACTACATTTATTATATTAAACAAACCTTTGCCATTGTAGTTAATAAAAAGGAGCGTTATGAAAATAGGGATTTGCGAAGATAATATTATTGAACAGGAACAATATAAAGCTTTCTTTAAGAAGCTTGGATATAATAATATTGTTGTATTTAGTTCTGGTGAAGAATTGTTACAAGAAATGCCAGACCTTGATTTACTGTTTCTTGATATTGAAATGGATAAAATATCTGGTATACAGATTAAAAATATTTTTGAGGAGAAAAGGAAAAATACTTATATTGTATTTTATACTACACATATAGAAGCCATGCCAGATGCTTTCGGTGCTAATGTATTAGGATTTTTACGCAAACCTGTTACATATAATGAATTGAAGATATATACTGATAAAACCTGCCTGCGGCTTATAGAGGATTGTCCTGTACTTCTTGATGATGGAAAATATATTTCTTCTAGTACTATTTTATATATACAGTCTGACCACAATTACACCATATTATATACTGGCAATTCACATATCATTGTACGCAAGCCTTTAAAGTTATGGATTCCTGAGCTTGCCCCTTATGGATTTGCCAAAACATGCCGTTCGTATATTGCCAATTTATATAATGCAAATTATATAGAAAAGTCCTCTCTGGTTATGGTTAATGGCGATAAAATTCCAGTAAGCCGGAACTTATTTAATAAGGTAAAAGAAGCTTATAACGGTTTCCAGTTAAGACTATATAACAAAAGTATAAACAGATAAAACTAAAATATGCCCAAAGATAAAATTTTTTATCTCTTTAAAAATCCTTAACCAAAACAATTAAACCTATAAATTACAATCTTTAACACAGGGACAATAATTTGTCCCTGTGTTTTTCGTTTAAATTGCCCACACATAACATAACAATTTTTGACATATGCAAAAACCTGAAAGAAATAACATAAACCGTTCTATTATAGTAAATACTATTAGAAATTTTGAAAAGGAGATTAGGCTGGAACTCCAGCCTGGTATTATTATGAAAACTTTATATCTTCACATAGGAATACCAAAAACTGGCACTACATCAATCCAGCATTTTTGCCATGAAAACAGGGATATATTATCACAAAACGGATATTTTTACCCAGATTTTCCTTTTGAGTATATATATGCCGGGAAATACCGTAATGGGTCTTTTTTAGAAACAAGATATGTCGACCGTGAGGGCATAAGGCATACAGATATAGAAGAAGAATATTTTCAAAAAGGGCTTGAAATAACCAGAGAACTTTTTATGCAGCATGATAATTTAATTATTTCAAATGAAGGTGTCTGGGGTGCATGTTTTATTAGGAAAAGAGGGATTCCGCGTATGCTCAGGTTACAGGAAGATGCAAAAAATGCCGGGTATAAAGTTAAAATAATTGTATACCTCCGGAGGCAGGATGAATATTTATTATCATGGTATAACCAGATGGTAAAGCATAGTATAAATTCTAAAAATGCACTTACATGGGAAAACTATTATAAAGATTACAAAAAATATGTACAGCCCGATTATTTTAAATGCTTAAAAAAACTTGAAGAAATATTTGGCAGGGAAAATATTATTGTAAAACGCTTTGATAAAAAATATTTTAAAGATAATTCCCTTTTTGCGGATTTTCTGGATATATTTAACCTGGAATTAAATGATTCTTATAGTATAAATGAAGAAAACAATAATTTTAATCCAAAATTATCTGAAAATACCTGTGAAATTAAGCGTATAATAAACGGTTCATTTAAAATGAGTTTAGAAGAATATAGAAAATTTGAATGGATTTTAAACCAGATTTCGCCAGTTTCAGAAGAAAGATACCCTTGCAGCATGATGTCACCAGAAGAAATGCAGGAATTTATGCAGCTATATGAAAATTCAAATAACGGGGTTGCCAGCCGGTACTTTAATGACGGACAGCCACTCTTTAGTGAGAAAAACCTGCAAAGAGAAAAATGGCAGAAAGATAATGTATATATGGCAGATGATATGATACGTTTTTCCTGTATGTCAACTCTTTACACTATGCGCAGTATAGAAAATATGAAAGATATAATTAACCATCCTTTGCATTATATTTTACACCGGTTTAAAGAAAAGTTAAAATAAGAAAATATGTATAAGAAGGGCATTTCCCTAAAGTTTCCTGGGAAATGCCCTTAAATATAAAATATCAATATTCTATGTTAATGCCTTTGGAATAGTTTTAAATTCCTGTTCCTGCCCTTTTCCTGTAAATAAAATCCTTGTTGCATTCAGTACACAGAGCATTGCAACTCCTGAATCCGCAAATACCGCCATCCACATTGATGCAATTCCTGCAAAGCCAAGTACCATAACTAAAGCCTTAATTACAAGTGCACCTATAACATTCTGCATTGCCACGGTTTTTGTCCTTTTCGCTATCTTTATGCTTTCTGGAACTGAACTAAGGTTTGGATTCATAAATACAACGTCTGCAGCTTCTATTGCCGCATCAGCACCGTTTCCCATTGCTGCGCCTACATCAGCACCTGCAAGCACTGGTGCATCGTTAATCCCGTCACCTATAAACATTACTGCACCATGCTGGTTACGTATATTTACAAGATTATCAAGTTTATCCTGTGGCATCTGCCTTGCAAATGTTTCATCTATTCCGGTAACAAGGGATACCTGCTCTGCATTTTCCTCTGCATCCCCTGTAAGCATTGCTGTCCATAAACCATACTTCTTCATTTCTGAAACTGCATATTTTGAATCTTCTTTAATAGTGTCATTTATAATTATACGCCCTGCATATCTGCCATTAATAGCAAGAAATACCTCTGTACCATATATTTTGCCATTTTCTGCTGGTACTTGTATACCATTTGTTCCAAGAAGCTGCCTGCTTCCACATAGAAGCGTGCCACTTTCCAGAAGTACCTCCATTCCTTTTCCAGATATCTCTTTTATATCCCTGGCTTCAGGTATAGAAACTCCCCTTTTATTAACTTCTTTCATTATGCTTGTTGCTATAGGATGTGTTGACAATCTTTCTGCACATCCCGCATATGCTAAAAGCCCTTCTTCTGTTATTCCTGATATGCTGTCTGGAATAATATCTGCTACAGTAAAATTCCCTTTTGTAACAGTTCCTGTTTTATCCATTACTACTGACTTAATTCCTGAAAGTGCTTCTAGTGAAACACCTCCTTTAAACAATATGCCTTTCTTAGAGCCTGCGCCAATTCCTGCAAAAAATGCAAGTGGCACGCTAAGTACCAATGCACATGGACAGCTTATTACAAGAAATGTCAGTGCTGTATAAACCCAGTAGCTCCAGTTTCCAGTAACCAGGGAAGGTACTACTGCTGTAATAAATGCTGCCAGTACAACTAATGGTGTATAAATACTGGCAAATTTTGTAATAAACCTGTCAATTTTTGGCTTTGAGGCAGCAGCATTCTCAACTGCTTCAAGAATACGGCTTGCCATTGATTCTTCAAGTAATTTTTCAACTTTTAAATATATTACACCTGAAACATTGACACAGCCCGATAATACATGGCTTCCTTTACTTATAGCAACTGGAACAGGTTCTCCTGTTACAGCCGACGTGTCAATCCTGCTTTCTCCTTCTGTAACTACACCGTCAAGTGGTATCCTGTCCCCGGCACGGACTTCTATTATATCACCAATCTTTACATCTGCAGGGTCACATACTACAGTTTTCCCGTTTTCTATAAGCCTTGCTGTTTCCGGCCTTAAATCTACAGCATCCATTATCTGCTTCCTGCTTCTTCCAACAGCTACATCTTCAAAAAGCTCACCAATCCTGTAGAAAAGCATTACACCTGCCGCCTCTGGATATTCCCCAATTACAAATGCACCTATTGTAGCAATTCCCATTAAGAAATTTTCATCAAAAACTTTGCCCCTGAAAAGATTTTTAACAGCAGTTATTAATACCTCACCACCAAGTATAATATAAGATATAACAAACATGGAAACATATATTAAAACTGTACTGGCCAGATTCTGTGCTATAAGCCCTGCAATAAAGAATATTATGCCAGCCCCTATACCTGCAAGTTCCTTCTTTTCATCAAGAAAGGCAGATAAAAGGCCTGTATTGCTGGATTTTTGTTCTTCATGGTGTTCTTCGTGATGGTGGTGTTCCTCATGGTGGTGTTCTTCATGTGCATGGCCATGTTCCCCATGTCCGCAGCATCCGCATGTACACTCTTCATGGTGGTGCCCATGAACATGTTCATGTTCATGGTTATGTCCATGTCCATGGCTATGGCTGGTATTTCCAGTATTACTTTTCTGGTTTCCTGCCCTCTTTAAATCCCCTATCACCGTGCCAGGCTCTTCTTTGTCTGCCAGTTTCCTTAAAGCCTCCAAAGCCTTATCTAAATCATCCGCTTCTACTAATAACTGTCCTGTTGCAAATGTCAATATAACATTATTTACTTCTGGAAGGCTGTTCATCTTAGCTTCCAGTTTAGCCGCACAATTTGCGCAGTCTATGCCACTAATTGAATATTTCTTCTTCATACATACACCCCCTGGATTTACATATTTTTGCAACTGTTCATATGAACAACCATTCATATGTTTATTTAAAATATACCATAGTATGTATAAAAAAGCAATACCTTATTCAAAAAAATACCTGGATTTTATTATATCACTTTTTATTCTTCCACATGCTCAATTCCCTGCCTTAGTATTGTAAACACATGTTCATCTGCCAGTGTATATAATACTGTTTTTCCCTCTTTCCTAAAACGTACAAGCCTGTTTTGTTTAAGCACACGTAACTGGTGTGAAATTGCACTTTGTGTCATATTTAAAATATTTGCTATATCATATACACACATCTCATTTTCAAATAAAACATACAGTATTTTTATTCTTGTTGAGTCGCCAAATACTTTAAATAAATCTGCAAGCTCATAGAGTTCGCTTTCTTCTGGCATTTTATTTTCTATTTCATCCGCTGTTTTCTGGTCAATAGTTATATATTCTGTTTTTTCTTCCATAAATTAACCTTTCAAAACATTATGCCTGGCCATTTCCAAGTCCCAGCCTGCACCTTTCAATGCCAGCCTGTGGAATTACACCAGATGTCCTTATATCCAGTATGCTTTCTGTTTCTGTCAGCGCATTCTGGTACCATATCATTGCTTCATTATAATTTCCTGCATTTTCATAATACATGCCAAGCTCACAACAAGTTTCTGCACTTGGTTCTGTTACCGCATCTTTAAGTGCATAGCTGAAAAAGCCAGCTAAATCACCTTTAATGCGGCAGAACCTTGCCAGTACACACAATGCTTCTTTTACTTCGTCCATGCTTCTGTCATCCTGTTCCATTGTCTGTATAAATGCAGGGGCAGCCTCACAGAAATCATTATCACTGCCTGAACGGAATAATTCCATTGCATACATATGGTGCAGCTTCTTTGACAGCCTTTTGCCTGATTTGGACAGGGCAGCCATCGCCCCTAAGTCACGTGGTGCATGGTTACTTAGAGGCCTGTGCTGTATCTCTATATCACTGTCATAGACAACAGGGTCTGTACGCAGTGTTTCATGTATTGGGTCAATCCATGTAAAATTCCTTACCCTTTTATAGAGTTTTACCCTGTGCTCTTTTTCAAAATTATATACTGTGCTTAGTTCTTCTGGTGTACAATACAGCATCTGTACTATTTCTATTTCAGGCAGGAGTATCTGTTTAAGCCTTTTTAACTTTTCCCTGTTTTCTTCATCAAGATACTCATCTGCATCAGCTGTATATATATATTCCTTTGTTGCCTTTGAAGCCACAAAATTCCTTGCTTCTGCAAAATCACCTGTCCATTTGAAATCATATACATTGCTAGTGTATTCCAGTGCAATCTCTTTTGTGCTGTCTGACGAGCCTGTATCAGCTATAATTATTTCATCAACTATATCTGCCAGGCTGCCAAGGCACCTTCTTAAAACTTTTTCCTCGTTCTTAACAATCATACATAAACTTATAGTAACCATTTAAATACCCCTGTATTAATATAATTATTCTTCTGCCTGTGCTTGTGTATCCAGGTTTTCCGGGTCCTGCTGGGTATCCGGGCCTTCTTCTGGCCCTGGCTCATAATCTGGTTCATCATCCCCTACATCATCCGGTTCGTCCCCGTTATCTGGAATATCCTCACCATCATCTGGCCCGGTTACATCTGGTTCATCAGTCACATCTGGTTCATCAGTTATATCTGGCTCTTCTGGCTCATCAGTTTCTTCCGGCTCATCAGTTATATCTGGCTCATCTATATCTCCTCCCAGAGGTGCTTCTGTTTCCATTGGCGGCTCTGTCGGTGTATTGTCATCATCATCATCACCACTGCCACCATAATAACCACTTCCGCCATTATTCCCGTCACTATTAGTATATGGTTCAAAGTCCTTATATTCAAGCCCGTCATGGATTTGTCCCATAAATTCTTCCCATATATATAATGGATAAGTATTACCATATAAATTATCCAGTGTCTTTGGTGAGTCATACCCTACCCATACAGCGGTTGTATAATATGGGGTAAAGCCACAGAACCAGCCATCTTTTTTATCACTTGTTGTTCCGGTTTTTCCTGCACATGCCATATTATCCAGGGCATGGCCTCTTGCTGTACCAGACTTTAAGACACCCGTCAGTATGTCTGTCATCATACGTGCTGCATTTTTTTCATAGACATGCTTTTCCTGGCGCTGTTTGTTGTTATTTACAATAATATTTCCCTCTGAATCAGTAATTTTCTTAATACATGTAGGGTCACGGAATACCCCGTCATTCTGGAGTGCAGAATACCCTGATGCCATCTCAACTGTTGTTACGCCATTGGTAAGGCCTCCAAGGGAAGCTGCTGGATAGTAATCATTATCATCTATCCTGTTAAAATTCATTTTTAAAACATATGACAAGCCTTTTTTAGGCGTAAGTTCCTCAAATAACTTCCATGCAATAACATTCTTGGAATTTTCAACTGCATAGCGTAATGGTATCTTGCCCGAATATACACCATTGGAATTTCTTGGCCCGTCTTCAAAATAAGTATCATCCACTATTGTATCAGGTGTATAATCCCTTTCAAGCTGCGGGGTATATACTACCAGCGGCTTAAATGAACTGCCCGGCTGGCGGTAACTCTGGAATGCCCTGTTAAGTGTATAACCTGTTACCGATTTCTGCTTACGCCCGCCGACAACTGCCACAACATACCCGTTTTTATTATCTATACATGTAGCTGCACCTTGTAAAGTGTATACACCATCCTTTTTTTCCTTAAATTCTGCAAGCTTATCATTAACCGACTTCTGCAGGAGTTTCTGTTTCTTCTTGCTTAATGAAGTATAAATCCTGTAGCCCTTTGTATACAACATGCTGTGGCATTCATTATATACTTCATCATAATTCTTGTTATATTCTTCTTCCTCTGCCTTGCTGCCAAACTTATACTGGAACTCAAACCCCTGTGACTGCATAAGTGCTTTAACTGCACATCTTACAGCAAATGTTGTCATATAATTCTGTGTTTTGATGGCTTCGGCAGGGTTAAGTATTATGTCTTCATAATTTGCATCACTGTATTCAGCAGCAGTTATTAAACCTTCATCCATCATCTGTTCCAGTATACGTGATTTCCTCTTTATAGTATTATCATAGTTATCAAACGGGTCATAAAGGCTCGGGTTATTTGGTATTGCGCATAAAAATGCAGTTTCTGGCAAAGTAAGCTCTGATGCAGACTTACTGAAATACCCCTTTGCGGCTGCCTCTATACCATAATATCCATTTGCAAAGTACATATTATTTATATAAAATTCCAGTATCTGGTTTTTGCTGTACTTTTTCTCCATTTCAAATGCTATAAATATTTCCCTTATCTTTCTCTCATAGGTTTTAGCATTAGTAAGAAATACAAGTTTAGCTGTCTGCTGCGTAATTGTACTGCCGCCACGCTGGATTTTCTCGCCTTTTATCTTGCTTTTAACAAGCAGCGCCGCAGCCTTAAATGTTGAAAAGAAATTTACACCATCATGTTTAAAGAAATCCCTGTCTTCTATTGCAATCATTGCATCTTTTACATGTTGTGGTATTTCATCAAATGTAAGGTAATATGAATCCTTGTCGCCTTTCAGTTTAGCGACCACTGATTTATCCGCTGCATAAACCATGCTTGTTTCTGATGAACGGAAAGTGTCAACAGTGGAATTTTCAATAACCTTTTTTGCTTCATTCTTCCATTGTAGCAGTTCATCCCCAAATTTAAAATAAAATACTACCAGCACTGCCAGTATTCCTAATAAAAGCAGCAATAAAAAAATTTTTACACCTAGCCAGAATTTTTTATGTTTCTTTTTATTCTTTTTGACAGGCCTGCCACTATTTTCTGGCACATTTTTTGTACTTTTCTTTGTAGCCATAAAGCACCTCCTGTTTTCAAACAATATTTTTGTTTCAAGCTCCATGTTGAATATAATATCATATTTTATTGATAAATGCACCTTTCTTACATTTATTAATAAAAAAATAAGAATAATTATCCAATACCAGGGAATAATGTCCATATAAACCATTTTATTATTCATCAATTAAACCGTACTTACATATAATGTGCGTAGAAAAGAGGTAACATATGAAACTATATTTAAAAAGCTTGTCAAAAGCACAAAAACTCCCATTTCTTATTTTTATTTATGCACTATCTTTTTCCATGCTCCTTGCCGGCATTAAATTCTTCCATCCAGACAGGGCAGAAACACCTGCAGAGATACAGGAGAATATTGCAGATAATATAATAAGGCTGCATGTAATTGCAAACAGCGATACCAGAACCGACCAGGCACTTAAACTAAAAGTACGTGATGGCATAATAGACGGGATTACAGATACAATTTCCGGTACGACAGATGCCACCGGGGCTGAAAAGCTCTTGTCATCACAGACAGGCAATATCAAGAACTCTGCGCTGGGCATTATTTCGGACAATGGATATGACTATCCTGTAAATGTTTCTCTTGAAGAAAGGTATTTTCCCGTAAAATCATATGGCGACCTTGTATTTCCTGCTGGCAATTACAAGGCATTATGTGTTGAAATAGGGGAAGCAAAGGGAAGAAACTGGTGGTGTGTCCTTTTCCCAAGCCTTTGTTTCGTAGATGAAACTTATGCTGTAGTTCCTGACAGTTCCAAAGAAAAGCTTAAAGAAACTTTAAGCAAAGAGGAATATGAAAGCCTTGAACAGGACAAAGAAGAAGAAAATATATTTATACATTCAGCAATATATGACTGGTTCTTAAAGAAAACAGGACTGTAAAAATTGCCAGGCAGCTTAACATTTTCCTTATTATATGGTATAATGCCTGAAATACCAGAATAAAGGATGATAAAGATATGGACCAGAATGTACTTGTAACAATCAGGGGCACAGAAAATGAATGTAATGGAAACCCCTCTACAGAAATAGAAACCATACAGCCAGGCATATATAACTTTATGCAGAATAAACACATAATAACATATGAAGAACCTTGTGATGGCCCTGCACAAAGTTCACCGTTATTTGTGAAAAACCTGCTTAAAATAACTCCTGGTTCTGTTTCACTTGTAAAACGTGGACATACTTCTTCTGACATGTTTTTTAAAAAGGGACACCACCACTCTGGAATATATAAAACTGCTGGCGGTTCATTATCACTGCCAATAGATATTATAACCTCAGAACTCGTAATTAAAGAAAATACAGACTGTATTGATATATATATTAATTACAGCCTTGGATTTGGGAACAGCTATACATCCATGCACAAAATTTATATTAATATACATTCTGTATAGCTGCTTTATTCCTGTTTTTATTCCTTGCTTTCTGTGCTTTCCGTAATCTTCCTGATACAAAAGAAGCATACTGGCACAATATATAATACTGCACTTACCCATGCTGACTGGTCTGCAAAGCATATTGCTGTAAATCCATAAAGCGGCACAAATATTTTGCTGGCAGCAATCCTTGCAACCATTTCAACTACCCCTGAAAATATTGCACGCCCCGGGTATCCTATTCCCTGTACAGTCATGCGGCAGACATTCAAAATGCCAAGAGCCCAGTAAAAAAAGCCCAGGCAGCGCAGATACTTTGCTGAAGCTGCCAGTACAGCCGTTTCATCTGCACTTATAAATATTCTTGACAGTAACCCGCCAGACAATATAAGTACCACACCTGCAAAAATCCCATATAAAACGCCTGTTATAATACCTTCACGCAGTCCTTGTTTAATACGTGCTGGCTTTCCAGCCCCAAGGTTCTGGCTACAAAATGTTGAAACTGCTGTAGCTATTGCATCAAATGGGCACATTGCAAACTGTTTTATCCTCATTCCTGCTGTAAATCCAGAAATATATACACTTCCAAGCCCGTTATTAGCTGACTGCATAACCATGCTGCCAATAGCAGTAACAGAATATTGTAATCCCATTGGCACACCCATTACCAGCATATTAGTTATTACATTCCCTTTTATACTGCAGTCACTCTTTGCTAATTTAAGTATTGGGAATTTCTTCCAGATATATATAAGGCATAAAATCCCGCTGGCAGCCTGTGCCGTAATAGTAGCAATGGCAGCACCTGCACAGCCCCATTTTAAAATAACTATACAGAATAAATCAAGCAGTATGTTTAATATAGTAGAAAATACTAAAAACATAAATGGCGTCCTGCTGTCGCCCACTGAACGCAGTATCCCTGATAACAGGTTATAAAGCATTGTAAATGGTATACCTAAAAATAAAATTAAAAGATATATATAGGAATTATCATAAATATCATCTGGTGTTGAAAGTATATGTAAAATTGCCGGACAAAACAATGCACATATTACTGTAAGTACAGCCGCTACAATAATAGTTAAAAAACCTGCATGGAATATACATGAACGCATTCCTTTATAATCCTTTGCGCCAAAACGCTGTGCTACAGGAATGCCAAAACCACAGCATATGCCAATACAGAATCCCATTACAAGAAATTGTACACTTGCAGATGCACCTACACTTGCAAGTGCCTTTGTACCAAGGTAATTCCCTACTATAGCTGCATCTGCTATATTATAGGTCTGCTGGAAAATATTTCCTGCAAGCAGCGGCAGTGCAAACTGCAGAATTAATTTTAACGGCTTGCCCTCAGTCATGCTCTTTGCCATAATAACCACTCCATTAGCTGTTATTTTTCTTTTTTAGAAAACTTCGCCTTAACTTTTTCAGAAAACTTCATTTTCTTTGGTTTTGCTTCAAGGTTTGAACGCAGCCCTTTTACTTCCATAATGTAAATACCACTTACAATGGCACGTATCTCCTTCTTAACAGGTATAAGTGCAAAAATCTTTTCATCACATAATAATGGCATAATCTTTGGACCTACTTTTGCTTTAACCACTGGTACCTTCTGCCCTCTCATATACTTAGGCGTCTGGTCAATAACAATCTGTGGAAGCCCTGATTCTTTCAGTTTCATATGTTTTTTATCAATTATAAGCATAGAAACACTTTGTGAAGCAGCCTGCATCTCTTTCTGTGTTTCTTCCTGCCTTTTCTGTAGCTTCCTGCCATAAATGCTTAGTGCTACAAGTGCAGCCACCATAAGTACAAGTATTACAATTAAAACTACAACAAACGGGCGTATTGCAAATACAGGAAACAGCATCATCTTACTACTCATAAATAACCTCCCTAATCAAAAATAATGCAAACATAATAATAATATCATATTCTGCATTTTATGCAATAAGATTTTTATATTCCAGGAGATATTTATATCTCTTGTGCATTTTGTTCTATCTTCTCTGATATTATCTGCCTTACCATCTCCCCAATACGTTTCTTCTCATTTTTATCCATATGTTCCATATAAATAGGAGTGCAGTATTCAATAATAACATGCTGGCTGTGTATCCAGGGAAAATGCTTTTCAAAAACCTCATCAGTATTATTTATTGCAACAGGCACTACAGGGCTTTTTGACTTATCTGCCAGTTTAAAACTTGCATCATGGAATTTTAAAAGCCCCTCACCTGTATTACGTGTACCTTCTGGTGCAATATAAATAGAAGTCCCGTTTTTCATAAGTTCAATCCCGTCTAATATAGTTTTCATTCCCTGTTTTATATTTTCCCTGTCTAAAAACAGGCAGTTCATACATTTCATCCACCATGATATCATAGGGACATTTTCAATTTCTTTCTTTGATACATAAGCTGTACGCATTGGTGCTGTTGTATAACCAACAAGAATATCAAAAAAACCCCGGTGGTTATATGTATAAAGCGCCGCATGGCCATGCAGTATATTTTCTTCACCTTTAACAGTCAGCTTAACCCCAGAAATAAAAAGAATAATTTTGAAACCTGCAACAACACACTTCTGTGCAATAATTGCTTTTTTCTGCGGGTTTGCCCTGCCTGCTGCCCACTCTACAATACACATTGGAATAGTAAAAAAACTATACATTATTAAAAACAATGATACTAAAATTAACCTCATATAATATTACTTCTCCTTTTTTATACTTTACGGGGTATCACCCATTTCCCCAGAGGAAGATGTATCTTCTGGGGCATCTCCAGAATCCGGGGGTTGTGTTTCTTCAGGGCCAGGTGTATCTTCTGGCTCTTTTACTACAGGTGTACCTGTAACTTCTGGTGTTTTTTCTGGTTCTTTTGTTTCTTCCGGCTCATCTGTTTTTACAGGTACAGGGGTTTTAACCGGCTCCGGGGGCTGTGTCTTTTCTGGCTTTTTAGTAGCAGATGGTTCTGGTGTTTTCCCTGGTTTCTGCGTTTTTTCTGGTTTTTGTGTTTTTTCTGGCTTTTTAACAGCAGATGGTTCTGGTGTATTTTCCGGTTCTTTTGTTTCTTCTGGTTCCCATGTCCTTGCCGGCGGCTGTGTAGCTGCTGGTACTGGTGACGGGCTTTTACTTACATATGCTGTTGTCTTTGGTGTTGGTGCTGTTGTCATCTGTGGCTCTTTCGGTGCATTAGTATCTATATCACGGATATAGTCATCCTCTGGCACTTTATTATCTATAGTTGTAGTCTGGTAGTATTCTTCTAATGTAATCCCCTTTTTATAAATATATTTTGCGAGGTTCACCCCTACATACCTTATATGCCATGGCTCATATGAATAACCTGTAATATCAGACTTCCCCTTTGGATATCTTATAATAAAGCCAAACTTGTGGCAGTTTTTGGCAAGCCATTTCCCCTCAGGGCATGAAGCAAATGATTTCTCTATTGTACAATTTACCGTATCACTTGACACATCAATAGCAAGGCCTGTCTGGTGCTCACTGCACCCCGGCTGTGCTGATACCTTATTGGTATCCTTTTCACCACGTATATTTACATTATTCTGGTAGATAGCCTTCTGCCTTTCATATGAACGGTATGCAGAAACTACTTTTAAATCAAGTTTCTTCTTTTTCTTAGCAGCTGCAAACATCTTCTCTATAGCTTTTGCTGCTGCCTTGCGCATATAACTTTTTTCATAAATTCCATTATAACTGTATCCCACACCAGGTATTGTTAAATCCTCTGGCACATAATCCTCCGGCATAGGATAATCCCTGTTTACAAGTACAGTATAACTTGCCGGGGCAGTATCTACCTTAATCAGTGGCACACTTGTACTATAATTCTTTTCATCATCCATATTATCATCTCCTGGACTTTTATTATTATAGTATTCCCCTGAACCGTCTAATGTACCAGAAGAAATATCAATATTTCCTCCTGGCAGATGCTGGCTGGCAAAAACACCTGCAAGCCAGACCACTAATATGGCAAGAACCCTTACTGCCCATTTTATACAAGCCCTGCCTTTTCCTTTATACTCTTCATTCCCTTTACTTTCTTTATCTTCCATAATTTATATAAAACCTCCATGCTGTGTATTACAGCATAAACATCTAAATTAATCCCTATTGTAAACCGCTTTATAAGTATATCACGAACATACAAAAAAATCTCCTGTATTTTGCTTTTTTATGATAAAATATTTTTATATTATAACATAACATTTATAAAAATAGGAGGATATTATGTCTATTATACCAGAAAATACAATAAAAATAAAAGCCCCTGCTAAAATAAACCTGTCCCTTGATGTAACAGGACGGCGTAATGACGGATACCATAACCTTGAAATGGTTATGCAGGCAATTAGTGTATATGATGAACTTGAAATTTCCGCCACGCCAGAAATCACCGGGATTCCCGTGACATTTAACATGGATAAGGAACTTCCTGATAAAATCCCGCCGCAGAAAAACCTTGTATATAAAGCTGCTTTGCTTATGAAAGGGAAATACAATATTAAAAATTCCTTTAATATATTCCTTAAAAAAAATATTCCCGCTGCTGCAGGGCTTGCAGGCGGAAGTTCTGACTGTGCAGCCACCCTTATTGCCATAAACAGGCTGTGCCGCCTGGGTCTTACAGATGAAGAACTATGCCGCACCGGAGTTACCCTCGGCGCAGATGTGCCATATTGTATAAAAAAAGGCACTATGCTTTGCAAAGGAACGGGGGATATCTTATCACCCCTGCCTCCCCTTAAAGAAACCTGGCTTATACTGGTTAAACCCGGCATATCTGTAAGTACAGCCCATGTATATAAAAACCTTGATTTAAAAAAACTCACATACCACCCTGATACGGCAGGAATAGTGGATGCCATAAAAAATAACAATATAAAATCTATAGCTTCATGCCTTTCCAATGTGCTTGAAACTGTCACAGCAAAAGAATACCCTGTAATAAATGAAATTAAAAAACTCCTGTCAGATAACGGGGCAGCAGGTTCTCTTATGAGCGGGAGCGGCCCGTCAGTATTTGGGATATTTGAAAATAAAGAAATGGCAGAAAGTGCATTCCATAAAATGCAACATTATAAACAGAAAAACCCGGAATATAAAGAAACCTATATTGCATTATGCCATACTGTACAATCATAACTTGTTATATCAATATGTTTAAAAATTAAAAAAATAATAGCTTATATACTATTAATGTAGATTTAATATTGATTTTATCTTGTATTAGTGGTAAAATCTTTCCCAGAATTAATACAGGAGGTATTTAAATGAAAATTTTTCCTATAACTAAAGCATACAAGCTGTGCTTTATCTGTACTGCTGCTTTGCTGCCTTTTAGTATACCATCAAAGAAAGCAGAGGCAGCAGAAATTACTGTTACAGATGTAAAAGAACTAAACAAAGCTTTATCTGATGCAGAAGATAAAGCATCTAAAGATGAGCCCTATACAATATCTGTACAGGCAGGGGACTATAAACTGGATTATGCAGTTAATATGCCAAGTTATACTACACTTGTATCCGGACCAGAAACTATTATATCATGCAGACAAGAAGAATATGCAGTCCTTATCACAGGGGCTTCTGATGCTGTCATTGACGGCGGCTGCTTTAAAGGTTCTGGCATATTTTCCAAAGGCGGGCAGAATATCACAATAAAGAATACAACTGTAGAATCAGCACCTGTCTGCGGCATTCTTATTAAAAATAACAATAAACAGGTGTCTGTTGAGGGAAATACTATTAAAAAAGCAGGCAGGTTTTCAATCGCCCTTATGGGTGCAGATTTCCAGGGAAGCATTGAAAAAAATACAATTACCCAGTCAGAAGACATTGGCATGTATCTCTACACTTCATCATTTAAAGGTGATATATCCGGCAATACCATTAAAAACTGCAAAAGGACAGGTATTTACGCTGGAATTACTGCAATAGACGGGGATATTAAAAATAATACATTCAAAAACGTTAAAGGCCATGGCATAGGAATTTACCACGGTTCACATGCCAATGCCATTGATGGCAATAAAATGGATGGCATTGGCGGATACAATAATGGGGGCAATGGTGACTGCGGCATTATGATAAACGGTGACGAAGGCAAAGGCAAAAAGGCAACGCCTACATATGTAGAAAGCATTACCAATAATATTATTAAAAATGTTACATATTCAGGAATTAAATTGTATTCAGGCCCTAGCGGGGCAAGTGATGACAGCAAGGCCAACCAGGACAAAACATATGTCAAAAACGATATTAAAGGAAACACCCTGTACAATATAGGTACATATAAACATAGCAAAGACTGGAAAAAAGAAATCCAGAATGGCGGAAGGTACGGGGCACAGACTGGTATTTATATAGATGCACATGCAAGGGTTTATGGTAATATCTGCCAGAATAAAATTACTAAAACAAACCTGCATGGCATTTATATGCGTGTAGGTGCTGTTGCTAAAGATATCTATAATAATACAATTACAGACACGGTAGAAGATGGCATATGTATCAATAAAAAAGCTAAAGTTACTGGAAGCATAAAAAACAATAAAATCACAAATGTAAAAACATGTGGCATCTGTGTGCGTGAAGGTGCAGTTGTAAATAAAGTTTCAGGCAATACTTTTAAAAAAATTGGATATAAAAATATTTTCGTTACTTCTAATGGAAAAATAAAGAAAAATTCCCAAAAATAAATATTAATTTGGTGCTTTTTTCCTTTTATATGCTAAATTTATACGGCTCCAGACCCGATATAAATAGTACAACAGTAATCTGCTATACATAGATTATTAGAAATATTAGCAATATTAGCAATAAAAAGGAGGTATACTATGAGCGTATCATCAATATCAGGAACAACACCAGCATATGAAACAACTACAACTACCGCTGCTGCTGCCGCTAAAGAAGCAGCACAGCAGAAAGATACAACAGCAGCTGAAAAAAATACATCCAGTGAAGTTGTATATGAAAAAAGCAATACTACAAAGAAAGACAGTGCTAACCAGATTTATAACAGGGATTCTGTTATTTCAAAGTTAAAGGCAGACCAGAAGTCACGTGCTGATTCAATGAGAGGCCTTGTTGAGAAGTTACTTTCAAAACAGACAAACAAGTACAACCTTGCAAATACAAACCTTTCAACACTTTTTGGCGCTGCTGCTAAGAATGCTGACCCTGCAACAATCAAAAAAGCACAGGAAGATATTTCCGAAGACGGCTACTGGGGTGTTAATAAAACATCAGACAGGCTTGTAAGCATGGCTATCGCATTAGCAGGCGGTGACACAGGCAAAGCCGACGAAATGATGGCTGCTATCCAGAAAGGCTATGACAAAGCTACTGCTGCATGGGGCAAAGAACTTCCTGACATCTCCAAGAGGACACTCGAAGCTACAAAGCAGAAGATGGAAGACTGGAAGAACGGCAAGACAACAGCACAGGATTATGCAGATTATTTATCATAATTAACCCTTATAAAAGAAGCTTTTAAGTATATTTTATATACTTATATACTTGTGGCATGTTTAAAAACCAGTATTAATATTCTGGTTTGCAGACATGCCAGTTTCTTTATCCTATAACATTGTCAAATCATTTAAAACCTTTTCATAATAGGTTATAACCCGGCTTTCAGATATAAGAATCATACTCCAAATCTGTTCCATATAAAGCTCCACTATACCCATCTTCCCCGCTGCACCTTTTTAGTATAAATGTATCACCTGCTTTATAATATTTCAACGTAACTTTTTTAAATTCAAGAACCATATTCTTTCCTTTACGTGATACAGAAATTATAATCTGTTCTTCCCCTGGAAATTTTCCTTTTAAAGTTAAAACACCATTCTTAACAGTGCCTCTCAGATTATTAATAGAATATAACCTGATGTGTCCATACTGTACTGTATATGTTTTGCCACTTTTAGAAATATCCAGATATACTGACTCTGTATCGTCACAGAAATCGCCAATAAATGCTGCATTTGACATGACCCTTACTTTACACTTTAATATTTTTTTATTGACTATACATTTTAATGTCCATATACCAGTTTTTTTAGCTTTTATATAGCAATATGCTTTCTTATCAGCATATCTCTTATCAGAATATCTGCCTTTCTTGTCGACTTCAAGTCCGCCGTTTTCAGTATTCCATTTAACTTTTGCCTTAGAATTTATCCCATTTACACTGATAAAGGCATACTGTCCTTTAAGAATAACAACTGATTTGCGTGTAAACTGGGGACTTCCTGGCTGGACACTCTTTCCCTGTACTAAAGCAGGATTAGATAATAACAAACAGATACAAAGCATTGCCGTAATAATATGTTTCATATAAA
>CAJTOK010000037.1 GCA_910577825.1 uncultured Lachnospiraceae bacterium | reverse complement strand
TTTTTCTTCTTTGGATGACGCTATTTACTCCTTTTTTCAAGTTGAATGACTATAATCTTTTAAACGCTTTATTGCAACAAGGGTTTTCTCCACACGCTCTAACTGGTATGGCGCCAGGCACTCCCCTCTTACTGCTGCCTTTGTACTTTCCTTTATCTCCCATACATCTGGAAGCGGCGGTGTACCAAGCTTTTCAATTAGCTCCCTGCCATCTGTTGTATCTTTTAATTGCCTTTTTAATTCGCTTTCAGATAAATAAAATGATAATCCTTTAATCATTTCTTTTGCCTTTTCTGTAACGGCAAGGCCTGCCCATTTTTCTTTTATTTTATCAAACTCTATACGCTTTTCTATATCCATTTCTTAAATCCCCTTTTCTGTAATTTCTATGAACTTGCACTATTATAATGCTTTAGCCCGTATTTCCATACAGCACAGGTAATGCACGAAAATATTATAACTATAAATATACCGTAAATCCCTGTCCATAAATCCATTTCACTTATAATGCTTTGTACTGGCAAAGTTGCCATAATCCCATACGGCAGGATAATATAAAAAATTACTTTATATATTCCATAAAAAGCAGTCCCCGGAAGCTTCATACATAAATCAATTCCCACTTCTTCTATCTGTTCCATACGTGCCATTGAAACAGTATACAGCGGCACAGAACGGATAATTACTTCCATGTCATAATAAAGAACTGACATAACTAAAACCCAGAATATGTACTGTATAATCTGTGCAATGCCTGGTTTCACATCTAAAATACTTGCCCCGTACAATATAATACAAATACCCATAGCTGCAAGAGGCAATGAACCAGGGCTGGTTTTCTCAAATGACAAATGGAACAAAGGGCTTACTGGCTTTGATAAATATAAATCCAGTTCCCCGCTCTTTATTTTGGATGGAATACCGTTCACACCAAAGAAATAAACTACCATATTAATAGCATTAATTAATGAAAAAGTCCCAATATAAAGAACCATTTCCCCGTGTCCCCATGTTCCAATTTTATCAACATTTGAATATACCACATTAAACGCCAGCAGCTGCACCACAAATAAAATCCCGTCTATAAAAAACGGTGCAAAAAAATCCAGCCTTGATACCACCATCCTATGAAAACGTAAATAAACCATTTCTTTAAGCACACGTATGTTTTTCCTTAAATTTCCCATTATATCCCTGCTCCTTGATATTTTTTTACATATTTCTTCCATAAAACATTTATTACAGCCTGAACCACAATACACCAGAATAAAATTATAAATATCCCGGATACTGCTTCTTCCCTGCAAAATCCTGAAAACAGCATGGCGGGCAGATAAGTAACATAATAAAATGGCAGAATCTTTAAAATGTTTATAACGGATTCTGGAAATAATGCAAGCGGTACAATCCCGCCTGTAATTAACATGGCAAGATTATCTTTAATCATTAGAAATGTTTGTATCCCAGGAAATTTTAATGCCATAATCCCAAGCAGGTAATTAAGCTGTGCCATAAAAAGCAGTCCCAAAAAAGCTATAACAGCTGCACACACAATTACCTGTAAATCCATTGTAAATGTAAAATTAACACGGAATATAAATATCCATATAATTGCTGCTATAAAATCAAATGGAATATAAAATAACACTATTCCAAATTCCATTGCCAGAAAGTATCTTTCTATTCCTGCTGGTATTACCATATATTTGGAAAATGTCCCATTTCTGATTCTATCATAAATTTCAGCGCTTATCCCTCCAGACATTTCAAGCTGTGACAGAAAAGAACTTGCAATATAATATGAAAGCATTCCATTAAATGAAAACATTCCAGCCATATCCCTGTCTTTAAAAACCATTCCCCATAAAAGATAAGCAAATAAAATTTTAGTTACCGTAAATACCATATTAAATATAACATCAGCCCTCCATACAAGCTGTGTTTTCATATATGTCTTTGATATTTCCCAATACTTATACACAATTTACGCCCCCTTCCTTGTATATACGTTCTACTATAGTTCCTGTTTCCTCTTCTTCTATAATAATATCCTTAAGGCCATATTCTGTAATTTCTGTTAATAAAGCCTTTACATCCTGCTTTGCTACTTCATAAACTTTTTTATATGGGCTTTCTTCATAAACACTTATTAGCTTTGTTTTAAAATTAATATCACCTGGCGGATTCTGGAATGTTACATGCAGTTTTTTATTTTTCTGGTACTTTGCAAACAATCCGTCTGTCTTCCCATCAAATACCTTTATGCCATTGTTAATTACCACTGTCCTCTGGCACAGGGATTTTATATCCTCCATATAATGCGAAACCAATATAATTGTTGTTCCTCTTTGCTTATTAACCTCCTTTAAAAATCCACGTATTTGTTTAGATGCAACAGCATCAAGCCCGATTGTTGGTTCATCTAAAAATAATATTCTGGGATTATGCAGTAATGCAGCTAACAACTCCATTTTCATTCTTTCCCCTAATGACAACGCCCGTACCTGCACATCCATAATATCTTTTACCCCAAATAAATTTATAAAATAATCCCTGCTTTCCTGGTACTCCTTTACGGGCATTTCATAAATTTCCTTAAAAAGCCTTAAAGTGTCATTTACCGTCAGTTCAAAAAACAACTGGCTTTTCTGCCCCATAACAACTGCATACTGTTTCTTAAAACTATTTTTTAAATCATTGGGATAATAACCCATTACTTCAATACTGCCACCCGACGGGGCAATTATCCCTGTCATCATTTTAATTAATGTAGTCTTTCCTGCACCATTCGGCCCTATAAGCCCTGTAAATTCCCCTTCATTTACAGACAAATCTATATGGTTTATGGCAATCCTTTCTTCATATTTCCTTTTCCACAGGCTGGCAAGGCTTCCCCTTATTCCTTCCTTTTTCTTAAAACGGCGGTACTTCTTAACCAGATTATTTATTTTAATAATACTTTCATCCATACTAACCACTGTCCCCTTCCATAACTTAAAAACAAAACCATTAACATTACTATATAACCGCCTTACACCAAAAAAGCCGCAGTGCCTTAAAACATAAGACACTGCGGCAAAAAAAAGCATAGCCGCTACAGCTATGCTTAAACTTCTCCAAAAGATATATATACCACAATATTAAGCAAATGTAAGGCGAAAACGCTGGTATATGTATATTACATTACCAGCAGACGGGCGCACTTACCCCTTGGAATATCTGGCAAAATCCAGAAAATACAAGTGCTGGCAATAAACGCCCCTGCAATATTTTATTTTGCAATTTTCTCCATTACATCAACAATTAACATATACAATCCTCCTGAAATTTATTGAAAGTATTATACATCTATATCTTGTGTAAGTCAACCAGTTTTATTTTTCTCTGTAAAATCCTCTTACTGCTTCTGCAAAAAAGTCTGCCATTCCTTCACCATATTTTATATCATATACTTTCTTTGCTTCTTCATTATCCTTGTATAGCCCGGCCATATCCAGCATAAACTTATTTTCATTTTTTATGCCAAAAAGCTTTTTCTGTACAAAACCATATTCTGCTACCACCTCTTTTATTTCAAAAGAATCTACAGCATATCCTTGCTTTTTTCTTTCTGCCAGTTTATCCATAATGCTTTCAAGGCGTTTACATAATGAATCCGCCACTTCCCTGCCAGCAGGATTTAATGCACTGTCCATTATATTTTCCTTGCTGCCATACCATTCCAGCATCTTCTTTAAATTTTCCTGCGTTTTTCCACTTGAGGCATTTTCCATAAAATGTTCTTTAAAACCTTCCATGCCCCCATAATTTTTTGTAAATACACTTTTTTCCTCTTTGCCCATTTTTGATACCATTGAATTAAATATCTCCTCTACCTCTGTTTCATTAAATATTTTAAAGTCCATATACTTTTCCCCTTTCAAAATTTTATCAATACTGCTTACAAGACGCTCTAAGCGTTCTTGCTCTGCTGCTAACATTTTGCGCTGCGTCTGCAATATCTGGTTCCTGCTAAGAGAAGGGTTTTCTATAACAGCCCTGATTTCTTTTAATGGAATACCAAACTCACGGAAAAATAATATCTGCCTTAATGTTTCCAAAGCCCTGTTATCATAAAGCCTGTAACCAGCGTCACTTTTGCCTGTTGGCTTTAACAGGCCAATCTCATCATAGTAATGAAGTGTCCTCCTGCTAATACCCGTGATATCTGATATTTCTTTTACAGTCATCATTTTATGCTGCCTCCCTTGCTCTTTAAAAAACTTATATTTATAATTTATAATAGATGTAAACCGGCTTTCCATCTTTTTATACTATAAACTATTACGTCCCGTTAAAGTCAATATATAAATATATATTTTATTACATCCCATGAAAAATTTATAAAACGGACTTGGTTTTAATTAAAAAAAGACCTTGACTAGCAATCTTGAACTATGTTATACTTGTTTGGCGATGTAACAGGTCTTTTTTTTATGTCTGGATTTTTCTGGATTTTATAAAATGTATTTAATTTATGGAGGTGAAATCTGTGAGAGTAAAGATTACTTTAGCATGTACAGAATGCAAACAGCGTAATTATGCTACTACCAAGGAAAAGAGAAACCACCCTGACAGAATGGAAACAAGGAAATATTGCAGGTTCTGCAGGAAACACACAATACACAAGGAAACAAAATAGTTTTAATATTGTGCGAAGTAGTATATAGCCGCAGAATGGAGGCTTTTTATGGGAGATTCTGAGAACAAAGAATTAGTTGGACAGGACGTGCCAAAGAAAACTGAAAGTGCAAATAATGGCACAAATAAACAAGGTGGCCGTATCCAGAAGCTTAAAGCTGAATTTGGAAGGATTATATGGCCAGATAAAAATACAGTCATCAAAGAAACTACAGCAGTAGTTATTGTAACAGTTATTTTGGGTGCAATTATTGCCCTGCTTGATTTTCTTATTAAGACAGGCCTTGATAAGATTCTTCAGATAGGATAAGGTGATAGATTATGGCAGATACAGAAGCGCATTGGTATGTTGCTCATACTTATTCAGGATATGAGAATAAGGTTAAGATGGATATTGAAAAAACTATTGAAAACCGTAATCTCCAGGACCAGATTCTGGAAGTTTCAGTTCCCATGTTAAATATTACAAAGGGGACTGAAGGGGAAGAAAAGACTGTACAGCAGAAAATGTTCCCTGCTTATGTTCTTATTAAAATGATTATGAATGACGATACATGGTATGTTGTCCGCAACACCCGTGGTGTAACTGGTTTTGTAGGGCCAGGTTCTAAACCGGTGCCCCTTACAGAAGCAGATATTGAGAGCATGGGACTTAAAGTAGATGCCCCTGATACACCATATAGTATTGGCGATTCTGTAGTTGTCAAGTCTGGTGTCTGGGAGGATACAGTGGGTATTGTCCGGCAGATTGACCATAAGAATAGTACGGTTACAATTAATATAGATATGTTTGGCCGTGAAACACCAGTAGAAATAAGTTTCAATGATATTGAAGCTGTTTAGGATTACCAGTTTATCTGGTTTTAAAAGGGCAGTTTATAAAGCTGCCATTGGATTTTGCGCACAGCGCATTATTATATAGGAGGTACTTAAAATGGCTAAGAAAGTCGAAGGATATATTAAATTACAGATTCCTGCTGCTAAGGCAACACCAGCACCACCTGTTGGCCCTGCACTTGGACAGCACGGAGTTAATATTGTACAGTTTACAAAGGAGTTTAATGCTAAGACAGCTGGACAGGAAGGCATGATTATTCCTGTTGTCATCACTGTATACCAGGATAAAAGTTTCAGTTTTATCACAAAGACTCCTCCAGCAGCAGTCCTTATTAAAAAGGCATGTAATATACAGTCAGGCTCAGGCGTTCCTAATAAGACAAAAGTTGCTACAATTTCCAAGGATAAAATCAGGGAGATTGCAGAAACAAAGATGCCTGATTTAAATGCTGCAACTATTGAAGCTGCTATGAGCATGATAGCTGGTACAGCACGCAGCATGGGCGTAACTGTTGAAGAATAACATCATGGGCTTAAAGATGTAATTTATTTTATAAAATTCCAGGAAGACTATTTATTATAGAAAACAGATTTGTTATTGTATTGGACGATGTGGGAGGCTGTACGCATAAAATATGCGTCTGTGCGTCTGGCGCTTAAAAGGTTTTAAACCTGGATTACGCTGGAAAACCCGCCGTTACTACCACCAGGAGGTTATATTATGAAAAGAGGAAAGAAATATGTAGAAGCTGCTAAGTTAGTTGACAGGACACAGCAGTATGAAATCCCAGAAGCTGTTGCCTTAGTTAAAAAAACTGCAGTTGCCAAGTTTGATGAAACAGTTGAAGCACATTTAAGGCTTGGTGTTGATGGCCGCCATGCAGACCAGCAGGTACGTGGCGCAGTTGTTTTGCCACATGGTACAGGAAAGACAGTCAGGGTACTTGTATTTGCCAAAGGGGATAAAGTTGACGAAGCACTTGCAGCAGGTGCTGATTTTGCAGGCGGTGAGGAACTTGTTCCTAAAATCCAGAATGACGGATGGCTTGAATTTGACGTTGTAGTTGCTACACCTGATATGATGGGCATTGTCGGGCGTCTTGGGCGTGTACTGGGTCCTAAAGGCCTTATGCCAAACCCTAAGGCCGGGACAGTTACAATGGATGTTACAAAGGCTATTAATGATATTAAAGCTGGTAAAATTGAGTACAGGCTTGATAAGTCTAATATTATCCACTGCCCTGTAGGGAAGGTTTCTTTTACAGAGGAACAGTTAATTGAAAATGTCAATGCACTGGTTGCTGCCATCACAAAGGCAAAACCTTCATCAGCTAAAGGCCAGTATTACAGAAGTGTTACACTTGCAAGTACAATGGGGCCTGGTGTAAAGATTAATACAGCAAAACTTATGTAAGCAGCAGTATATATTTGCTTCTATATATCATATAAGATAAACCGGGATACGGAACAGACAAGAATGCCATCTGCCAGGATTTCTGGCAGATGGCATATTATTATACTTTAGCATCGATTGTTGTACTGGTACTTCCGCCAGGAATATCTGTACCAGTGCCTGTAGATGGTTTGAAAGTATCTGCTGGTGTTGAAAGGTTAATAAGGTTTGAAGCTGTATATATCTTGCTGGAATAATATTTTACTTTCTGTGTAAACTCACTGTCTGAAGAAAATATTCTGGATATCTTTGAAGGTGAACTTTTTAACAAGGTTTCTTTTTTAAGTGTAAGTTTGCCAGAGGCAGATACTGATATCCCTATATCCTCAAGTTCATCAGCCTTGCTTTTAACCAGGCTTTTAAGCAGCTTGTTTGGATGGGTTATATCATATGAAATTGCACTGCCTGAACTTGATGCAAGATTGTTGTATGTATCTACAAATGCTTTTACATTATTATAAATCCCGACACCATTATCAGCTGAATATTCTATATTGCGCAATGCCTTAGCTATCTTTGAAAGTGCATTGGAATCTGCAGTTACTAATAATTTATCATCAATATTGCCACGCATTACTGCTCTTGAGGCATCACGGTTTTTAGAATAATAGTTCCTTAGTATAAAATTGTAGCTTGAACTAGACGAATTAACATTTATATTCATAATTGCACCTCCCTGGGTATTATAAGTATATATAAAGCTGTATCTTATTTATTTATCGTCTTTATTTACCATAAACTTTAACAGGGAAGGTTAATTAACGGAGGAGATTATGGAATTTAGGGATATTACTATGGCAGACAGGGAATGGATGTCTGCAAAGTTCAGGGAAGACAATAAGAAAGCATGTGAATTTTGCTTTGCAAGCACTTATTTATGGAGAAAAGTTTATCCTTTAAAGGTTGCCAGTGCCTGTGGATGTGTTATACTTAAATATGTATTTGAAGATGATATTTATTATGCTTTTCCTGTAGGCGCAGGTGATAAAAAGAAGGCTCTTGAAAAAATCATGCTTTATGGACAGGCAGAGGGGGAGCATATTAAAATCAGCGGTATACTGGAAGAAGAAAAAGAGCTGCTTTCTGGCTGGTATCCCGGGCGTTTTATTATAAGCATGGACAGGGATATGAGTGACTATATTTATAATACAAAAGACCTGGCGGAACTTGCAGGCAGGAAGTACCACGGTAAAAGAAACCATATTGCAAGATTTAAGGATAATTCTTTATGGAATTATGAAAAGATGTCAAAAGATAATGTGGGGGAATGTATCCAGATGAACCATATCTGGAAGAAGAAACGTGTAGACAAATGGGATGATTTAATGCAGGAAGAATATGATGT
Source organism: uncultured Lachnospiraceae bacterium (assembly GCA_910577825.1). Lineage (GTDB taxonomy): Bacteria > Bacillota > Clostridia > Lachnospirales > Lachnospiraceae > Butyribacter. The sequence continues at coordinate 28,407 of CAJTOK010000037.1, read as the reverse complement.
GGTTAAGGAAGCACTTATGTATTTTGAAGAGCTCGGGCTTACAGGTGGCGTTTTAAGGCTTAATGGGCATGTAATTGCCTTTACGCTGGGTGAGCCTTTATCTGATGATACATTTGTAGTACATTTTGAAAAGGCATTTCCAGAGATACAAGGGGCTTATCCTATGATAAACCAGCAGTTTGTACTTGCAGAATGTAAAGATTACCAGTATGTGAACAGGGAAGAAGACACAGGGGATGAAGGGCTTAGAAAGGCAAAGCTTTCATACAGGCCTGTTATTCTTCTTGATAAATATACTGCAGTGCAGAAAAGATAATTAACAGGGGAGGTTAAAATGGCAAAAGTTTTAATTGTAGTTGATATGCAGAATGACTTTGTAGACGGGGCACTTGGCACAAAAGAGGCAGAGGAAATTGTGCCATATGTAATTAATAAAGTGAAATCTGCTATTAATAATAATGATGGTGTAATATTTACAAAAGACACACATTATAGTAATTACCTTGATACAGCGGAGGGGAAAAACCTTCCTGTAGAACATTGCATTAAAGGGAGTAAAGGCTGGGAAATTATACCAGGGCTTAATGGATATGCCAGCAGGGTTATTGAGAAAAATACTTTTGGAAGCATTAACCTTCCAGAAGAAGTAAAAAATTATGATGAAATAGAGCTTATAGGCCTTTGCACAGATATCTGCGTAATATCTAATGCCCTTTTGTTAAAAGCATATTTTCCAGAGAAAAATATCAGCGTTGATTCATCCTGCTGTGCAGGGGTTACACCAGCATCACATAATAATGCACTGGAAGCAATGAAAATGTGCCAGATTAAAATTACCAATTAAAAACTGTGCCTGGAAACCCGCTGTTATAACTGGCTTCCAGGCATAATTTAACCTCATCAAGTAAGTAGCGAAGCGATTGCGAATATCCGCTTGACTAAATATTCTTTTATTTTAACCGTTTAAGTATTTCAAGTGTATATTCCCATGTCCTGCGTACACTTTCTATATCCATTGCTTCCTGTGGTGTATGGATATTTTTAATATCAGGGCCATACGATACACAGTCAAGCCCTGGAAGCTTTCCAGCAAAAAGCCCACATTCAACGCCGGCATGTATTGCCTGTATTACGGGTTCTTTTCCATACTGTTCCTTAAATACCTCTGTCATAGTATCACGCAGTGGTGAATCTTTCCTGTATTCCCATGCGGGATATTCCCCTGTTAAAGTTACTGTGCCGCCAAGTGTTTCTGCAAGGCATTTTATACGGTTTGCCATTTCTTCTTTTTCAGTGCTTATGCTGCTCCTTAAAGAACACCTGCATTTTAACTCTGTAGAAACTTCATGTGGATAACTGCTTTCACCATATATTATATCCATTACCCCAAGGTTAAGTGAAGTCTGTACAAGCCCCTCTATATCATTGCTCATACGCTGTATACCATTAGGAAGGTTTACAAGCAGGGATATAATCTTTGATGTAGATTTATCATTAAATACAGTCCATTCATCAGGTTTATCATATACTTCGCAGTTAATTTTTATACCGTCATCTGTAGAATGGTATTCATTAGAATATATGCTGTTTATCTCTTCCAGGTAATTTTTAAACTCTTTTATATCTGTATCTTTTCTAAGAAAAATACTTGCAAATGTTTCTCTTGGAATTGCATTATCTTTAAGCCCGCCATATATTTTATATATATTAAAACCAAACTTCTGTGAAAGTAAATAGAGGGTTCTTCCCATAAGCATATTTGAATTAGCCCGCCCTTTATCTATTTCAACACCGGAATGCCCGCCTTTAAGGCCGGTTATGTTTATTTCTGCCCTTATGCCAGACATGGATTTTCTTTTTAATGGAAGGTTTATATTAGCTGTTGCACCGCCTGCACAGCTTACAAGCAGATACCCCTCCTCCTCAGAATCAATATTAAGCATAATACGTGATTTAAGCCGGGAACAGCCAAGTGCTGCTGCACCGCCCATCCCTGTTTCTTCATCAACTGTAAATACTGCTTCAAGCGGGGGATGCGGGATATCATCTGCTTCAAGTATTGCAAGTGCATAAGCTATTGCAATGCCATCATCCCCGCCAAGTGTCGTACCTTTAGCAGAGATAACGCCATCCTTAACCTGCAGTGCCAGCCCGTCCTTTTCAAAATCAATATTACAGCCTGTTTCCTTTTCACATACCATATCAAGGTGTCCCTGTATCATTACAGCCGGGGAATTTTCATAGCCTTTAGTCCCATCTTTCCATATTATTACATTATTGCTTTCATCTTTATGGTATTTTAGCCCGTGCTCCTTTGCAAAAGAAACACAAAAACGGCTTATCTGTTTTGTATTGCCTGAGCCATGCGGTATACTGCATATTTTTTCAAAATATTTAAACACCGCCTTTGGTTCTAAATCTGATAAAATACCCATTTTTAACTCCTTATTTCTTATATGATATATATTTGTTTGAATAGAGGGTCTGCATAAATGCAATTACACGTTTAAGCATATTGTCCTTTTCATCAGGAAATGCCTCTGACATAATATTTAGTATATCATAAACTGTATTTGTGCCATTAACTGACTTCCAAAGCACAGAACCATATTTATCAAGTGAAATATGGCTTGTCTTTGGCTTATGGAAAAATTTCTGTGCTATACTGTTGTGCAGGCCTTTATTTATAACATCTATAACCACTGTCCCATCTTTATTTTCTGACCATTTATACAGAGGGTTACGTACCATTACTGTATCCATATAGTTTTGTGGTATTTTCTTTATTTTATTTTTTGCCATTTATAGGGGCTGCCTTTCTATAACTGCATGAAATTAACTTGCTGCTTTATCTTTATGCAGTGAAAAATATACAAGTGTTGCAAGCAGAAGTATAAAGAAAATAATCCCGCCTGTATTGCCAAGTATGCCGCCAAGGTTTATAAAGTCTGCAAATGAACCATCTTTAAATGGTATAATTGCAAGGACAGCAAGCAATATGCCAACAAGCCCTTCACCAGCAATAAGCCCTGAACTGTAAAGCACTCCATTTTCAATAGTATCCTTGTTTTCACTTCCAGAACTGTTTTTCTTTTTATTTTCAAAGAACCAGCGTATAACACCACCTGCAAATATTGGGGTAGAAAGGTATATTGGCAGGTAAAGCCCTATTGCGATTGGAAGTATTGGAAGCCCGAGTATTTCTATTGCCACGGCTACACCAACGCCAGAAAGCACAAGCCCCCATGGCAGCGAACCGCCCATAACGCCTTCTACTACAAGTTTCATAAGTGATGCCTGTGGTGCAGGAAGCTCTGTAGAACTATAACCCCATGCTGTATTAAGAAGGTACATTATGCCGCCTATTGCAAGCCCTGATACCACAGCTCCTATTAACTCCCCAATCTGCTGGCGCATAGGTGTCGCACCTACAATATAACCCGTCTTTAAATCCTGTGAAGTATCGCCTGCCATTGCAGCAACAATACATATTACTGTTCCAATACATATAGCGGACGCCATCCCTGTATAACCAGTAGTGCCTGTTGCCTTTAAAAGTGCAGTTGCAATAAGAAGCGTTGCTATTGCCATGCCTGATACCGGGTTGTTGGAAGAACCGACAAGCCCTACCATACGGCTTGATACCGTAGCAAAGAAAAACCCGAATATTACAATTATCAAAGCACCCAGCAGGCTTATTGGCACTGATGGCATAATCCAGATTATAATAGCTATTGCAAGGACTCCTCCAAGTACAACAGGCATAGGCAGGTCTTTATTAGTACGCAGGCTTTCAGATTCCTTATGCCCAAATCCCTGTATTGCCTTGCTAAATGTTTTCACTATTACCGGGAGCGTCTTTAAAAGGCTTATAATCCCGCCTGCGGCAACAGCGCCTGCGCCAATATAGCGTATATAACTGCTCCATATCGCATCAGGTGACATAGCACTAATTATTTTATCAGAAGGTGCAACCATTGCATCTGCCCCAAAAAGCGCAATAAGCGGCATAAGCACAAACCATGCAAGGATAGCGCCTGAAAACATATAGCCAGATATCTGGATACCGCATATATAGCCTACACCTGCAAGGGCAGGAAGTACATCTATTCCAAAACCTGCACCTTTAAGGGGTTTCACTTCCCAGACTACTTCAGAAGGAAAAAGGCACAGCCCGTCAGCTATAAACTTATAAATAGCAGCAATACCAAGCCCTGAAAATACAATTTTAGACTTAGAGCCTCCGCTTTCACCAGCAAGAAGAACCTCTGCACATGCTGTCCCTTCAGGAAATGGAAGGACACCATGTTCTTCCACAATAAGCGCAGTACGCAGCGGTACCATAAAAAGTACGCCAAGCAGCCCGCCACAAATTGTAATAGTTGCAATCTCAAGAAGGTGTGGTGCAGCTATGGAACTATCCTCAGCTGCCCACATAAACAATGCTGGCAGCGTGAATATAGCACCTGCGGCAAGTGATTCACCAGCAGAACCTATAGTCTGTACCATATTGTTTTCCAGAATAGAATCTTTCTTTAAAATCTTACGTATAATTCCCATAGAAACAACTGCGGCAGGAATTGAAGCCGATACAGTCATGCCTACACGCAGCCCCAGATAAGCATTAGCGCCGCCAAATACAACAGCAAGCAGTATACCAAGAATTACTGATGTAACTGTAAATTCAGGCACTACCTTATCTGACGGGACATACGGTTTAAAAGTTTTATTATTTGCCATTTTAAGCCTCATTTCTGTGCTGCTATCTGGAAGGATATTAATAAAATAATTAATTCTGTGGCAGCAGCACTTGGCACAGAACAAAAATTTTAATAATTATAACAAATTTGTCATAATTTGACAAGTTGCCGGATATCCATAATCTGCTGTGCAGCCTGCCCACAGCCCCATTACTCTCTGTATTAATAGGTTAAAAATATTTCCTGCATATAAAAAATATTAAATTTTTTTAAACTTTCAAAAAATAGTTGAACTTTTAAAATTTTTAGTATAATATGTGATAGAAAATATTATTATCTAGTTTTAATTTACTAGATTAACAAAAAGGAGGATACCATATGGTAAAAAAACGTAACTATTATGAAAACAGCCTTTACGGCAATGATACAGGAAACAATACAGCAGAAAGCAATATCTGTTTTAACCTGAAAAAGCCTTCGCAGGTTTTACACTGGTTAATATACCTTATAAAAGACCCTGCTGGTGCAATAAGGCAGGCAGCAGCAGTGGAAAACATGGCACAGCCCCTTACCTTGGCTGGCATAAATGTATTATCTGTATTTCTTGCAAGTATAATATGTGTTGTGGTTATGAATGTAAGATACAGCTTTTATTTTTCATGGGTACATATCCCTTCAGCTGGCATAATAATTTTTTCTGTGCTGCTTGCCACGGTCTTTGATTTTGGTTTTCCAGGATTATTGTTTGTAAGTACAAGTATAATATTCAAAGAAAAAACAACATTTGCAAAGATGCTTTCCCTGTCAGGAGGCAAGGTAATAATTGATTCAGTATTTATTCTTGCAGGTTCAGTATTTATGATGCTTAGTAACTTCTTTTTCCTTCTATTTGCTATAGCTGGCAATATTATTTCTTTTACAGCGCTGGTAACAGCATATAATAAAGAAACAAAGCTTCCAGCTGCTAAAAAAATCTATAGTTTTTCAGGTTCACTGGCAATCATTTCAATAATAATGGCAATTATACTAAAAGTGGTTTCACCGCTCTTTATAGGAAATATTTACAGTTATGCAGGTTTATGGTAATTTCCAGTAATAAATTAAATATATAACCTGTGTATTTGAATTTTCTTGCGTGGTTATAATATATTGTGTATAATATTAGAGCGTGTCTTAGGATGCGCTCTATAATGGTATGGAGGAATCTTTATGAAAATATTACTGGTTTTTACAGGCGGGACAATAGGAAGCACAGAAAATGGCGGTTTTGTATCGCCTGATAAAGAGAAACCATATAAACTGGTTAGCATGTACAGGGAACGTGCAATGAAAAATAAAGATAATGACGTTGCATTTGATATTTTAACCCCATACCAGATACTTAGTGAAAATATTAATTGTAATAATTTCAGGCTTCTTGCAGATTGCCTTGGCAATGCCCGTAAAGATATGTATGATGGAATAATAATAACACATGGCACAGATACCATACAATATACTGCGGCATTTACAGCATATATAATGGAATGTTATAATATACCTGTTGTGTTTGTGTCTGCTAATTATGTACTTGAAGATACCCGTTCAAATGGTATTATTAATTTTTATTATGCAGTAGAATTTATACGGCAGAAAAAAACGGGAGGGGTATTTGTTTCTTACTGTAACAGTGGCGGCGTCCCACAAATACATTATGCAGCAAGGCTGCTTGGGCACCAGGCTTATAGTGACAGTTTATACAGCATTGGCGGCTTATATTATGGATATTTTAATAACGGCCAGTTTATTTGCAAGGATACAGCAAAGCCAGACAACAGAAATATGGCAGCAGCAGGCACTGGAATAACAGGCGTGCCGGCTGGAAGTGATATGTCTGGAATTATGGTGGTGCACCCGTATCCCGGAATGTATTATACAATGCCTGGGGATGGCATTAAAGCGGTGCTCCATTACACATACCATTCAGGAACAATATGCAGCAATGCCTGCGGTTTAGGGCAGTTTGCCAATTATACAAAGGAAAATAATATTCCTGTATTTATTACAGGGGCAGGGGACGGTGCAGATTATGAAAGCATTAAGTGTTATAACAGGCTTGGGTTTTATGTACTGCCAAAGGCATCTCCTGAAGCAATGTATATTAAATTATGGTTATGTATTATTAATAATAAAAGCGCAGATGAAACAGCAGGGATAATGTATAAACCGCTGGCACATGATATTATTGGAGATTAAAGAGAAAAGGGGGATTACATGGATAAGATAAAGTTTTATCTTCCTGATTTTTATAATAAATTTGCTTTAAATGAATTAATTATTAATATGCTGGATAAATATCCGGAATGTTTTTATGACAATATAGAAATAGGCGCTGTTTATGGCTGTTTTCCAGGTTCATTATGGAATGGCGGCAGGGTATGCCCGGGATACACACGCAGGGAGCAGGTCTTAGGTGTTTTAAAGGAATACAATGACAGGAAAATACCATGCAGGTTTACGTTTACCAATTCATTACTAGAGGAAAAGCATTTATATGATACTTTCTGTAATATGTGCCTGGAGCTTGCAGATAATGGAATGAACGAAGTTCTTGTTAATTCCCCGCTTCTTGAGGAATATATACGTAAAAATTATCCAGGATATAAAATAATCCTTTCAACAACAAGGGAAATTAAAACAGTTGAAGGGATTGAAAATGAAGCTTTAAAAGATTATTATATTATTGTGCTGGATAAATCCTTTAATAATACAGACAAGCTTGAAAAGCTTAAAGACAGGGATAAGTACGAAATCCTTGTGGATTCTTTTTGCATGGATTCATGCCTGGACAGCACTAAACATTACAGGGAGGTTTCAAGGGCACAGTTAGAGTTTGACAGTGCAGATTTCCCTATGTGCCGTGCAATTAACAGGGATTTTTATGAATTTTTAGGAAATGGGACTTTTATTACAGTTGAAGATTTATATGGAAAATATTTTCAAATGGGATATAATAAGTTTAAGCTTGACGGAAGGGCATTTAATGTTTATACAGTAATTGAAAGTTATATGTACTATCTTGTAAAACCTTTGCACAGGGACAGGGTAAGGCTGTCTGTTTTAAAGGCACTTGAGCGGCTTGAAGGATAAATGGCATCTGGCAGGACGGGGGATATTATGGGAAAAGAAGTTAAAACAAATGCTATGAGGATTCTGGACAGACATAAAATCCAGTATAAATTAAATACATATAATTGTGAAAATTTTGTAGATGGAAAACAGATAGCGGACATGCTTGGACAGGACTATAATATTTCATTTAAAACACTTGTAGCAGTTGGAAAAAGCAGGCAGTATTATGTATTTGCCATTCCTGTTGCAGAAGAACTTGACCTGAAACAGGCAGCAAAAGAAGCATGTGAGAAAAGCATTGCACTTGTGCATGTCAAAGATATTAATAAAGTAACAGGGTATATAAGGGGAGGATGTACGCCAATAGGGATGAAGAAACAGTTTCCAACATTTGTCCATGAAAGCGCAAAAGAATTTGACAGAATTATTATCAGCGGCGGAAGGCTTGGGACACAGATATTCCTAAACCCTTTGGATTTGCTGGAAGTGACAGGTGGAAAGTACGCAGATTTAATAGTACACTAATAAAGGGGGATTTTATATGAATGAAAGGGAACATGTAAGAGGATGGAAGAAACAGACAGATAATAAGTTTTTAAATATGTATGAAGCAGATGCTGTAGATATTAATGGAAACAGTTTTTCATATTATTTTGCAACAAGAAGAAAAGACGGGGAACTAATGTGCCAGACAGGAAAGCTCTGGGCGGAGGGTGCAGTTTTTTATGCCCTTCTTAAAGACGACCCGTCTAAGATACTCCTTGTAAGGCAGTACAGGTATCCTGTTAATAATTATGTATATGAACTGCCCGCAGGGCTTATTGATAAAGGTGAAACAGCATGGCAGGCAGCTGTAAGGGAGATTAAAGAAGAAACAGGGATGGATTTTGAACCATTTACAGATTACCCGGACTGCCTTAAAAGACCATTTATACAGAGCCAGGGCATGGCAGATGAATGCGATATTACAGTTTATGGGTATGCGTCAGGAACACCTTCGGTTGAAGGTAACGAAGCAACAGAAGATATAGAAGTTATTATTGCAGATAAGAAAAAAGTTAAAGAAATACTTTCAGAAGGGCTTGTTACTATAAGGGCAGAATACCTGCTTATGCAGTTTTTAAAAAGCAGCCCGGATAATCCATTTGAATTTCTAAATATATAAAAGCATAACCAATGCACATGGCAGCATAAGAATGGGGGATTGGCATGAAAGTAATCTGGAAAAAGGTTTTAACAGCAGCCGCCCTGTCAGTAATGGCATGTATAGCGGGCTGTTCCCATAAAGAGGAAAAAAAGCCAAAGCCACAGCCACAGGCAACAGCTGTTGTTGACAATGGCAATATAGATGCCCAGGGCAAAGGAAACGGACAGTCAGACGTACCTCTCGTTATAGGCTGTGATAAATTAAGCAAAAAGTTTAATCCTTTTATTGCAAAAACTGTACCAGACCAGCAAGCCGTTTCGCTGACACAGCTATACCTTACAGGAAATGACAGGCAGGGGCGCATTGTATATAATGGCATTGATGGCGAAGTAAGGACATATAACGGCAGTAATTATACCTATTATGGCCCTGCTGACATAGAAACCAGATATAATAGCAAAAAGGACGAAACTTTATACTATATTACACTGCGTGATGACCTTAAATTCAGTGACGGTGAACCTGTTACAATAGATGATGTGCTTTTTACAATATATGTTTTATGTGATAAAAACTATAAAGGGGGCTATAAACTTGGCAGCTATGATATTAAGGGGCTTTCAAGATACCAGAAGAATAAAAATGTAAAAAATATTGCTGGCATAAGGCGTCTTGGCAATTATAAAATGAGCATTGCAACAAATGGTTTTGATGCCTCTATGGTACAATCATTAAAAATACCAATATGCCCGCTCCATTATTATGGAAATATCGAAAAATATAATTACAGCAAAAAAAAGTTCGGGTTCAAAAAAGGTGATATTTCCACAGTATGCGCCAATAAAACATCACCCGTAGGTGCAGGCCCTTACAGGTTTGTAAAATACGAACAGAAAGTTATATACTATACATCTAATGAAATTTATTATAAAGGATGCCCGCAAATTGCATATGTACAGCTTAAAGAAATGAAAGAAATTTTAAATGCAACGCAGGCAAAAATTGACAGCCAGACAGGCCAGGAAACAGTTCCCGGGAATGAAAACCCGGAAGACACAAAAAAAGAACCCGTACTTAACCGCAGTGCAGAAGCCTTAGAAATGACAGAAGGGACAGTTGATGTACTTGATACAGTATTATCAAAAGAAGATATATCATGGGTATCATATGCCAATTCCAACGGTGAAATATCAGGCAACAAAATTTCAACAAGCTTTTTGCCAACAGGTGTTTACCAGTATATAGGGATTAATCCGGATAATGTCAGGGCAGGCACAGATGCCTATAGTGAAGAATCAAGAAACCTGCGCAAAGCATTTGCAACGGCATTTAGTGCATTTAGAAGCATTTTATATGATTACTACGCAGACGGGACATGTATAATACAGTATCCATGTTCTTCTGCCTCATGGCTATGCAATAGCAAAGAAGATATAAATTACAGCCAGGCATATAATAAAAATATAAACGGGGATGCTGTGAACAAGGATAACTTAAAAAAAGCTGTGCTTTCATATCTCGGGGCAGCAGGCTATACTATAGACGGCACATCTGTAACAGGTGCACCAGCTGGTGCAGATACAGAATATTCCATAATTGTGGCAGGTGGCAGAAACAACCCGTTATACCAGTTTGTATCACAGACAGCAGATTTCTTTAAAGAAATTGGCATAACACTTGACATTGTACAGTCTGGTGATACAAAAGCCATTAAAAAAAGAATTGCAAAAGGCAGGCTGCAGTTATGGGCTGGCAGGTGTGACACAGGCAAAGATTATAATTTATATAAAAGATATGCAGGCAGTGAAAGCCTTTTCGGGATTAAAGAGCCAAAGTTTGTAAAACTTGCAAAACGGGCAGAGGCTGCTGTTAAAGATTCAATTAAAAAGAAAAAGTACCAGGGCCTTTATGATAATATACTTGAAATGGCTGTGGAAGTACCTGTTATTGAACAGCAGAGTGCCATAATGTGCAGTTCATCAAGAATAAATACGGATACAATGGCAAAGGACATAACAGTATATTACAGCTGGATAAATGAGATAGAAAATATAGAGATGAAATAAATTATATAAATATGCAAAAAACAAAGCGGGCAGAATAAATAACCAGTCCGCTTTGTTTTCTATAAATTAAAGCAGGTAAGTATATATCATGTAATAATGGCATATGCTCCCGCCAAGTACAAAAAGGTGGAAAATTTCGTGTGAACCAAAGTTTTTATGAATCCTGTTAAAAACCGGAAGCTTTAGTGCATAAATAATCCCGCCTATTGTATAAATAACCCCGCCAGCAAAAAGCCATGCAAAAGCTGTCTGGGATATTGCAGTAAAAAGTGGTTTAAATGCAAATATACAAAGCCAGCCCATTAAAATATATATTGTGGAATTAAGCCATTTGGGTGAATTAATCCAGAACACAGTAAGTATAAAACCACATACAGTAAGCCCCCATATAAGCGCCAGAAGCGGAAGCCCTGATGATTCTGGCAGGGCAAGCAGGCATATTGGTGTATAAGTCCCTGCAATAAGGAAATAAATCATTATATGGTCAAACTTCTGTAAAATGCAGGTTATCCTGTCAGACGCATAAATACTGTGATATAAAGTGCTTGCAAGGTATAAAAGTGCCATGCTTAATATAAATACCGCTGATGCTGCCACAGGAAGGATACCCCCGCTTCCAGATGCCTTATATATCAATGGGACAGCGCCGCCGGCAGAAAGCAGTACACCTAAAAGATGCGTAAGTGCACTTCCCGGCTCTTTAAGGAAACCCTGCCGGCCTGTTTCCCGGCCTGTGGAAATAGTCCCGCCCGCATCTGCCAGTACAGATTTAGTTAAGTTTAATGGCTTTTCTTTTGTATTATGTCCTGTTTTTGAAATTGCTTCTGCTTCCATATTCTGCCTCCTTTTAAAATTAGTGTTAATTTCCATGCTGGACAAAATTTGTCCTTCCCGTATTTATATGTATATGATATGATACTTATAAGGAAATTATTAATTATATATACATTATGCAGGGTGGAATAAAATGACATGTAGTTTTAAAAACTATGTGTTACCTGATATCATACACCAATATATATGATATTGCAAGCGTAAAAGTTTATTGTAATAAAAAATTAAGCACCAGTTAAGAAAAGAGGCCATTATGGATTTAAAAACCGGAGATGTAATTAAAATGAAAAAACAGCACCCTTGTGGAAATAATTCATGGGAAATTATAAGGACAGGAATGGATATACGCCTTAAATGCAATGGATGCGGACACCAGGTAATGCTTCCAAGGAAACAGGTTGAGAAAAATTTCAGGGGATTTATAAATAAGGAAACCGGAAATAACGGAAATTAATCCAAAAAAAGCTTGCATAAAATATGGATATATGCTAAAGTATTTGATTGTGATACGTTAAATTTCCTTGTTTTTCCCTGTCAGGACATGTTGTGTTTAAACACACACTGGTTCTTTGTATCACGCAGGACCAGGGTCATGGGAGAAGCCAGAGACCAGAAGGAGGTACAAGACAGCTATGAATAAATATGAGTTAGCGTTAGTTGTCGATGCTAAGATTGAAGATGAAGTAAGAGCAGCAACTGTCGAAAAGGCAAAAGATTATATAACAAAGGCCGGCGGCAGCATTACAAATGTTGAGGAATGGGGCAGGAAAAAACTTGCTTATGAAATCCAGCATATGAAAGAAGGCTTTTACTATTTTATCCAGTTTGATGCAGAACCTGAAGTGCCAGGTAAGGTTGAGCAGGTTGTACGTATTATGGATAATGTCCTCAGATATTTATGCGTCAGACAGGAAGCATAAGAAAGGTAAGGTGTTTCCTTTATGAATAAGGTTATTTTAGTAGGACGTCTGACACGTGACCCTGATATAAGGTATTCTTCAGGAGAAACACAGACAGCGGTAGCAAGGTATACACTTGCAGTAGACCGCAGGTTTAAACGCCAGGGTGATGACCAGACCGCAGATTTTATTAACTGTGTTGTATTTGGAAAAGGCGCAGAATTTGCCCAGAATTATCTTCACCAGGGTATAAAAATCGGAGTAACGGGCCGTATACAGACAGGTAGTTACACTAACAAGGAAGGCCAGAAGGTTTATACAACAGATATTGTTGTAGAAGAACAGGAGTTTGTTGAAAGCAAAGCAGCATCCCAGGCATCAATGCCATCTGGCGGATACCAGCAGGCAGCCCCGGCAAGGCCTGAAACAGCACAGGCAGCAGGTGACGGTTTTATGAATATTCCTGATGCTATTGAGGAAGAACTGCCATTCAAGTTTTAATTACCATTAAATAATTAAAGGAGGTTTAAACATGGCTTATAATAAAGGCGATAAAGAAGGCGCAAGAAGAAGGCCTGCCCGCAGAAGGAAGAAAGTATGTGCTTTCTGTGCAGATAAAGAGCATGATGTAGTTGACTATAAAGATGTTAATAAATTAAAAAGATATGTATCTGAAAGGGGCAAAATCCTTCCAAGAAGGATTACAGGAAACTGTGCAAAGCACCAGAGGGCTTTAACAGTAGCTGTTAAACGTGCCCGCCATGTGGCAATTATGCCTTATACAACTGATTAAAATCATTCCAGGTTTTCTGGTACAGTTAATATAATATAGAAATAACCATTCCATAATTGCCATGGAGTGGTTATTTTGCTTTTTATCATTAATAAACCAAAGGAGGATGAGACACTTTGAAAAGGTGGATAAGCAAACGGTGTAATGCGGAATTTGGAAAAATTGCATCACGTTATAATATAACAGAAATATTTGCAGAGATTCTTGTTAAAAGAGGCCTGTACACATGGGAAGCAATGGATAAATACCTTTTCCCTGGCCTGGAACTTATGTATAAACCAGAACTTATGAAAGACCTTGTAAAGGCGGCCGGCCTATTAAAAGAATCTATTAAAAAAGGTATTAAAATAAGGGTTATTGGCGATTATGATGTTGATGGGATAATGTCTACATATATACTGGTTAAAGGCATTTCAATGCTTGGCGGCAATGCGGACTACCGGATTCCCCACCGTATAAAGGACGGCTACGGAATACGCAGCTATATGGCTGATGAAGCATATAGCTGCGGTGCTGGGCTGGTAATTACATGTGATAACGGAATTTCCGCAACAGATGCCGCACTCCGTGCAAAAGAACTTGGCATTAAATATATTATTACCGACCACCATGAAGTGCCATCAGAAGATGGCAGGCCTGTTATACCTGCTGCAGATGCAGTTGTAAATCCTAAACAGCCGGAATGTAACTACCCATTCCCACAGTTATGCGGTGCAGGGGTGGCATATAAGATTTTAAGCTATATATTTGAACAGGAAAACAATAAAAATTATATTGAAGAATTACTTCCATTTGCAGCAATAGCTACAGTGTGTGATGTAGTCCCTTTAACAGATGAAAACAGGATTATTGTAAGCAACGGGATTAAACTGCTTTCAGACAGAAATATTTTAAAGAATAAAGGCCTTATTGCACTTTTAGACGAATTACAGCTTGGCAAAGATATTAATACAGGCAGCATTGGTTTCCGTATAGGCCCATGTATCAATGCAGCCGGCAGGCTTTCAGATGCAGCAAAGGGCATGGAGCTTTTGCTTGAAGATAACAGCACAGAAGCAGCAAGACGTGCCCAGGAACTTGTACGCTTCAATGAAGAAAGAAAAGATATGACAGCAAAGGCAGAAGCAGAGGCAGACAGGCAGGCAGCTGGTTCTGACATGCAAAATGAACCAGTGCTTGTTATTTACCTTGAAAACTGCCATGAAAGTGTAGCAGGGATTGTAGCAGGAAGGGTACGTGAAAAATATTACCGCCCTGTATATGTACTTACAAAAGCTGGACGGGGCTTAAAAGGTTCGGGACGTTCTATCCCAGGTTACCATATGCAGTCAGAACTTATGAAATGCCATGGGCTTTTAACTGAATTTGGAGGACATGCAATGGCAGCGGGCTTTTCCCTTCCGGAAGAAAACCTTAATAAATTCCGCAGCGTTTTAAACAGGCAGTGCAGCCTTTCACCAGATGAACTTATAGAAAAGGTTACATTTGACAAAGAGGTAAAACTGGCAGATATAAGCAGGGAACTTATTACACAGCTTAAATGGCTTGAACCATTTGGTGAGGCAAATGAAAAAGCTGTTTTTGCAAAGCGTGGGGTTATTATAAAATCTGTACATATGTGCGGAAAAGAAAACCAGATTGCAAGGCTTAAACTGGAAGATGAAGGAAAAGTGTTTGATGCAGTTGATTTTAATGCAGAAAGATGTACCGGTGCCGCGGTAACTGCCCGCTATGGAGAGAATGCCTGGATTAATATGCAGGACGGGATATGTGGCCAGAATATAGATATATTGTATGTACCAGATATAAATAACATGTATGGAAATATACAATTTAAAATACTTGACTGCAGGTAAAACCAGTTAAAAGTTACGGTTATCCTGGCATGTAACTAAATTAGCTTGGATTTAACCATATTTTGTGTTAATATACATATATCAGTTTATTCAGTATGGAGGTGGAAATATGGCAGATTTATCAGCTATAAGTGCATTATCTTCCCTTAGTGAAAAGGATTTATATTACCAGTATTTAATAAATAACAATTCAACAAGCACCATGCTTAACGCATTATCGGGCAGCTATTCACAGGATTCCGGCGGGCTTGGATTATCAGGGCTTATGGGTTCTATAAGCCAGGCATATTCATCATCAGCTTTATCATCACTTCTTGGCACATCATCCGGGCTTTATGGAAGCGGCAGTTTAGGCCAGCTTGGTGCTATATCAAGTTTTTCATCTATTTTGAAGCTTTATCTTAATGCAGAAACAACCGAAGCAGGGAATATGGCACAGAAGCTTTCAGATGCACTTGAAGATGCAGATGAGGCTGGTGAATCCCAGACCAGTTCATATAAAACCGTACAGGAGATTTACCAGTATTTTCTGGACAAGTCACAAGCAGCAGCCCGGATGGCCAATAATAACACTTCCTCTTCCACTGCTTCCACATCACAGGCAGCAGCAGGCATGGCACAAGCACCATCAGCAGCAAATGCTTTCCAGGAATTTGATTTTGATTCTTATATAGAAAATATTGAAGGCGGGCTTGCTTCAAAACTTCCATCAGCAGGAAACAGCCTTACATAATTCTTAATTAAAAAGTAATATAAAAGTAATATATAGTATACAAAAATGACATAAAAAGATGGTAAGATAATTAATTAGAGTATTTATCTTGCCATCTTTTGCATTTTGCAAAGATGCAATTTTTACATATTAAGATTTATAAAACCATATTTGATTTTATATTTAATAAAAACCCCGGTAATTATACGTACAAGGGTATATATAATAATTACAATGGCAGGAACTGCTTTTAATGGCATACTATATAAACCATACAGGTTTATCTTTGCCTGCCATAATAACAGAAGAAGGCAGCTTGATATATAACCATATTTTTCATTTTTGTACCTGGTTATGTCAAATTTATACTTTCCAGCTGTATATGGAAGCAAAAGCCCCTCTTTGCTTTTATGGTCTGGTGATATACTGGCAGCAAGCCCTAAAAATGCGGGCACAGATACGGCCACCATCAAAATATATACAGGTGTTGTACTACCCATTTGAAGGTATATAAATGCAAGCATTAAAACCAGGGTGTATTTAGAATATTTCAGCCCTGCATACCTGCTTATAAGTGATATTTCTTTGTTTAGTTTTTTAGAATCTGGCATAAGCAGCTCCAATCTGTTATATTTTGTAGTTTTATACAAGTTATATTATAAAACATAATAGCGCTTTAGTCAAAACAGCAAAAACACCTGCTTTTATCTTATTTATTACAGAAGCAGGCAATAAAATGCTCTCCGCCTATAGTGCATGGATATAAATTTATAAAAAATCCACTTTTAAATTTGCAATAAATGGTATATAATGATAGAGTGTATGTTTATTTTGGTTTAACTTTGGAAAAAATAGAGTTGTAAGTTGCGTTGAAAGGAGAAAATTAATGGTTGGCAGTGATATCGGAATTGATCTTGGCACAGCTAATGTGCTTGTATATATAAAAGGTAAAGGTGTTGTTTTAAGAGAACCTTCAGTTGTTGCATTTGACCGGGATACTAATAAGATTAAGGCTATTGGAGAGGATGCAAGGCTCATGCTTGGACGTACACCAGGCAATATTGTTGCAGTGCGGCCATTACGCCAGGGAGTTATATCTGATTATACTGTAACTGAAAAGATGCTGCGCTACTTTATCCAGAAATCATGTGGCAAGACACGTTTCAGGAAACCGCGCATAAGCGTGTGTGTCCCAAGCGGGGTTACCGAAGTTGAAAAGAAAGCTGTAGAAGACGCAACATATGAAGCAGGAGCAAGGGAAGTAGCTATTATAGAAGAGCCAATAGCAGCTGCTATTGGTGCAGGAATTGATATTGCAAGGCCATGTGGCAATATGATTGTAGATATAGGAGGCGGTACTGCTGATATAGCTGTAATTTCACTTGGTGGTACAGTTGTAAGCACATCTATTAAGGTTGCAGGTGATGATTTTGATGAAGCTATTGTGCGTTATATGCGCAAGACCCATAACCTGCTTATAGGTGAAAGGACTGCAGAAGATATAAAAGTTAAAATTGGTTCAGCATATAAGCGTCCGGAAGTTGAAACTATGGATGTAAGGGGACGTAACCTTGTTACCGGCCTTCCTAAGACCATAACAGTAACATCTGACGAAACACTTGATGCACTGAAAGAAATTACATCACAGATAGTTGAAGCAGTACACAGTGTACTTGAAAAGACACCTCCTGAACTTGCAGCAGATGTTGCAGACAGGGGAATTGTCCTTACAGGCGGCGGCAGCCTTTTATACGGGCTTGAAGAACTTATAGAAGAAAGGACAGGCATTACAACTATGACTGCAGAAGACCCTATGACTGCAGTTGCAGTAGGAACTGGCAAGTTTGTTGAATTTTTAAGCGGCAAACGTGATGACAATGATTAAAATGTAACAAATGGCGGCGTTTAAGGCTGCCATAATGCTAATTGGTTTAATTAAAACTGACGATATAACCTATGTGGGTAATTTTATAACAGGATTTTTAATTTATTATGTAACGCAATATCTGGTTTCTGGCAACAGAGTTCCAGGACATGGAAGGGGAATTTACGGATGGTCAGAGGATTATACACTGCGTATACAGGCATGGTCAATGAACAGAAAAGACTGGATATCATATCTAATAACTTAGCTAATTCAGCAACCGTAGGATATAAAACTGAAAATGTTACCAGCCAGTCTTTTAAAGATATGATGGCAATTAAGATAAGGGACGGCTCTAATGCGTATCTTGATGAGCCAATAGGCAATATGAACCTTGGTGTCAAAATAGGTGAAACATATACAGACTGGACACAGGGTTCTTTAAGGGAAACTGGCAATACATATGATATTGCTATTGAGGGTGACGGTTTCTTCACAATGAGGGTCACAGATGCCAATGGCAATGATGAAACAATGTATACACGTAATGGAAGGTTCACTGTAACCAGGGATGGTTTTATAGTTGATACTGATGGCAACCATCTGCAGGGTGCAGGTGGTGATATACAAGTACCATTAGACGCAACAGAGATTGCCATTAAGAACAGCGGTGCAGTTTATGCAGATGGCGTACAGGTAGCTACTATTGCACTTACAGACTTTGAGGATTATAATTACCTCGAACCTTACGGTGAAAATATGTACAGGGCAGTAAACGGTGCCACCACCCGGCAGTCCTATGCAGGAATGCTGCAGGGATTTACAGAACAGTCCAATGTTAATGTAATAGACCAGATGGTTTCAATGATTACAATAACACGTGCATATGAAGCAGGACAGAAAATGATACAGACACAGGATAACCTTATTGGCAAGGCTGTTACTGAGGTCGGCAGGTTATGATAAAATATTACAGGGGAAGGGCAGGTTTTAAAATATGATGAGGTCACTTTGGACTGCTGCTTCGGGAATGAAAGCCCAGCAGACCAGTCTTGATGTTATATCAAATAATCTTTCAAATATTAATACAACTGGTTATAAGAAAGAAACAACCGCATTCCAGTCACTTTTATACCAGACTATACAGAAAAGGACTAATGATACAAATGGCGTTGTTAAGCCAGTTAGTGCAGAGGTAGGACTTGGTGTAAGGGTTGCTGCCATAACAACATCATATAATGGTGACGGGGAGCTTACTGAAAGCAAAGGGGATTTTGATTTCGGCATAAATGGCGACGGCTTCTTTATGGTTGATATGCCTGATGGTTCTACAGGATATACAAGGAACGGGCATTTTATCCTGTCTGTGGATACTGCCGGAATGACCCTTTCAACAGCTGACGGGTATGCAGTCCTTGATACTAATGGCAACCGTATTACATTTGCCAATGACCTTGATACTAAAAGGCTTTATTTTGATAATTATGGCAATATTTACTATAAAGGTGATGACAACAACCCGGTTTCTTTAAATATTACTATAGGAATGACGCAGTTTAACAATCCTTCAGGGCTTACCAAGCTTGGAGGAAGTTATCTGGGTGCTTCCCTTGCTTCAGGTGAACCAAGGGTTGAAGGACTTGATGCAAACTTAAAAAGAAGTACAGTAAAACATGGGTATCTTGAACATTCAGGCGTACAGGCAGTGGATGAAATGGTTGACATGATTGTTACACAACGTGCTTATGAAATGAATTCCAAAGCAATACAAGCTTCAGATGAAATGCTCCAGCAGGCAAACAACCTCAGGCAATAAGTTGGAAAATCCTTCTAAAACTGTAAAAAACGCAGCCTAAGAAAGAACTTCAACAATATAAAGAAGGGTAAGGTGGTTTGATGGCTTCTATATTAGATACATCATCAATATACGATACATATTATAATAATATAAATTCTTATACAGGTTCATCCCTGCAAAATAAACTTGATAATATAGGGACAACAGGGGATGAAGAAAAGCTTATGGAAGTATGTAAGGATTTTGAATCATACTTTGTCCAGAAGATAATTGAGGAGTCTAAAAAAACACTTGAAAATGAAGATGAAAAAGGTGAATACATGCAGTATTTCAGCAGTATGCTTAATGAAACATATGCAGATGCTATTGTTGATGGCGGTGGTTTAGGACTGGCACAGCAGCTGTATGATTCAATGAAGACACAATTATAATTATTAATATAAAGTCCTCTTTCTTCCCAGTAAAGACGGACTATGGCATGAAGGTGCAGTATAATTTATAATAGCTTATGGCAGCTGCATAACAGACAGAGCCCCTGCTTTTTGCAGTGGCTTTGTTCTGTTATTGGACAAAATAAAACAATGAAGTTATAGAAGGGAATGGTATTATTAATGACAGAAGCCAAAGGATATGTAGACCGTATTACTTTCCGCAATGAAGAAAATGGTTATACGGTATTATATCTGGCTGACCCTTCACAAGAAGAAGGGGAAGAAAAAGAAATATGCTGTGTAGGTTTTTTCTCCTTTGTATCAGAAGGGGAATACCTTTTAGTTAAGGGAACTGAAGTAGTACACAGAAATTATGGCCCGCAAATACAGGTAGAAAGTTATGAGGAAAAAATACCTGATGACGGATTTGCAACGGAGAGATACTTAGGTTCAGGAGCTATAAAAGGAATAGGGCCGGCGCTTGCTGCAAGAATAGTGAGGAAGTTTGGTGCAGATACTTTTAATATTATTGAAAAAGAACCTGAACGCCTTGCAGAAGTTAAAGGAATAAGCATAAAGATGGCTGCCAGTGTGGCAGAACAGTTCTCACAGAAAAGGCAGATGCGCCACGCAATGATGTTTCTGCAGGATTATGGCATAAGCATGAATATGGCTGTTAAGATATATAAATATTATAAAGAAGATATCTATGAAATTTTACACAAAAACCCATACAAGCTTGCAGAGGACATACATGGCATAGGATTTAAATTTGCAGATGCCATTGCGCAGAAGGCAGGATTCCACCATGATTCCAGGTACAGGGTGCAGGCCGGTATAATTTATGCCTTGCAGCAGTCAGGGGCACAGGGGCACTGTTATCTGCCAGAAAATGAACTGCTTGATGCCGCTTCAGAACTTTTAATGGTGGACAGGGAGATTATTTCACATGAAACAGATGCACTTGCACTGGATAAAGAAATTGTTATACAAGAAACAGATGACGGAAAAAGGCTTTATATAAGCAGGCTCTATTATATGGAACTAAACTGTGCAAGAATGCTTTTAGATTTAAATATACATTTCCCGGCAGATACCAGGGAGTTAGAGAAAAGAACCAGCTCTGGCCAGCAGGATATTGTGCTTGATGATTTGCAGAAACAGGCAGTATACCATGCTGTAATGGATGGTGTACTTATAATAACAGGAGGCCCCGGCACAGGTAAAACAACAACTATAAATACAATTATAAATATTCTGGAGGAAGAAGGGCTTGAAGTGCTTCTTGCCGCCCCGACAGGAAGAGCCGCTAAAAGGATGTCAGAAACATCTGGAAGGGAGGCACAGACAATACACAGGCTTCTGGAAATAAATGGCGGGTCTGGCAGTGATAAATCCGGCCTGCATTTTGAAAGAAATGAATTACATCCACTCGAAGCAGATGCTATTATAGTAGATGAGTTTTCAATGGTTGATATATATCTTTTACATGCACTCTTAAAAGCAACTGTTCCCGGGACACGCCTTATAATGGCAGGGGATGCAAACCAGCTTCCATCAGTAGGCCCTGGCAATGTATTAAAAGATATAATACAGGCAGGTTTTTGTAATATAGTAAAACTAAGCCATATATTCAGGCAGGCAGCAGAAAGCCAGATTATAACTAATGCCCATAAAATTAATGCAGGGATACATATAAAACTAGATAATAAAAATATGGACTTCTTCCATCTGGAAAGGGATAACCCGCAGGATGTTACCAATGTTGTAATACAGCTTATAATGAAAAACCTGCCCCCATATGTTAATGCCACACCATATGATATACAAGTGCTTGTGCCTGCAAGGAAAGGCCCGCTTGGTGTAGAAAACCTGAATAAAGTCCTGCAGGATTATATGAATATTAAATCACCTGGAAAAAAAGAGAAGCAGTTCCACGGGATACTTTTCAGGGAAAATGACAAGGTAATGCAGATTAAGAATAATTACCAGATAAAATGGACTAAAACTAACAGATTTGGTGATATATATGATGATGGCACAGGCGTTTTTAATGGTGATACAGGTGTAATAAGAACCATATCTGAAATAGAAGAAACCGTTACCGTTGAGTTTGAGGAAGGAAAGACTGCAAAGTACAATTTCAGTGAAATGGATGAATTAGAGCTTGCATATGCTGTAACAATACATAAATCACAAGGCAGTGAATATCCTGCAGTAATTATACCCATCCTTGGCGGCCCTAAGATACTTTTAAACAGGAACCTGCTTTATACAGCCGTTACAAGGGCAAGGAAGTGTGTTACACTTGTAGGGAGTTCAGCAGTTATATACCAGATGATAGAGAATGTAAACGAACAGAAACGCTATTCCGGGCTTTGCCAGCGTATAGTTGAAATGGAGGAAAAAGATTTTTAAGAATATATTTAAATACCTTCCAGGGTTTATATACCCGGAAAGATGCCCAGTATGTGGAAATGTCCTGCCTGCCGGAACAGAAAACAGCACATGTAATGGCTGCATAGAAAAAATAGAAATTGTAAAAAGCCCCTTTTGTATGAAATGTGGCAAACCGTTAGCAGATGACAGGGAATTTTGTACAGACTGCATGAAAAAAGAAACTTCATTTATTTGTGGCAGGGCAGTATTTGTATATAATAAATATATAAAAAAGTCCATACAGGAGTTTAAATACCACGGCAGGGTGGAATATGCAGAGTTCTATGCCAGGAAAATGTCTGAAGTTTATGGGGACTGGATAAAAAGCATATCACCAGATGCACTTATACCTGTACCAATACATATAAACCGGCAATTAAAAAGAGGGTACAACCAGTCAGTAATTATAGCAGACATATTAGGAAAACTAACAGGAATACAGGTTATACATAACCTGCTGGTACGCAGCAAGGATACAATTCCCCAGAAAGAACTGTCAGACAGTGAAAGAAAGGATAATCTGCATGGTGCATTTGATATAGTAAAGGAAAGCTTGGAGTTGTATCAGAATGTTAAGTGTGTTATAATAATAGATGATATATATACAACTGGCAGTACAATCGAGGAATGTTCTTATGCCCTGGGATATGCGCATATAGAAAATATCTATTTTTTATGTACTTGTATAGGAAAAGGATATTAATGAAGGGAGGTATTTGGTATGGACGTCAGAAATTGTAAGAGATGTGGGAACTTATTTGACTATACAGGCAAATCACTTTGTCCTGCCTGCGAGAAGGAGATGGAGGATAAATTTCTGGAGGTGAGAAAGTATATATATGATAATCCGGGCGCAGGCATGCCAGAGGTTGCAGAAGAAACTGATGTTCCGATGCAGCAGATAAAGAGATGGGTACGGGAGGAAAGACTAAGCTTTACGAAAGATTCTGGTGTTTCAATCGAATGTGAGAAATGCGGACGGCCAATACTTACAGGCCGCTTCTGTCCAAACTGTAAGCAGAGCATGGCAAATTCATTGAACAATCTGTATGTTACAACATCGCCACAGAAAGATAAAAAGGCAACTAGCGCAAAGATGAGATTTCTGGGCAATTAATGCCTGAATTAAAGGAGGGAGCTCTTTGACAGATATGGAGGTAGATGAGATTTTCGATTGTGCTTTCGTATCGGTATCTAAAAAAATAGCTTCATTAAATCTTAAAAGAGAGCCAAACAGAGATTTAAGAAGAGATAATAGTTATACCGGTTCTGTATTTACAAAGGGAAAGTTTAATTCCCTGGTGGTTTGTGAAATCTCATCTGATGTTTATGAACATATCATTTACGTTATGAATGGCGGGACGCCAGCCTCTGACGACGAGAAACTGCTTTATATTAACGAATATATAAACATTGTATGTGGTTGTGCTTTGTCGAATATAAGTAATAAAATAGGAGGTGCATCAAGGCTGACGGTTCCGGTATTCCTGAAGAAAGGTGAGACAATCGGGGAAGAAGATAGAAAATCTAAAAATTTGGTTCTATATTATGAAACTGACATAGGTGTAATCCGTGTTTCGGTTTACTATTAATGATGTGCATAATTAAAGGAGGATGACAAATGGATAAAACAACTATTTTAGTAGTAGATGATTCGCCATTTGCTTCTAAACAGATTAAAGATATTGTTGAAGAAAATGGGTATGAAGTTATTGGTTATGCTAAAAACGGCGAAGAAGGCATAAAGATGTATGAAGAATTACGTCCTGACATGGTAGTGCTTGATATAATTATGCCAGGTATTGACGGTCTGGAGACAGCACAAATATTAAAGGAAAAAGACCCTGATGTTACAATCCTTATGCTAAGTTCATTGTGCGACTCAGGCACACTTGAAGAAGTACGTGCTATAGGGGTTAAGTACCTTATACCTAAGCCTTGGGAAGATGATGTGCTTCTTGCTACCCTTGAGCTGTTAAGAAAGCACAGGGAAGAACATCTTGCAGCAAAAAAAGCTGACTAACAGAAAGAAGGGGCTGTATTGGAAATATCCTGTAAAGGGTATTTCCATATGGTTTCTTTTTGTGTGCACAAAAAAAGCTGCCACCTTTTACCGTGACAGCCTGTCTGCACAAATTTATCCCAGTTTAAACAAGTTCAATAAGCACTTCCATTGCAGCATCGCCCCTGCGTGGCCCTATTTTAACAATACGTGTATAACCGCCATTGCCATTACGTCCAGCATATTTTGGCCCTATCTCATCTAAAACTTTAGCAGCAACATCTACAGTTTTTGTATTTTTCTTGCGGCCTTTAATTTCCTTTGGCACTTCTGTTACTTTGTAAAGTGTTTTATTCATCTGTTTCCTTGCATGAAGCCTTGAAGGCTGGTCTTTCTTAATCTCCTTCTGCACTTCATCATATACAGTAACTTTCTTGCCATCTACTACTTCTTTAACCCTCTTGCCATCTTTATCTTTACGGGGAACTTTAGCAGTTACCGTAACTGTATCATAGTTATTACATTCCTTGATACCTAAAGCAATGATTCTCTCTGCAATCTTACGGATTTCCTTTGCTTTCGCCTCTGTTGTAATAATTCTTCCATGGTACAACAGATTAGTCACCTGGTTGCGGAGCAATGCTTTTCTCTGGCTGGAAGTCCTTCCAAGTTTTCTATAGCCTGCCATTTGTTTACCTCCTAATTATCGTCACCTAAGTTAAGTGAAAGCCCTAATTCCTTCAACTTAGCTAATACTTCTTCTAAAGACTTACGTCCAAGATTTCTTACCTTCATCATATCCTCTGATGTGCGGTTGCAAAGTTCCTCAACAGTATTAATGCCTGCCCTTTTAAGACAGTTATAAGAACGCACTGAAAGTTCAAGTTCATCAATATTCATTTCAAGGACTTTGTCCTTATCATTCTCCTCTTTCTCTGCCATAACAGGGATATTTGAAGTCTTGTCAGAAAGATTGATAAAGGATTTCAAATGGTCACTTAAAACCTTTGCAGCAAGGCTTACTGCATCACTAGGCTCAATAGTGCCATTTGTATATACATCTAATGTCAGCTTATCATAATCAGTAATCTGCCCAACACGGGTATTCTCAATCTTGATGTTCACTCTCTCTACCGGTGTAAAGATAGAATCAATCGCAATAACATTAAGTGGCAAATCTTCCCTCTTATTTTTCTCTGAACTTATATAACCACGGTTATTTACGATTGTCATCTCGATATAAAGCTTGCAATCAGGCCCGCCGCTTAATGTAGCGATAACCTGGCCAGGGTTCATTATTTCAATATCAGAATCCACCTGTATATCCGCTGCTGTAACTACTCCCTCGCCAGATGCCTCTACATAAGCAGTCTTAACCTCATCAAATTCACTATTATTTTTAATAGCGAGGCTTTTAATATTCATTATAATCTCTGTCACATCTTCCTTGACACCAGGAATTGCGGCAAATTCATGAACCACGCCATCAATCTTAATATGGCTGACAGCTGTACCCGGTAATGATGAAAGCATAATTCTTCTAAGAGAATTACCCAAAGTCGTACCATATCCTCTTTCAAGAGGTTCTACAATAAAACGTCCATATCTCTTATCTTCTGAAATCTCAGCAATCTCAATATTTGGTTCTTTAAAATCAAGCACTCCAAGTACCTCCTTCTGGGTGTTATGCTTACATACTCACAGATTAATATTACTTAGAATATAACTCGACGATAAGCACTTCATTAACAGGAACATCTATCTGCTCTCTTGTTGGGACTTCTTTAACAACACCAGAAAGGTTTTCATGGTCAGCTTCAAGCCATTCCGGAACCAGCCTTCCCTCTGTTACTTCAAGAATATCTTTATATCTCTGCTTACCTTTATGCTTTTCCTTGATTTCAATGACATCACCTGGTTTTACCTGGTATGAAGGGATAGTCACACACTTGCCATTAACAAGTATATGCTTATGCCCTACAACCTGCCTTGCTTCTTTCCTTGTACGTCCATACCCTAACCTGTAAACTACATTGTCAAGCCTGAATTCAAGAAGAATCATAAGGTTTTCACCAGTTGTACCATATTTTAACTTCTGCGCTTTAGCAAAATTATTTCTGAAAGGCTTTTCAAGTACACCATATATAAATTTAGCCTTCTGTTTCTCTTTTAACTGAAGTCCATACTCACTCTGTTTCCTGCCAGCCCTGGCATTTCTGTTGGACTTCTTATCTATTCCCATAAATACAGGGTCAATTCCAAGACTTCTGCACCTTTTGAGCACTGGCGTCATATCTCTTGCCATGTCTATTCCTCCTATTAATAATATCCAGTCAACTATTATAAAACCTGTCTTATAAACTGCCGTTATAAATTATACACGGCGGCGTTTTGGCGGCCTGCATCCGTTATGTGGTACCGGGGTCACGTCCCTGATGCTTGTAACATCAATCCCACATGCCTGTAATGCACGTATTGCTGCTTCACGGCCTGAACCCGGCCCCTTAACCATAACATCTACAGAAGACAGTCCATGAGGCAGTGCTGCCTTAGCTGCTGTTTCTGCTGCCATCTGCGCTGCATATGGTGTTGACTTCTTAGAACCCCTGAAGCCTAACCCGCCTGCACTTGCCCAGGAAATTGCATTTCCTTCAGCATCTGTAAGCGTAACGATTGTATTATTAAAGGAAGACTGTATGTGTGCCTGTCCATGTCCGACGTTCTTTCTGACACGCTTCTTGCTTACCTTTTTTGCTACCTGTTTAGCCATTGTCAAACCCTCCTAGTTAGATTTGTACATAATATATCTTAATTATTTCTTCTTATTTGCGACAGTGCGCTTTGGACCCTTACGGGTTCTTGCATTAGTCTTTGTCTTCTGTCCATGTACTGGAAGACCCTTCCTGTGGCGGATACCCCTGTAGCATCCTATTTCCTGGAGTCTTTTAATGTTTAATGCAATTTCCCTGCGTAAATCACCCTCAACTGTCTGTGTGGCATCAATAACGTCACGGATACGTGAAACTTCCTCATCAGTAAGGTCTTTCACACGTGTGTCAGGATTGACTTTAGCTTCTGCTAAAATACGGTTGGAACTAGCCCTGCCAATACCATAAATATAGGTAAGCCCGATTTCAACACGTTTTTCTCTTGGTAAATCTACACCACTAATACGTGCCATGTATACTTTACACCTCCGTTATTTTCTATAAAAATTAATAAGTTAATAAATGATTACAGTGCAACAGCACTGCCAGCCGCTTTAAATTGTAGTCTTACAGCATAAACTTAACTATAAGGCTGCCTGCGAAATGACAGCCGGTTTATGCCGCAGTCATCAATCTGCCGTTGGTAAGACCAGCCCTGGATGAAATGACACATCCTTTTGCTGAAATGGTTAATCACTCCATTTACAATATCATAGTACACCTAAGTACCATAACGAACAGAAAGCAAGATTTATCTTAATAACAGAAAAACCAAAGAACTATGCTTTGGCTTCCGTTGTCTAATTAGCCCTGTCTCTGTTTGTGTCTGGGATTCTCACAGATAACCCTGATTCTTCCCTTTCTTTTGATGACCTTACATTTATCGCAAATTGGTTTTACTGAAGATCTGACTTTCACAGCAATAACCCCCTTTCATAAAGTCCATTTGTTAGTCTATCATAATCTTCCATTTGTTGCAAGTACTTTTTTATTTTTCTTCAATTAGTCTTTTGGACATGATATAAAAAATCTGTTATAATAGACAAG
>CAJTOK010000036.1 GCA_910577825.1 uncultured Lachnospiraceae bacterium | reverse complement strand
ATATGTTTTGGCAAAAATTATTTATTTTTATACCCTAAAGCCTGAATAGTAACAACGGACGTGATATTTACATAAAAAACCATTGACATATTAAGATTTTGTGATAGAATTAGGAAGCGTAGAACCCGTGTCAAAAAGTACACTTTTTGACACGGGTTTATTTAAATCCAGGTTTGTATTTATATGCCCGGATGTATATTTCAGGTATAGCATAAAAAGATAAAATAAAGAATCCCACCAGTATATCATGTAATAATTTACATAATACACCAGTGGGCAGATGTTCTGTCTATTTATTATATTTTTCAATCACACAATTGTGTTCTTTAGTTTTCTTATCATAACTGATACCAACTAATAAAATCCTGCCAGTATAATTTTCAATAGAAACTGGATACTGTTTCTCTTTTATTTGCTGTATGGCTGTCTGTGCACTTTTATTCCATTTAAGTTCTATAACAAGTGCTGGATAGTCATGGATGTATTCTGCTTTTGGAATAAATATGAAATCTGCAAATCCTCTGCCTGTTGGAAGTTCACGGACAGGTTTAAAATAATATTGCATTGCACCAAGATATGCAACAGTGAGTACACTGCTTAATGAGTTTTCATTATTATACTGGATGGCAGAAGAATATTCCGAATGTATTTTTTCAATATATCCGGCAACTGCTGCTGTATCCATATCTAATGTTGCATCCAGCAGATTTTCTGATTCACGCCAGAAGGTAAACAGCTCATTCCATTTTGTACTTCCAACTGCTGCTGTAAGTTCCTGCCGTATTTCTTCATTTGGAACAAATGCTGTTTTCTGGTACTGGTCATATCCAAGATACCCGAGATGGACCAGATAGGTAAGTACATCATCTTTGTTTGCAAAACTGATTGTGTCATTTTGGAAAGACTGGGTATTTATTTTTACAGATGAACCTGAAAGCATCTCAATAATTGCAGTTTTTAGTCCGTCAAAATCCATATTAACCAATGGTACGATTGCTTCATAAGTACCAGTTAAAGACCAGTAACTTTGGAACTGGTTCCATCTTAGGGCTTTAATAACTGCTTCTGGATTATACACATGGAAACCTTCCAGAAAATAACCATCATACCACCGTTTTACTTCATTGAAACCACATCTATACTGGTTGCAAAGCCTGTAAACTTCCTCCTCTGTAAATCCGGTATATTTTGCAAATATCTTTGGGTCTATCATTGTAAACTCATCAAAGTTATTTAATGCTGATTGTGTTTTTTCCTTTTTGACTGGAAGAATGCCTGTAAGATAGGCAAGCTGGATATACTTAATTGGTTCAGTACCTTTAAACATTCCACGCAGGAAAGTAATGTAACCATCCTGTACTTTCTGGCTGGTGGCTTCATCCCGGATTAAGACATCCCATTCATCAATAATGACAATAAATTTTTGTCCTGTTGCTTCTTTAATACGGGAAAGTGCTTCTGGCAGTGTAGTAGTATCTGCTGGAAGATGGCCTGGATATATTTCCATTAGTTCGGTAATTATACTTTGTGTAACATATGGCACTACACTATCTGCATTTCCTGCATTTGACATAAACCACTGGATATCCAGCTGGATTACATTATATTTATTGAGATGCTTTTTAAACCCTTCTTTTTTTCCAATCTCCAGATTTGAAAACATTTCTTCTGAATCACAGCCTTTGCTATAATATGCAGCCAGCATATTTGCTGTAACAGACTTTCCAAACCTTCTTGGCCGGCTATTGCAGATGTAGCCCTGCATTGTGTTTAATACCTTGTTGGTATTATCTATAAGTCCAGTTTTATCCACATATATTTCTGAATTTAATGTGACCTGGAATGCGCTGTTGTCTGGATTTACAAACCTTCCCATTTATTCTATATTCCTTTCTGGAACTGCTATTTTTGTTGTATACTATTTTATCATTGATATGTACAAATGGCAATATGGCATGGTTTTATTTCAGGACAGACTTCAGACTTTCATTTCTATTGACTGGAATATTAATATGTATTATTATGAAACTATAGCAATCCGTTTTTAAAATGAAAGGAAATATGTATATGGCATTACCTGATAAAGAAATTTACACAGAAGATGATTATTATAATCTTCCAGCAACCGTAAGGGCAGAACTTATAGATGGCAAAATATACTATCTTGCAGCGCCAAGCCGTATACACCAGAAAATTTCCAGTGAACTATACACTTTTATTAACAATTATATCAAATCCAAGGGAGGGGCATGTGAGGCTTACTATGCACCATTTGCTGTAAAGCTCTGGGAAAACAGGAATACTATAGTTGAACCGGATATAAGTGTTATATGTGACGCTGGTAAACTTACAGATAAAGGATGTACTGGAGCACCTGACTGGATTATTGAAATAATATCACCATCAAACCCTGGTGATGATTATGTACGTAAACTAAACCTGTACATGGATGCAGGAGTGTGGGAATACTGGATTGTAGACCCACGTACAGAAAGTATTCTTGTCTATTGCTTAGAACAAACTAACTTCCAGGTCGAAAAATATACTTTCAATGATAAAATTAAAGCTGGTATTTATAATGATTTATATATAGACTTTGCGGAACTGGATTTCTGAATATTAAATATAATTTAACCTGTTGTGCCAGCTGGATTTTAATAGCCAGGTTAAAGGAAATTGGGTTAACCAGCACAACAGATTAATTTATGTTATCCATACTAAATATAATACGCCAGTGGTTATATGTTTTGCATTGTTTTATTTTGCCCTGTTACTTTTAAGTTTATATTTTTGTACTTTTCTATAGAATGTTGACCTGCTTGTATTGCATTTTCTGGCGGCTTCTTCTGTTGTGATTTTTCCTTTTTCCCATTCTTTTATAATTTTAGGAAAGTTATCTGGCAGTACCGTTTCTGGCCTGCCAAATTTTACTCCTTTTTCCCTGGCTGCGTTAATTCCCTGCTGCTGGCGTTTTCTTATGTTGTCACGTTCTGATTCTGCAACGAATGACAGGATTTGCAGGACAAGGTCTGCAATAAATGTTCCCATAAGGTCTTTTCCATTTCTTGTATCAAGAAGCGGCATGTCAATAACACATATGTCAATTCCGACTTCTTTTGTAAGCTTGTGCCATTGTTTTTGTATTTCACCATAATTACGCCCCAGACGGTCAATACTTAGTATGTAGAGCAGGTCGCCTTTCTTTATATTTTTTAAAAGCCTCTTATATTGTGGCCGGTTGAAATCTTTTCCAGACTGCTTGTCTGTGTAAATATTAATTTCTGGTACATTTTTTTCCTGCATTGCAATTAACTGCCTGTCCTCATTCTGGTCTGTGGCAGATACACGTACATATCCATAAGTTTTTTTCATTACAAATTCCTCCGTTAATAAAAAATATTAAGTATGGCACATTCTGTTTTGCCATATGGATAATATTTTATATTTATATAGCAGGAACTAAAGGTAATTTTTTGGACATGGATAATTATTAATAGAAATAGAAAAAAGGCTATCCCCTATTGCGCAGGGGATAGCCTTTTATGCTTTATTTCTTTTTTAAAATATATGGCATGTTTTTATTGTTCCCCGCCAGCTGGTGGTTCTTCCTCTTCTCCACCATCTTCTTCTGGTGCTGGCGTACCTGTATTTCCTGGCTGTATTGTACCAGAAACTGCTGGCGGTTCTTCCCCGCCGTCTTCTGGTGGTTCTGTCTGCTGCCCTTCTTTATATATGCGCACTTTTATTTTGCTTGTTTCAACTACGGAGCATGATTCGTCAAGGTCTTTAATAATGACAGGAAGTGTGTAAATCCCTTCGTCAAGCCCGCTGCAGTTTACATACGTATTAATGTTGCCGCTGTTTATGCCATTAAGCACGGAAACCCTGCCAGATATAACCAGGCTTGCTTTGTCAGTGCTGCCTGTAATACCTGCTTTCAGCCCGTTTGCAAGTGATGAAAAGCCTATTGAAGCTGCATTTATATCAATGGTCTTTTTAACTACCTGTTCAAGGGTAATCCTTATTGAAACTGTTTCAAAACCGGCAACTGGCATTATTCTGTCTGGCAGGTAGTCTGAGATATAGATATCCTGCTCAAGTTTTGATGATGCTGCTGTCATTTCTGATATATCTATAGGTATGACTACAGAAGAGATACGTGACAGTTTTCTTGATGTGCCTGCTATTTCAACTTTTTCTGGAAGGCAGTCTGTAGATACATATTCATACCCGTTAGCAGGTTTGCCTGTAATTTTAACTTTTACTGGTACTTCCTTGTCTTCAAGTATCTGCGCAAATACACGCACAATGCTGTTGCCAAAGGAAAGTGTCGGGGATTCAACTTTATTGCCGTCTTTGTCATATGCAACAGGTACAAGTTTTTTGGCAAAATCCTCTGTGGCCCCGTTTACATTCAGGAATACCTTTACGGATGCAATCTGGCCGATAGCGGACTCACCCCCTGCCACCTCAATCATATTAGGTTTTGCGGTACACTCGCCAAGGGTATACCCGTCTTCTGGCTCGCCGTTTGCAACAATATCTACTTTAAACTGCCTGCTTTCTTTATCTTCAAGTGATACGCGCAGTACCTGCCCGCACTCTAAAATTACGTCTGAAGACAGGATTTTACGCAGTGAAGGCTGTATTGTAACAGCATTTACTGCAGAAAGGCTTGCAAGGTCTGCTGTTGCCCTTATATCGGAACTGCCAAGTTTGTCTATAACGCTTTTCTTGCCTGTAACTTTAACTGTTGCTGTGCTTCCTTCAATTATCTCATAAACTTTATTAACTGAATTAAGTGCACTCTCATTGATTGTTTCAACTTCAACATTAAATGACCTTGTCTTATAAGGGTCATCTATATTTATAATAACGGCCCACACAATTACGGCAATAATAACTGAAGCTATTTTTATGCCTGCATTATTTAAAAAAAACTTGCGGAGCCTGTTGTCTGCCTGGTTTTTTGTTTCCCTGGAAGAAGTGTTGTCATTCTCCTTTTTCACCTGAACCCCTCGCTTTCAAATTAAAGCTGAACCGCTTCTTTTTGTCCTCCACAGGATTTCCCTGCATTTCTGCCATCTTCTTTTTCAGAAGTTCCCCGTCAATATTCCTTAAGAGCTTACCGCCTGTTGCGACTGATATTTTTCCGGTTTCCTCTGAAACTATAATTGTAAGGCTGTCACTGGCTTCACTTATCCCGACTCCCGCCCTGTGCCTTGTCCCAAGTTCCTTTGAAAGCCCAAGGTTATCTGAAAGGGGCAGGTAACATGTTGCTGCTACTATCCTGTCACCCCTTATAATTACTGCGCCGTCATGGAGTGGTGTATTATGTTCAAATATATTAATAAGAAGCTGGCTGCTTATAGCTGAATCAATATTTATGCCTGTTCTTTCATATTCGGAAAGTATTATATCCTTTTCAATAATAATAAGTGCGCCTGTCTTGGCTTTGGCAAGTTCAACAGTTGCCCTTGTTATTTCATTAACAGTCCTGTCAGTAAAGCGCCTGTTCTTATCTTTTGGTTCGTCAAAAGGGATTATGGATTTTACAATGTTTTTGCGGCCAAGTTCCTCAAGTGCCCGTCTTAACTCTGGCTGGAAAACTATCATAACTGCGGTAATCCCGATTGCTATTGTTTTGTTAAAAATCCAGAGTATAGCACTCATATCAAGCAGGTATGCAAAAAGATAGCACAAAAACAGTACGAGTATCCCCTTTACAAGACTCCATGCCCGTGTATTTTTAACCCATAGGATTATACTGTATATAGCAAATGCAAATATTAATATTTCAAGCAAATCAACCAATGTCATCTTAGGTATAGATAAAAAGTAAATGTATTCTTTTAAATCCTCAAAAAATGTACCCATTGCTCCTCCTGCAGCCCATGTTGCTATTCATTTTTTTCTATTTTCTCTATTTCATCTAAATCATCTTTATCAAGTGAGACTGTAAATTCAAAATCATGCCTGGCTGTTATGTCCATATCCTGTTTTAAAATACTGCCCGCCTGTATGTCCTCTTCCTGCCCGCCTGTTTCCATAACATCGCCGCCCCTGCTGTTATGGGAATTAAACCGTTTGACCTTTTTGCTTGCAGCTGTTACATTCATTTTGGGTACTGCCCTTACATAATAATAATATTCATCATCTTCAAACTGGAGGTTCTCTGCACCTGAATAGTTGAGAGGAAACCTGAAAAACTGTATAATCCATGCAGCCAGGCAGGATAAAGCAATTCCTGTTAAAAACTGCATTATGTCTACATTTATGTCCATAAGGTAATTGACACCTATAAACAGGATTAAGTTGAGAAGTGAACCTGCAAATACTGCAACCTGGAATGAATAATCCTTTTTCATATTTCTTATAAAGTAAACAGTTATTATTACAATAGCAAATATCATTATTGATACATACATCTGTGTATCAGCAGCAAGCTGTTGAAGGACAAGCTTATAGAGGTTAATGGAATCCTCTGTTGAAGTGCTTATTACATAGGCGGTATCCTGTATAAAGTAATACACAATTATGCCAAAGCTTACGGGTATAATTGAAACTGGTACTGAAACCAGGCCCATAACTACAGGCATCATATATGGTATATTTAATGTATATAAAACTGGCATTGCCAGTATGACAAATCCATGTTTTGGAAGAAATCTTATATATATGAAATATAATACTGTAAAAATTAATGCAGTTGTAAAAGCTAAATAAGCTGATACATATGCAATCTGCAGTACAATAAACACCGCAGCCAGGAACAGCAGTGCCTGTACAGGAAAAACCATTGATATGAATCCAGAAACCACTTCTGCCCATGCCTGGTTCAGCAGCGGGCTGTACCCTATAACATGGTTTGCTGCATAAAAAGTAATATATCCAGCAGCAAATCTGGATAACAGGTTTAAAGCTAACGCATATTTCTGGTAAAATTTCTGTAAAAGTTCCTTAAATACCAGTAACTGTGTCATCTGCTGCCTCCTTCCTGCTGTCTGTATAATATTTCCCAAGACGGTCCAGTTCTGTATAATATTTTTTAATCTCTTCACGGTCTTTTTTATATTTACTGGTAAAATATATATTGGAAATAAGTACACATATAATTATAATAGAAATATATGGCATAAAAATTTCAATAAACAGCCTGGTATAATTTATCGTTACAAAATTTAAAAATATATAATCAATATTATATAAAGCTATAAGCACAAGAACCAGCAGGTATGCAGTTGAAATGCCAAGTACAGCAGATAAGGTGTGCATGCGTACATAATCTGTTTTATAGTACCTGCCTTCATTTATAACCTTTTCACCAAGTTCTTTTTCATACTTTGCAACTTTAATCATAATACGTGTTTTCTCTTCATTAACCACAATTAAACAAAGTACCTCCTTAAATTAATGTTAAAACAAAGGTGTTGAAAAATATCTTTCTGCCGTATCAGGAAGCACCGTTACAACAGTCCTGCCTTCTCCAAGCTTTTTTGCAAGGCGTATGGCACAGGCAACATTAGTACCGCTTGAAATGCCGCACATAATGCCTTCTTTAGAGGCAAGTTCTTTAGCTGTATTTATTGCCTCGTCATCTGTAATTATACATATATCACTGTATATCTCCTGGTCTAAGATTGCAGGTATTAAACCGTCACCAATCCCCATCTGTATATGTGTGCCTATTGAGCCGCCAGAAAGGATTGCAGCATGTTCTGGTTCTGCTGCCCATATAACTATATCCGGGTTAGCTTCCTTTAGTACACTGCCAATGCCGGTAATTGTGCCCCCTGTACCAATGCCAGAACAAAAACCGTCAATAACTTTTCCTGCCTGGCTAAGTATCTCAGCCCCTGTCTGGTTTCTGTGTATCTGCGGGTTGGCAGGGTTTTCAAACTGCTGTGGTACAAATACATCTGGTTCATTTGCTGCCATTTCCAG
Organism: uncultured Lachnospiraceae bacterium; assembly: GCA_910577825.1. Lineage (GTDB taxonomy): Bacteria > Bacillota > Clostridia > Lachnospirales > Lachnospiraceae > Butyribacter. Next base: position 30,138 of record CAJTOK010000036.1, on the reverse strand, counting down.
TGCTGTATTTAAACATTCCTCTATACATCTGCCAATATTGCCATCATCATGGATTAATATAACTTCTGCACCATAATGTTCTATAAGCTTCCTTCTTTCTTCACTTACAGAATCAGGCATTATAATGCGTACTTTGTATCCTTTGACAGCGCCCACAAGCGCAAGCCCTATTCCCTGGTTTCCGCTTGTAGGCTCGGTAATAATTGTATCTTTATGTATTATTCCCTTTTTTTCTGCTTCACATATCATATTATAAGCAGTTCTTGTTTTAATAGAACCTCCTACATTAAGCCCCTCAAACTTAACAAGGATTTCTGCTGCGCCCTCTGGCACTATGTGGTTAAGCCTTATAACAGGCGTATTTCCCATAGCATCTAAAATATTATTAAAAACCATTTTGTCCTCCATTTGTCCGGGATTACACTATTCCTTTCTAATATACCATATATGCAGGCAAAAAAACAACCCTGCATATTTTTGGGTTTCCCATTTTTAACAGTAAGCTTTTAATGCCTGTAACCCTGCTGGCATTCCTGCATAAAATAACTGGTAATGTATGTTTTTATAAAGGATGTGTTGGTAAATTGGATATACTAGCAGGTATTTTAATTCCATTTATAGGGACTATGTGTGGCAGTGCCATGGTCTTCCTTATGAAAAATAAAATTAATGGCAGGCTTGAAAAATTGCTGCCTGGTTTTGCATCAGGTGTAATGCTTGCAGCAGCAATATGGTCGCTTATTATGCCAGCAATCGGAATGTCAGAAAATATGGCAGTTTATACATGGTTTCCGGCAGCAGCCGGCTTTCTGGCAGGAATTATATTTTTAGTCTGCCTTGATAATGCAGTCCCGCATCTGCGGCTGGATAATGATAAGCCAGAAGGGCCTGCCATGCAGATTAAAAAATCCACAATGCTTGCACTTACAGTTACATTCCACAATATACCAGAAGGAATGGCTGTTGGTGTTGCGCTGGCAGGGGCACTTTCACCAGATACCGGCATTACAATGGCAAGCGCACTTACACTTGCAACAGGCATTGCAATACAAAACTTTCCTGAAGGCGCAATAATATCAATGCCACTGGAAAATGACGGAATGCCAAAAATAAAATCATTTGTATATGGTACAATATCTGGAATAGTTGAACCTGCCGGTGCTATAATAACAATACTCCTTACAGGGCTTGTCGTACCAGTCCTTCCATATCTCCTTGCATTTGCTGCCGGGGCTATGTTTTATGTTGTAGTAGAAGAACTGATACCAGAAGCACAGTCAGACGGAAGTTTTAATATTGGCACAATAGGGGTTGCATTGGGATTTGTAGTAATGATGGTACTTGATGTTGCCTTTTAATGTTCCAAATAGCATTTTCTGGCATTTAAGCCCCATAATATGGGGCTTAGCCTGCTGGCATAACTGCCCGGATGAAAAACCAGAATATTTTAAATAAAATCCATTATTGACATCTGGTTGCTGTGTGGCATATCCCCCATCAGCCCCATGTCTGCCATTGCTTCTACTACTTTTTCACTTACTTTGCAGCGGTTTTTAAAGTCTTCACGTGAAAGGAATTTCCCTTTTCTTGCTTCATCTTCTATCATTTCTGCTGCCTTGTCACCAAGCCCGTCTATTGTGGAAAATGAAGGCATAAGTTTACCGTCTGTAATCTGGAACCTGTTTGCTTTTGCCCTGTACAGGTCAAGTTTTACGAAACTAAATCCTCTTGCATACATTTCCTGTACTATGCGCATATCTTCATATGTATCTTTTTCTTTATCTGAAAGTTCATTTTTACGTTTGCGGTAATCTTCCATATAGTATTCAAGCCTTTCTTTGCCAAGGCACATAAGTTCATAGTTAAATGATGTTGCACGTATGCTGAAGAATGCGGCGTAGTATGCTAACGGGTAATATACTTTAAAATATGCAACCCTTATTGCCATCATAACGTATGCGGCAGCATGTGCTTTTGGGAACATATATTTAATGCGTTTGCAGGATTCTATATACCATGCTGGCACGTTGCATGCCAGCATGTCTTCTTCCATATCTGGTGTAAGCCCTTTGCCTTTACGCACACTTTCCATTATCTTGAATGAACGTTCGTTCTCAACTCCCATACGGATTAGGTATGTCATTATATCATCACGTGTACATATTGCGGTTGAAAGTGTACAGTCGCCGTTTGCAATAAAATACTGGGCATTGTCAAGCCATACATTTGTCCCGTGTGAAAGCCCTGATATGCGCACAAGGTCTGAAAAGTTCTTTGGCTTTGCTTCTATAAGCATCCCGTGTACGAACTGTGTGCCAAATTCCGGAAGCCCGAGGCAGCCAAGTGTACAGCCGCCAATGTCTTCTGGTTTTATTCCGAGGGCTTTTGTGTTTTCAAAAAGTGACAGCACTTTCTGGTCGTCCATTCTGATTCTGGAAGCGTCAACATCTGTAAGGTCTTCAAGCATACGTATCATTGTGGGGTCCTGGTGCCCGAGTATATCAAGCTTTAAAAGGTTGCCATCTATTTTATGGTAATCGAAATGTGTTGTGATTATTTTGGTTGACATATCATTTGCCGGATGCTGTACTGGTGTAAATGTATAGATTTCTTCGCCCATTGGAAGCACTACTATGCCGCCCGGGTGCTGCCCTGTGCTTCTGCGCACGCCTGTGCAGCCAGTGGAAATACGTTCTATCTCTGCTTTGCGCTTTGTTTCACCATGTTCTTCGTAATATTTCTTTACATAGCCGTATGCTGTCTTGTCTGCAAGTGTGCCGACTGTGCCAGCCCTGAATGTATGTCCTGCACCAAATATTACTTCGGTATAATCATGTGCATTGCTCTGGTATTCACTTGAAAAGTTAAGGTCAATGTCTGGCTCTTTATCCCCCTTAAAACCAAGGAATGTTTCAAATGGTATGTCGTGCCCGTCTTTTTCAAGCATATGCCCGCATTTTGGGCATTTTTTATCTGGCATGTCACAGGCAGAACTGCCAGCAAATGCCTTTACGTCTTCTGAATCAAAGTCGTAGTAATGGCATTCCGGACAGTAATAGTGTGCGGAAAGCGGGTTTACTTCTGTAATCCCTGCCATTGTTGCAACAAATGATGAACCTACTGAGCCTCTTGAACCTACAAGATAACCGTCTTCATTTGACTTCCATACAAGTTTCTGTGCAATTATATACATAACGGCATAGCCATTGCTTATAATTGAATCCAGCTCCCTTTCCAGCCTTTCTGTAACTACAGGCGGAAGTTCGCTGCCATATATTGAATGTGCTTTATTATAACATATTTCCCTTAAATCATTATCTGAATTTTCAATTTCAGGGGGGCATTTCCTTGGGCTGCACGGGCTTATATAATCAATCATATCTGCGATAAGGTTAGTATTTGTTATAACAACTTCTTCTGCTTTTTTAGCTCCAAGGTACTGGAATTCAGACAGCATCTCTTCTGTAGTCCTGTAATAAAGCGGTGCCTGCATGTCAGCATCTGCAAACCCTTTTCCAGACATTATAATGCGCCTGTAAACTTCATCTTCTGCATTTAGGAAATGTACATCACATGTGGCGGCTACAAGTTTATTATATTCTTCGCCAAGCGAAACAATTTTGCGGTTAATCTCCATAAGGTCATTTTCATCCTGTATATGGGGAAACCTGTTATTGTCACGCAGCATAAACGCATTATTGCCAATAGGCTGTATTTCAAGGTAATCGTAAAATTTTACAATCCTGTCTATTTCTTCTTCAGGGCGCTCTTCAAGTATTGCCCTGTAAAGTTCCCCGGCTTCACAGGCAGAGCCTGCCATAAGCCCTTCGCTGTATTTAAGGTACAGGCTTTTTGGGAGTTTTGGCCTTCTGTTAAAGTATTTAAGGTGTGACTCCGAAACAAGGCGGTATAAATTTACACGCCCTGTTTCATTTTTGGCAAGTATTATTGCATGGTATGATGGAAGTTTGCGTATTGTTTCTTCGTCTGGTTTTCCAAATTCATTAAGGCCTGCAAGTGTAGTTATGCCTTTGCCAGCAAGCCTGTTTAAAAGCTTTAAAAATATTTCTGCTGTAGCGCCTGCATCATCAACTGCACGGTGGTGGTTTTCAAGTGGAATGCCAAGTGCCTTTGCAACAGTATCAAGTTTGTATTTTTTAAGTTCCGGAAGCAGTGCCCTTGACATTGAAACAGTGTCTATAACAGTAAAATCTGTGTGTATGCCCCTGTCCTTTGCTTTCTGGAAGATAAACCCTGTATCAAATGAAGCGTTATGTGCTACAAGGACTGCGTTTTTACAGAAATCAAGGAAATCCGGAAGTGCTTTGTCTATAGACGGTGCATCTGCAACCATCTGGTCATTAATGCTTGTAAGTTCCTGTATATTGTAAGGGACTGGCCTTCCTGGATTGACAAATGTGCTGAATTTATCTGTAATTACCTGGTTTTTAATTTTAACTGCGCCTATTTCTATTATTTCATTGCTGTTTACACTTATGCCAGTTGTTTCAAGGTCAAATACAACAAATTCGCCAGTAAAATCCTGTCCTTTGTCATTTTTTACAGTGTCTATAAGGTCATCTACAAGATAAGCCTCAACACCATAAATAATTTTAAGCTGGTCATCTGGCTTTAATGCGTGTTCTGCATCAGGGAAAGACTGCACAACTCCATGGTCTGTAATAGCTATTGCACTATGCCCCCACCTTCTGGCAGTATCTACATAATCACTTACAGACATTACAGAATCCATTTCGCTCATCTGTGTATGCGCATGAAGTTCAACACGCTTCATCCCCTGGTAATTATCCATACGCTTTGCACGCCTGTCTGTACCTGGTTTAATGCCACGTATGGAAGAAATGGCAATCTCCCTGCTGTATGTGTCATAAAGCGGGACGCCTTTAAGTTTAATAAACTTTCCTTTTTTAATATTACCACGCACTGCATCTGCTTCATTTTTTAGAATAAATATTTTTGCCTGTATTGTATCTGTAAAATCAGTTACATTAAACATATAGATAATTTTTTCGTTTTTAATTTCACGTTCATCTGTGGAAACAACCTGCCCTTCAATTACAATTTCGCCGACTTCACCCTGTATATCAGCAATCTGGATAACCTCTCCCTCACAGTTCCTTCCATAAAAACATTCTGCATCAGCACCTTTGCCAGAACCTGCCCCTTTATATCTGCCCTTTGGCTGGCTGCCAGGCTTTTTGCCAGAGTCTTTTTTATTAAACATTTCACTTGCAAGGCTTGCACCCGCCATGCTGGCATAATAATTATCTTCTTCAGTGTTAATGCTGTTTTTAACATTATTAACAATTTCCCTGTCTTTGCCCTTGAAAGGTCTGCCAGGAACATCTGCTGCCGGCATATAATGTACAGCCCCTGCATTGCCATATGTACCGGTGGCAGGAAGTTTATTTACAGAAACAGGTTCTGTATATTTTACATTTACAGATACTTCAAATAAAGCCTTATCACGGAATATCCCGCTTATAATTTCTATAAGGTTTTCCTCCCTTGCCCTGTACATGCTGTCATCTTCACATGAAATATTTATTGTATTCCCGGTAATCTCTGCTGTGCCACTGTATACCATGTTAAATTCAAGAATATTTTCTTCTTTTAAAATAAGCAGTATGCTGTCCTTATATTCGTTCCAGAAGTTTTCCGGGGTATACTGTGGTGATAAATTAAACTTATCATAAATCTTTACCTTATATCCTGCCCTTCCAAGCACCGGGGCTAAAGCGTATTCAAGCAGCCCTATTTCACGGTATGCAATAATATGGCTGCTCTCTATATAAATTTCTATTTTTTTAGTTTTTCTTGTTACAACAACCCTTGAAACAAGTACATCTTTAAAAAGCTTTGCCTGCCTGCCAGTCAGGTTTAAATTATCAAATGTTTCAAGTAACGGCTTAAACATAAGAGTTCCCCCTTAAACTTTGGCTATATAATAATTACGCAGGAAATACTAAAGTACAGTTTTCCAAATCTTCTGTTTCATTTTCTGATATATATATTTCTGCACTCTTTGATAAATCATTGCCAAGAAATTTCTTTTTATGGAATAATTCTGCAATAACAGGATAACCTTCCTTTGCATTTTCTGTTTCAAGCCATATTCCGAGCAATCTGCTACGGGAATCTTTATCAATATAATCATATCCGTTATCTGTTATCCTGCCGTTTGTTACTTCTTCGATACGGTCTGGAATTTTGTAACGTAAATCCAGGTCTGGGTTTTGAAGTTTTGCAGGGTCTAATAAAATAATAATTGTCTGCATGGGTGTATTTCCTCCTATCTGGCAGCAACAGTAAATTCATACTGGTATTCTGTCCTTTCTTCGTCTGATGACCTGTTCTTACGTCCTCCATATGTACCTGTACGTGACATTCCAAGTTTTTCCATAACTTTATATGACGGAATATTTTCTGAATCACAATGTGCAATAAAATGTTTAATTTTAAGTTTATTTATTGAAAAATCCATTAAAGCCCTGGCAGCTTCAAATGCAAAGCCCTGTTTCTGGTATTTTTTATTTATAATCCAGCCAAGCTCACCAGACAGGCTGTCTTCTAAATATATACTGACAGCCCCTATATGCTTGTTCTTGTAAATTACCGCAAATTCATAAAATGATGGTTTGGTACTTTTCCATTCAGCATCTGCCCTTTGAAGAAATTCTTTTGTTTCTCCAATGTTATTGTTGGGTAAGTGGACCATATATTTTGTATTTCCAATATCAGAAGAATACTCATGTACAGATTCAATATATTTAATTCCTAATGGCTTTAAAACAAGCCTGCTGGTATTTATTGTTATCATCTTCTATACATATCTCCTTATCATAAGATTCATCCCGTCTATACAGTTATTATATAAAAACTGTTTTATTGCAGATGTGTTATTTGTTTCGTAAAATTCTATTAGTAACTTGTAAAATTTTTTTATGTCTTTTTGCTTTACTGATATAATTCCCTGTCCTTCTGAAATCATTATTTTATTGCCCGCAAGCATTGCAAGCCTTTTGTTCCCGTCATAAAATAACTGTGCCCTCATAATGGCATGTAATTTAAGTTATATATCTAGTTCTGAGAATAAATTAATATTTATATCATTTTTATTTTCTATATATTTGTTAAAGTCATTTTTATAAATTGTATAACAAATGCTTCTGCTTCCTAAATAAGAATACTCTTTTTTATGTGAATTTTGTAACATCTCTTCCGGAACATTACCAACTCTTCCTATATTTGCAGACAAATATAATGTGATATTGTAATAAATACTTGTGTCTGTTTTTAGATATCCATGTTCCCATACCACAAGTATATAACAATTTTCTACTTTTGGCTGCCTTAACCCACCATCTAAAGATAGTGGGATTGCGGCAGCCTTATTTTCAAACCTGCCTGTATTTACATATTTTTAGCATATCCTATTGAATACCCTTCCTCTTCTGCCAGGCTGTTTAATTCTTCAAGCTGGTCTATAGGACATGGGAATAAAAACAGGTCATCACCGCTAAATTCAATGTCAGCAATGCAGTATCCTTCAGATGCCCAGTACCCGTCCAGTACCTTGCACCATTCAAAAATTTCTGCGTCTTCATCAAACCAGTCTTCATTTATTGGAAGGTTATTGCTTTTTGTTTCATTGAAATCCTGCACAGTATCTATAAAATCTTCCAGGAAATCACTGGTATCAACTTCCCAGGCATAGTTATATTTCTGGAGTATATCAAGCATTCCAAGCCATCTTATTTCGTCTTCTTCTATCCCGGCTTTTTCTATAACCTCCATTGTAATGCCACGTTCTTCATAATTGACAGCATTGTCTTTAAAATATGTATCTGTGTTATGGACACAGATATCTATTTCTTTCATTACATCAGTATCATTATTTGAAATTATTTCTGCTATTTTTTCGATTGGACATGTTTCTGGCATTTTCTTTAACCACTCCTCTATCTTCTTTCATTATTGAATATTAAATTCCAAGTTCTGAATAAATTTCTTCTTTAAGCACATCCAGAAGTTTATCCTCAGGTACTTTTTTTATTATTTCACCTTTTTTAATTAAAAGCCCTTCACCTTTGCCGCCTGCAATGCCAATATCTGCTTCCCTTGCTTCACCTGGCCCGTTTACAGCACAGCCCATTACGGCAACTTTAAGTTCTTTATCCGTGTCAATGTTTTTTACCATGTCTTCAACCTGCTCTGCAAGGCTTATAAGGTTTATCTGGGTGCGTCCGCACGTCGGGCATGATACTACTGTAATGCCTCCTTTCTTCAGGCCAAGCGTCCTTAAAATTAATTTGGCTGAATTAACTTCACAGACGGGGTCTCCTGTAAGTGAAACGCGTATTGTGTCACCTATGCCCTGGTAAAGGATATTGCCAAGCCCTATTGCAGATTTAATATTGCCGCTTTGCAATGTGCCTGATTCTGTAATTCCTACATGCAGCGGGTAATCTGACTGCTTTGCAATAATTTCATGCGCTTTTATGCACATAAGCACATCTGAGGATTTTATACTGATTACAAGATTGCCATATCCCATATCCTCAATTATTTTTACCTGCAGGAGTGCACTTTTAACAAGCCCCTCTGCAGTAACCCTGCCATATTCTTTTATTATTTCTTTCTCAAGTGAACCGCTGTTTACACCAACACGTATAGGTATATTTTTCTCTTTTGCTGCATACACAACAGCTTTTACTTTTTCTTTATCCCCTATATTGCCAGGGTTAATCCTTATTTTATCTGCACCGTTTTCTATTGCAGCAATGGCAAGCCTGTAATCAAAGTGTATATCAGCTACAAGCGGGATGTGTATGGCTTTTTTAATTTCTTTAAGTGCATGTGCCGCTTCCATGTCTGGCACGGCACATCTTATAATACCGCATCCTGCCTTTTCTAATCCAAGTATCTGGCTGGTGGTGGCATCAATATCTGATGTTTTTGTGTTTGTCATTGACTGTATTGCAACAGGACTGCCGCCGCCAATTTTTACACCGCCTATATTTATTACTTTTGTATTATCCCTGTACATAAAACCCCGCTTTCCAATATTTTATTTAATAATTTTAATTATATCATTATACATTACAAATACCATAAAAAGCATCAGGACTACAAGCCCTGCAAAGTGTACAAATCCTTCTTTTTCCCTGTCAACTGGCTTTCCGCGTATGGCTTCTATCAGTATAAATACAAGCCTGCCGCCGTCAAGTGCAGGGAGCGGCAGAAGGTTCATAACACCAAGGTTTGCACTAAGAAGCACTGACATATAAAGCATCTGCATAATTACAGCCATAATCCCAAGGCTTTTGCTCTGGTCAATAGCACTTCCTACAACGTTTACAATGCCGACAGGCCCTGACACATCATTCATTGAAAGGTGTCCTGTAATAAGCTGCCCAAGGCTTGCAACGGTTGTGGTTATCCAGTATTTTACTTCAACAAAACTGTATTTAATTACATCCAGGGCATTGCCGCCTTTTTCATCAAATGCTGCATTGAAACCAAGTGTATATGTTTCATATTCCTCAGGTGTAACCATAAATTCCTGCAGCGTGCCGTCACGTTCTACTGTAAACCTTGTTCCACTGCCATCTTTATTTATTGTATTCATGGTACTGCCCAGTTCGCCAGCGTTGGAAATATCCTTGCCGCCAGCGGATTTAATTATATCACCTGCCTTTATTCCAGCCTTGTCAAATGCGCCGCCTTCTGTTACCTGGCTTATTTTGGGGCTTTCTTTTTCATTAGACGGGTATGTGAAGCCAAAAAGATATGCTTTATAGTGCGGGTCAATATTAAATGTTTTTGTTTCACCGTTACGTTCCACTACAACTTCAACATTTTCACCTGTAAGCGGGTGGAGCTGTGTATAAGTGGATATTTCACGCCCTATTGTAATTTTTTTGCCATTAACACTTTTAACTATATCACCTTCTTCAAGCCCGCTCTGGCTTGCCGGCTGGTTGTTGTATATCTGTCTTATTATGGGATAATCAATTCCTGAATATGAAAGTATTATTACTGAAAATACAAATGCAAGTATAAAGTTAAAGAACGGCCCTGCAAATACTACTGAAAACCTTGCCCATACGCCTTTGCTGTTAAATGAGTTTTCAGCATCGTTTTCTTCATCTTCACCAATCATTGCACATGAACCGCCAATAGGAAAAAGCTTCCATGAATATTTTGTTACATCCTGCCAGTTTTTCCTGCTTTCAAATTCCTTCTGTGAACAGAGAAGCTTTATTACATGCCCGTCTTCCTTTGTCTTTGCATATGTTATTAACCGCGGCCCCATTCCTACAGAAAATTCGGGAACACCTATGCCATTCTTTTTGGCAAGAAGGAAATGCCCGAGTTCATGTATTACTACAATTACTGTAAAGATAAGTAATGCTACAATAATGTTCATTATAAAACCTCCATATTTTATAAATATCTGCTTTCAATATACTTATAAACATCCTGTTCTATTTCAAGTATATCACTTAATGATGGATTATCAATGTTTTTATGTGCCTGCATACATTCCCTTATAATCCGGGTTATGCCAAGGAAACTGGTTTTATTGCCAAGAAACATTGAAACAGCTTTTTCGTTGGCAGCATTGAATACTGTAAGCATACTGCCGCCTGCTTCTCCTGCTTCATAGGCAAGCTTCAGCCCCTCAAATGTTTCCATATCTGGTTTTTCAAATGTAATCTGTGACATCTGGTAAAAGTCAAGCCGGCTGCCTGGAAGATGCCTCCTCTCCGGATAGCATAGTGCGTACTGGATAGGGAGCTTCATATCAGGCGTGCCAAGCTGCGCAATTACTGCACCATCTTTAAATTCTACCATTGAGTGTATTATGCTCTGTGGCTGGATTACCACTTCGATATTTTTAAGTTCCATTCCAAAAAGCCATTTTGCTTCAATTACTTCAAGCCCTTTATTAACCATTGTTGATGAATCAATAGTAATTTTTTTGCCCATAGACCAGTTAGGATGTTTAAGGGCATCAGTGGGCGTTATGTCCGTAAGCTGTTCCTTTTTCATCCCGCGGAAAGGGCCTCCTGACGCAGTGAGCAGGATTTTAACCGGCATTATGCCATGCTGCCCGTCAATGCACTGGAATATTGCAGAATGTTCACTGTCAACTGGTAAAAGCTTTACTTTATATTTATTAACCATAGGCATAATAATATGCCCTGCTGTAACAAGGGTTTCTTTATTGGCAAATGCTATGTCTTTGCCTGCTTTAATTGCCTCTGTTACAGGTTTTATGCCAATCATGCCTGTAACAGCAGCAACAACTGTATCTGCACCGTCTATTACTGCACATTCTGCCAGTCCGTCCATCCCTGTTACAATATTTATATGCCTGTAATCCCCACCTTTTGCGTAAAGCCGTTTTTTTAATTCAAGGGCTTTGCTGCTGTTATACACACAGGCCATTTCCGGCATAAACTGTTCTATCTGCTTCTCAAGAAGCTCTATATTGTTTCCTGCTGCAAGTGCCTTTACATGCAGGTCATTGTTATTTTTTACCACTTCAAGCGTCTGCGTCCCGATAGAGCCTGTAGAACCAAGTATAACTATTTCTTTCATTTTTCACCTTTCACACCTTTAATATGATAAATTTGACCAGATAATATACTACTGGTGCAGTAAATATAATGCTGTCGAACCTGTCAAGTATCCCGCCATGCCCTGGTATCAGTTTTCCGTAATCTTTTATATTGTGGTTTCTTTTAATTGCTGATGCCGCCAGGTCGCCAACCTGTGATATAACAGAGGAAGCCGCACCAATTAAGGGAAGCTGCCACCATATATTTTTATCATTATAAAATACCATGGCAAATATAAGCCCTGCCAGTGCCGCCCCTAAAACGCCCCCAAGGCAGCCTTCAATGGTTTTGTTCGGGCTTAGCTTTGAAGGCATTTTATGCTTTCCTATAAGCTTTCCTGTACAGTATGCAAAAGTATCTGAACCCCATGCACCTATATATATAAACCATACCAGAAGGTGTCCGTCCTGTACAAACCGTACTTTAAATATAAATGACAGCATAATTGTTACATATATAATCCCAAAAAACAGCATTGTTATCTGTTCTGAATTAAATTCCGGGTATGCTATGACATAACATGCCATAAATACCATAAGTGTAAATACCAGCCACATAACCAGATATTCATATTCGTTATTTAAAACAAGTATATCTGTAACAATGCTTGAAATATACCCGGCAAAAGCAGGGATTGTTTTCTCCATCTGTACTGCTTTGTACAGTTCATAAAGCCCAATCAGGGAAATTGCTGTTATCGCCAGGAATAACGGGTAACTGCCATAAACCATAAGGGCTATTGTAACTGCCATAAGAACAATTCCACTGGCAAGTCTTGTCCAAAACATTTTATTAAGTCCTCTCTATATTTATTATCAGGCTGTTTATATAAGCCGCTTATACTCCGCCAAAGCGCCTGTCCCTTGCCTTGTAAAATTCTACAGCTTTTTCAAGCTCTTTTTTATCAAAATCCGGCCACAGTACATCTGTAAAGTAAAATTCTGAATACGCAAGCTGCCATAGAAGATAGTTGGAAAGCCTCTGCTCACCGCTTGTCCTTATCATAAGGTCAGGGTCAGGAATCCCGTATGTATCGAGATGTGATGATATTACTTCCTCATCTATGCTGTCTATATCAAGTTTCCCGTCTTTGGCTTCCATGGCAATTTTTTTAATGCAGCGCTTAATTTCATCACGGCTTCCATAATTTAATGCAACCTGGAAGTGAAGCCCTGTATTATATGCAGAAACTTCTTCAAGTTCCTTAATTCTTGCCTGGAGACGTGCATCAAGGCGTGAAATATCACCTATGACACGTACCTGCATATTGTTCTTTTTGCTTGTATTTATGCAGTCTTTAAGGTAGCTGCCAAGCAGTTTCATAAGAGCATCAACTTCATCCTTTGGCCTTGCCCAGTTTTCAGTGGAAAACGCATACATTGTTATATATTCTATACCCATATCCCATGCCGCAGCGCATATTTTCTCAACATTTTTACTTCCTGCTGCATGTCCTGCATTACGTGGGAGCAGCCTTTTTTTAGCCCATCTTCCATTGCCATCCAATATAATGGCTACATGGCGCGGCACGCCTCTTGTATCTTCTGCCATTTTATATTCCCCTTTATTAGTGTGTTGCTGTTATTACAGCAATATTACAGCAAAATTAAAGGACAGGCTTTTGCCGGTCCTGTTATGCCAATGGATTAATTTTAACAAGTAAAAAGTGGAAAGTCAATAGTGTGGCAGACAGGTTTTACTGCTGTTTTATAAATTCTGGAATTTTCTATTATTTGCTTTTGTGGGGATGGACGGTTTTTATGCAAGCGCCAGAATATTCCACACAGGGGTACGCTTCCGCTACGGTAACCCACGCAACAGTGCGTAGTATCCTTATTTTATAAAAGAAACTGCCATTTCTTTTATAAAATTAAAGACAGGATACAAGCACTGGCGGGGTTAAAGTACCCCTTTTGTGGAATTATTCTGGTGCTGCATTTAAAAACCTGTGTACTGCTGCCAGCAAATAATAAATAAAAATTGCCACTTGGTAAAACGGCAGGCACAACGGACTCTGCAAAACTTCTGTTAATTTTGTTAAAAATGAAAAAATTCAAACATCAATCCAGATTGCAGTCCTGTAATAGCTATGTTATACTTATCAAAGATTTAATTTCTTCAAATAAAAATAAATGACCTTATTGGAATGATAGAGAGGTGACAGGCATGAAAAATCCAAAGATTAGGTTTAAGGGTTATACAAATAATTGGAAGCAGCATAAACTATCCGAAGTTGTTACAATGCACGCTAGAATTGGATGGCAAAATCTAAGGATATCAGAGTTTCTTGACAGTGGAGAATATATGTTAATCACTGGTACAGATTTTAATGATGGACAAATAAATTATGATACTTGCCATTATGTAGAAAAAGAAAGGTATGAGCAAGACAAGCATATTCAAATTCATAATGGAAATATCTTAATCACAAAAGACGGAACACTTGGAAAAGTGGCTTATGTACAGGGATTAACGAAACCAGCAACATTAAATGCAGGGGTGTTTAATTTAGAAATAAAGGATAAAAATAAAGTTGATGAAAAATATCTTTTCCAGTATCTTAAAGCTCCTTTTTTGATGAACTATGTATCGCAAAAAGCTACAGGTGGTACTATAAAACATCTTAACCAAAATATACTTGTTGATTTTCTGATTGATTTACCAAATAAGGATGAACAGACTAATATTGGAGAATATTTACAAAGCATTGACCGCCTTATTACTCTTCGTAAGCGTAAGTGTGAGGAAACAAAAACGCTAAAAAAATATATGCTTCAAAAAATGTTTCCACAGAACGGAACGAATATTCCAGAAATCAGATTCAATGGATTTACAGATGCTTGGGAACAGCGTAAGTTATCAGAACTCGTTATAATTGAACGTGGCGGTTCACCAAGACCCATAGACAAATTTATCACCAATGATGAAAATGGATTAAATTGGGTCAAGATAGGTGATGCTCCTGAACAGGGAAATTATATTACACAAACAGCAGAAAAAATTATTCCAGAAGGGATATCTAAAACTAGAGAAGTTCATCCGGGCGACTTGATATTATCAAACTCTATGAGTTTTGGAAAACCTTATATAATGGCGATAGATGGCTGTATTCACGACGGTTGGCTTTTGATTCGGGACACTAACAAGGTTTTCGATTTAAAGTTTCTATGTATTCTTTTAGGTACAGATAATATGCTCAATCAATATAGGGCTATGGCTGCTGGTAGTACAGTAAATAATCTAAATAAAGAACTCGTTGGAGGTACTACAGTATCATTCCCTGTATTGGATGAGCAGCAGCAAATTGGCGAGTATTTTGAAGTCCTCAACTACCTCATAACCCTTTACCAGCAGAAGTGTGAAGAACTGCAGAATGTCAAGAAATTTATGTTACAAAATATGTTTATGTGATATTATAGATATATAACTAAGTAAAAGAATTGTATAAAATAGAAAGATTTGATTTATTACAAAAATTATTTGAGAATATTATGATTCCGAAAGCGGTATATGACAAATTGGCATTAAATTTATAATTTTAAAAGTGGCTGAGTTACTGCAAAAAGCAACGGGACTGGATTCAGGCAAATCCGAAGTAATTATATACAGATAGTTATAATACTGGATTTATGGTTTGGATATAATGGTTTTAATTGCCAAAGATTAGATTAGCTGGCAAATTCCAAATGTGCTCCCAATGGACAGCTGTACGAAGCCGTCGGCGTTTAAGCCCTGTACCAGATGCTTCAAAGATGTTTTTCTTTGAAGCATAAGGGCTTTATGCGCCGTTACGTGCGAGTCCAAACGGAAGTGTGCTTGTCCATGGGACACATTGGAATTGCCAGCCCATATTTTACAAAATCCCTAATGCCCTTTTTGCCAGCCTGTCTGCCATATCATTGTATTTATCACCTGAATGCCCTTTTACTTTTACAAATTTAATGTTTACCTGGTTTTTTATGCTGTCATAGTATGCCTTGTATGCTTTTGTGCCTTCTTTGTTTGTTTTCCATTCACCAAGACACCATTTTGCAATTCCCTCATAATCGTGGTATATTATGATTTCTTCCAGCCCCTCTTTAATGGCATATCTCATGGCTGCTTTAGCTCCTTCTATTTCACCTGCGACATTGTGCATGGCTGCAAGTTCTTTTTTGTTATCTTCACCTGAAAAACAGATTTCCCTGCCATTGCGCAGGATAACTGTACCATATGAATACCTGCCGTCATAGAAGCTGCCGTCTACATAGGCTTTTACTGTCTGGCTGCTGCTTTTGCTGTCTGGCTGTATGCTGCCTGGATAAAATTCCAGTGCTTCTTTTTCTGTTTTAAAACTTTTATAGACTGCCCCGCTGAACCCGTCAACCTGTGCCCTGCATTCATCCCATGTCCTGTATATGCCGGGGGTTCTTCCGTTACGTACAACATAATATTTTCCTGCCATTATTCCTCCTGTCCATGCCTGCTGCATTGTTCTTCAAGTGTTTTAAACAGCCTGCCTACGTCAACTGGTTTTGAAAGGAAACCTGTCATGCCTGCTTTAAAAAGCTTCTCCCTGTCTTCATGGAATACATTGGCTGTCATTGCGATAACTGGTACTTTCCCTGCATCTTCCCTGTCCAGTTTCCTTATTGCTTTTGTTGCTTCTATACCGTCCATAAATGGCATACATATATCCATAAGAATTGCATCAAAGTGCCATATATCTGATGAGGCAAATATATCAAGCCCTTCTTTGCCATTTTCTGCACATACTGTATTTATGCTGGAGTTTTCAAGGATAAGTTTTATAAGGTCTGTATTGACAGGATGGTCTTCGCATAGTAATACTGTTTTGCCAGCAAGCCTTTCCCTGCTGTTTTTACTGGTATCTTCTGTTTTATCCGGCATTTCTCCTGCCCTTTTGACAGGCAGGTATATGGTAAATTGTGTGCCTTTATTTTCCTCGCTTTCAAGTTCAATAAAGCCGTTCATCATTTTTACAAGGTTCTTAACGATGGAAAGTCCAAGGCCTGTACCTTCCATTCTTTTTACAGTCCGTGTTACATCCTGTGAATATGGTTCAAATGCTTTTTCTGCGAAACTGCTGCTCATTCCGGAACCATTGTCACGTACTATAATTTTACAGTTGCATCCACTCATTATTACAGGCAGGCATTCAATAATAAATTCAACTTTTCCGCCTTCCTGCGTAAATTTTATTGCATTGGAAAGCAGGTTTAAAAATATCTGTTTAAACCTTAAACTGTCTACATATACCATGCCATTGTAACCGCATTTTGATGTATCCACAATAAGCTGTATGCCTTTTTTATCTGCTTCTGCCTGTATTGAATTAACAATGCTTTTTAAAATGCCGTTCCATTCTGCATATTCATAAACAAGGGTCATTTTATGGCTTTCTATTTTGCTTAAATCAAGGGTGGAGTTAATAAGCTGTACTAAAAATTCCCCGGATGTTTTTATTTTGCCAAGATATTCATTTTTCTCTTCTATGCTGCTGCTTTCTATTGCAAGGTTTGTAAAACCTATTACCCCGTTAAGCGGTGTCCTCATGTCATGGCTCATGTTTGATAAGAAAACTGTCTTGGCTTCATTGGCTCTTTCTGCGTCTTCAAGTGCATCTGAAAGCATTTTTTCTTTTTTCTGCTCTTCGTGTACTGTATCTGTAACATCTTTCTTGGCTATAATTACCAGATTATGTTCCTTGTCAAGCCATCTTATGCTTATTTTATAACGCCTTTGTATGCCTTCAACAGTCCTGCTGTAATAAAATACATACTCTGGTGAAACAGAAAGTTTTTCTTTTATTACTGTGGAATCCAGGCTTTCTAAAAATTCATCCCTTTTATCTTCTACAACACCTGGTATATTATAGAAAATCCTGCGCATTGTAGTGCTGTATTCACCATTGCACCCATACCTTCCGCCAGTCATATACATATCAGGCTCTGATGTGCTGCAGCAGAAATATCTGTTTTTCACTATGTCGACACAAAGTATTGATATATATTCTGTAGAGGCAATGTTCTGGTAAGCTGTCTTTGTAAGGACTTCTGTTGTTATATCTTCTTCTATTACAAAAACCAGTATATCATTTGTATATGGGTTTTCTTTCATTGTAATATTAAACCTTACAAAAAGCGTGCCTGTCTTTTCATCAAGGCTGAATGGCACTTCAATGGTAAACGTCCTTTTGCCAGCCCTGAACAGGGAAAACATTTTTTCTTTGTCGAATATGTTTAAAAATGTTTCCTCTGCTTTTTCATTTCTTATAAGGTATTCTGTTTTTTCGTAACATTCATCAAGTGACATGCCTGTTTTAAACAGCCCTGATAATGTTTCGCCTTCCATAAATTCAACGCAGTTCTTGTTTAAATTATAACGTATTATACATGTATAATTGTCATAAAATGTACTAAGCCTTATAACTTCTTCATTATAAAGCTTGTTTAAGTTCATGGCTGTTTCCCTGCCAATCCTCCTGCTTTCTGCGAGTTCTTCTTCAATCTCTTTCTGTTTTGTTATATCAACAAATGTACAACAGGCATAAATTTTACCGTCTTCATTATTTAGCGGCATACAGCTTCCATAAAGCCATATGTATATGCCTTTGGCATGGTGCCACCTGCGGAAAGTGCATTCAGAATATCTGCCTTCATCAAATGCCATGTTAAATGCTTTCCTGACTTTCTCCCTGTCTTCCGGGTATACCACGTCAAATACATTAATTTTTTTAATTGTTTCAAACTCCATGTTTCCGCACCCTGCCAGCTTTATAACAGACGGGGTTGCTGATACTAACGCAACCCCGTCTGCTGTTCTCTGGTAGATAGCACTTCCACATGCAATACCTTTACCAGATTCATCTAATAACATAATTTATTCCCTGTGCATTGAGAAAGAAGACATATCATAGTTTTTAAGGTTCTCTGTTATGCTTCTTCCATCTGCTGTTTCTATCATATCTTCCCTGCTCTTTTTAAATTTAGGATATACGCCATATGAACTCGGGCCGCCTACACAGCCGTTTTCACATGCCATCCCTTCTATAAAGTCTTCTTTAAGCCTGTTTACTTTAAGCTGTAAAAGTGCTTTCTTACATTCTGTAGTACCGCTTACTTTACATACTGAAAGTGCTGAGCCGTCACGCCCTGTTTCATTAAGGTATTCTACTACTGATGCTGTAACACCGCCTGCATTGCCGTATCTCTTGCCAAACTTGCTTGCTTCCTGGTAGCCGTCCACATCATCAAAATGTTCTGTATCAACTGCAAGCATTATTGCATGGAGTTCACTAAATGCCAGTACAGCATCTGCATTACCTTCTATCTTCTGGTCAACAACTTCTGATTTCTTAGCTATACAAGGGCCTATAAATACTGTGTAGGCATCAGGTTCTTTTGCCTTAATCATCCTTGATACAGCACACATAGGGGAAACCGTTGTTGATATAAGGTCTGCTGACTCTGGGAAATGCTTTCTTATCATGTTTACAAATGCCGGGCAGCATGAAGTTGTTTTCTTTTCACCTTTTTCATGTGCTTCCCACCATTCTTCTGCTTCGCTTGAAGTTGTCATGTCGCCGCCAAGCCCTACTTCTACCATATCTGTAAAGCCGGTTGCTTTAAGTGCCTTGCGCCAGCTTGCCATTGTAATCCCGTTTTCAAACTGGCCTTCGATTGCAGGTGCAACAAGTGCATAAACAGGCCTGTCTGACTTAATTGCATTAATTACATCTACAATATATGTCTTAGAGCCTATTGCCCCGAAAGGACATTTATGTATGCACTGCCCGCATTTAATGCACTTCTCATCATCAATTACAGAAATGCCGTGCTCGTCATACGTAATTGCATCTACAGGGCAGCTTGACTTGCAAGGCCTCTTTAAATGCACAATAACATGGAACGGACATGCCTTTGCACACATGCCGCATTCACGGCAGTGGTTAGGGTCAATCCTTGGGTGCTTGCCGTCCATTTTAATAGCATTGAATTTACATGAATTCATACAGGACTTGCCTAAGCAGTTCTGGCAGTTATCAGTAATAATGTAACTTGCTATAGGACAGTCGGCACATGCAGATGATATTACCTGTATTACATTGCCATCGTCTTTTTCACCAGGGGCTTTGCCTTCCGCAAGCCTTACACGCTGCCTTATAATTTCACGCTCTTTGTAAATACAGCAGCGGAACTGCGGTTCAGGGCCTGGTATAATTCTATAAGGGATATTGTCCCTTTCCTCTTCAAGCCTGCCTTCAAAGGCAAGCTTTGCAACCATATTCAGAACATCATGTTTTAAGTTAATAATTCCTTCATCAGCAAACATATGTTTTCCTCCTCTTTATAAATACATAAAAATCCCCCATGCCGCCTTCAGGCGGCACAAATAGCAAAACGGGTAAACCCGTTTGTGAAAAATGCTGCCTTAGATATATTTTTCACACTGTAGCCTGGTTGTAGTATATACTATACAGGTAATTTTCTCAATACCCGTTTTCTGCCAAAAGTTATCTTATTCCATTACCATCCTTACTGCACCATACATACCTGCATCATTGCCCAGTTCTGCAAGACGGAATTCTTTGCCTTTTAGTGCAAAAAGTGTTACATTTTTCTCATATTCTTCACGTATTACATCTATAACAGCCTGCCCGTTTTTAGATACACCGCCGCCTATTACAAATGCCTGTGTATCAACAACTGCTGTTACATGTGAAAGCCCAATCCCAAGATACTCTGCAAATCTTTTTACCACCTGTTTTGCAAGGTTGTCACCTGCTTTATATCCATCAAATATTTCCTTGCCTGTAATCTTTTCTGTTTCAAACTGCCTTAAATATGATTCTTCTTCTGTTACAGTTACAAGTTCCCTTGCATGGCGCATTATTGCCGTTGCGGATGAATACTGTTCAAGACAGCCATGCCCGCCGCAGCCGCATGTAGCTGTTTCATTGAAATTCACTTTAATATGCCCTATCTCGCCGGCAGCACCGTTAGAGCCTGTAAGTATCTTCCCATTCTGGATGATACCGCCGCCAATGCCTGTGCCAAGCGTTACCATAACTATGCTGTCAAAGCCACGCCCGCCGCCACGCCACTGTTCCCCAAGTGCTGCCACATTGGCATCATTGCCTGCCCTGGCTTTTGAAATGCCTGTAAGCCGTCTAAGTTCATCTGTAACAGATAAAACACCCCATCCGAGGTTTGCACATTTAAGCACCCTGCCATCTTCTGTTACAGGGCCGGGAACACCTATGCCAATTCCTTCTATTTCTTCTATGGCAATGTTTTTTTCACTGTTCTTGTCCTGGACTGAAGCAGCTATATCAGGCAGTATCTGCGAACCGTTATCTTCTTTCCTTGTAACAATTTCCCACTTGTCAATTATATTGCCTTCATTGTCAAAAAGCCCCATTTTTACTGTAGTGCCGCCTAAATCAATTCCATAAATATACTGTCCCATTATTATCCCTGCCTCCTTTCATTTTACACAGCCAGTAAGTTCATTTATATCTTTAACACCATTTTTTTCCATAAATTCTTTTATTCCATCTATTATTTCTTCTGTAACAGCGGGGTTATGGAAATTAGCTGTGCCAGCAGCTACCATCTTAGCTCCTGCCATTATAAATTCAAGTGCGTCCTCTGCACAGCTTATACCGCCCATTCCAAGCACAGGGATTTTAACTGCATGTGCCGCCTGGTATACCATCCTTACTGCAACAGGCTTTATTGCAGGGCCTGACAGCCCGCCTGTTTTATTGGCAAGTGCAAATGTCCTCTTATTAATGTCTATCTTCATGCCTGTAAGGGTATTAATTAATGAAACTGCATCTGCCCCGCCTGCTTCCACAGCCCTTGCCATTTCAGCAATATCTGTTACATTCGGGCTTAACTTCATAATTACAGGCTGTTTTGCATACTGCTTTATCCTGTCTGTAACCTGCCTGGCAAGCTCCGGGTCCTGCCCGAAAGCTATGCCGCCAGCCTTTACATTCGGGCAGGATATATTAATCTCCAAAAGGTCAATGCCAGTATCTGCAAGCCTTTGTACCACCTCTGTATATTCTTCAACAGTCCTGCCGCATACATTCACTATAATTTTAGTATCATACTGCTTTAAAAATGGTATGTCCCTTTCAATAAAAAGGTCTATGCCCGGGTTCTGCAGGCCTATTGCATTAAGCATCCCTCCATATGTTTCACAGATACGTGGTGTCTGGTTTCCCTGCCATGGTACGCTTGACACTCCTTTTGTAGTTACTGCACCAAGTTTGTTTAAATCTACAAAATCCTTATACTCTGCTCCTGAACCAAATGTGCCTGAAGCTACAGTTACAGGATTTTTCATTTCTACTCCTGCAAAATTCACTGAAAGATTCATAATTTACCTCTGTATATATAGTACGCTAAAATTCAATTTCCATTGCATCAAACACAGGGCCATCCTTGCAAATCCTTTTATTATTTACATTGGTGTGTGTGTCTTTTTCCTTTGAAGCACACACGCAGCCAAGACATGCACCTATACCACATGCCATTTTTTCCTCTAATGATACATATGCTTTTATTCCGTTTTCTGCTGCAAATGTCCTGACACCACGTAACATTGGCAGAGGCCCGCAGGCATATATGATATCTGCTTTAATCCCGTAATGTTTAACTGCATCAGTTACATTGCCTTTAATGCCTGCACTGCCATCTTCTGTTGAAACATAAACATCTGCATATGGCTTAAATTCTTCTTTTAGAAACAAGCTGCCATCCCTGTAGCCAAGAACTGCCGTTACATCACCTTTAATGCCTGCTGCAAGCCCCAGCATAGGGGGGATTCCTATCCCGCCGCCTATAAGGAGTATCCTTTTCCCGGCAGTTTCTTTAATATTAAAACCATTGCCAAGGGGTGCAATAACGCCAATGCTGTCCCCTGCTGCCATATGGGAAAATTCTTCTGTCCCCTTCCCGGCAATGCGGTATACAACCCTTAACATATTATCAGGCGCATTTATCCCGCATATGCTTATTGGCCTTGGCAAAAGCCTGCTGCTATCCCTGCTGTACATAGATATAAACTGCCCGGGCACTGCTTTTCCTGCAATGTCTGTATCTTCTGGGAATTTAAGCCACATGCTGTAAATGCCATCTGCAAGTTTTACCTGGCTTGTAATATATGCCAGGCACTTTTTATTATCAGCCATATAAACTTCTCCATTTTAGTAAGTATTTTATATAAATATATTTTTCCGGTTAAAAAATGCTGTTAATATCCTCTATCATATCAATAACAGCCTGCCTTGACGCATCTGCATAGCCCTGTCCGCCAAATTTCTGGTATTTCTCTTGTTTATAGGCAGCAATAATCCCTCTTGATGAATTAATAATTGCGCCAAGCCCGTCCTCATTGAAGTATGGCTTTAAATCTTTTGCAGTACCGCCCTGTGCGCCATATCCCGGCACAAGTATATAATTATGTGGGAGCATCTTTCTTAGCACCTTGCCCATGCCAGGATAAGTTGCACCGATTACACAGCCCACATTGCTGTAAGACCCGTCCATGCACTGTGCACCCCACTCTGCAACCTTTTCTGCAACAAGTCCATATAAAGGCTTTCCTTCAAAAACCTTGTCCTGGAACTCACCGCTTGAAGGGTTAGATGTCTTAACAAGTATAAATATTCCCTTGTCCTCTTTATTGCAGATATCTAAAAATGGATTTATGCCATCACTTCCCAGATATGGGTTTACAGTAATGAAATCTTCGTCAAAAGCACTGCATATACTGTTTCCAACCTGTACCTTTCCAAGATGGCCTGCTGCATATGCTGCTGATGTAGAACCTATATCACCACGCTTAACATCCCCGATTACTACAAGCCCTTTCTCTTTACAGTAATCAACTGTTTTCTGGAATACAGCAACACCTGGGACGCCAAACTGTTCATACATTGCAATCTGTGGCTTTACAGCAGGCACAAGGTCATATATTGCATCAATAATGCCTTTATTAAACTGCCATATTGCCTCTGCCGCACCTTCCAGTGTTTCGCCAGATTCATCAAATGCTTTTTTCTGTATATGTTCCGGGACATATGAAAGCATTGGGTCAAGGCCTGCTACAACAGGTGCATTTTTCTTTGTAATTTCTTCAATTAATTTCTGGACCAATTATTTACCCCCTTTAAATTTAAATATATTCTTTAATCTATATGCAGTAAACCATCCTGCCGCACACAAATGTTTTCTCAATTCTTCCATAGACCTTCATTCCGTTAAATGGTGTATTCTTCCCTTTGGATTCAAATTTGCTGCTGTCAATTTCATATTCTGTGTCCAGGTCTGCTATAACCAGGTCTGCCATTTTCCCTTCTGCAAGATTTCCTTTATCTATCCCTATAACTTTTGCAGGGTTTACGCTCATTTTACGGACAAGTTCTGGCAGTGTAAGGTATCCTCCTTTTACAAGGACTGTATACCCTAATGCAAATGAAGTTTCAAGCCCTGTAATGCCAAATGGTGCTTTTAACATGCTTTGTGCTTTTTCTTCTGTACCATGTGGTGCATGGTCTGTGGATATTATATCCATAATGCCGTTTTTAAGCCCGTTTTTTAATGCTTCAACGTCTGCCCTGCCCCTTAGCGGAGGGTTCATTTTAAACCTTCCGTCATCTTCTGTAATTTCATCATCAGACATTGTAAAATGGTGCGGGCAGGCTTCAGCTGTAACAGGAAGCCCCTGTTTCTTTGCCATCTCCACGAGTAAAACACTGTCTGCTGTGGAACAGTGGCACAAATGCAGCCTGCACCCTGCTTCTTTTGCCATAAATATATCCCTTGCCACAATTACATCCTCAGCAGCATTAATTATCCCTGGAAGCCCCAGTTCTTCTGACTTTGCGCCATAATTCATTACGCCGCCGTCCACAAGCCCGGTATCTTCACAGTGTGAAAACACTGGCATACCAGTTCTTGCAGCTTCATGGAGCGCCTGCATAAAAATCCATGAATCCATTACTGATTTGCCATCTTCGCTTATGGCAACAGCACCTGCTTCTTTCATTCCTTCAATATCTGTAATGTCTATGCCCTCCTGCCCTGAAGTTATTGCACCTATTGGAAGTATATGTACAGGTGCATCTTTTGCCCTTTCAAGCAAATCCTTTACCCCTGCAGGTGTATCAATAACAGGTTTTGTATTTGGCATCGGGCATATAGTTGTAACACCGCCCTTTGCTGCTGCCCTTGCACCTGTCATTACAGTTTCTTTGTATTCAAACCCTGGCTCTCTTAAATGTACATGCAAATCAATAAATCCTGGCATTATATATTTGCCAGAGGCATTAACCACTTCTGTACCAGCATTGTTTCCATCAATATTTCCTGCCACTTTACAGACCATGCCGTCCTGTATTAAAATATCCATTCTGCCATCAATTCCATTTGCAGGGTCTATAAGATGGCCGTTTTTAATTAAGTATCTGCCCATTTTACTCTCCATTCCTGCATATAGCAAACATTCTTTATATGCAGAGGGCATCTGCTAAAATTTTAACAGATGCACCTCGTAGTACAATTAGTATAACTCCGCTTTTTCCAAATCTTCAAGCATGGATTTATTATGGATGTATTTATCAAAATCCATGCCTTCAATCCACTCTGCACCATTTAATTCTTCTGAGAGAATAACATCATCCTCATCTGTCAGGCACAGGTAAGCAAGGCCCAGGCTGCATTCCGTGCCAAGGACAAATGTCCATGTATATAAAATCCTGTCTACTATTGCAGTAATGCCTGTCTGTTCATTTATTGCCCTTATTACGGCAATATCAGGTGACTCCCCAAATTCTGCTTCAGCATCAATAAATTCCCATCTGTAAGGGTCGGATATATTGTCATCAAACCACTTCTGTACTACAAGGAATTTATTATCTTTTTTAACAATGCCTTTAACTAAAATCCTGTATCTTTCCATATTTCCCCCATACCAGATATTATTTAGCAGCAATATATCCTTTTGCTTTAAGGAGTTCTGCTGTAAGTATGCCGCCTCCTGCTGCCCCGCGTACTGTATTATGTGATAAGCCGACGAATTTATAATCAAATACTGTATCTTCACGCAGGCGTCCCAGTGATATGCCAAAACCATTCCCGTAATTAACATCAAGTGTTACCTGTGGGCGGTTCTCCTCGTCAAGATATTGTATAAAGTTCTTTGGTGCATTTGGAAGGTTTAGTTCCTGTGGAAGCCCTTTAAACTCCCTCCATATTTTAATAATCTGTTCCCTGGAAGGCCTGTTTCCTTCTTCAAAATCCATAAATACTGCTGCTGTATGGCCATCCAGCACAGGCACACGTATGCACTGCGTTGTAATAACAGGTGATGAAGCTTTTATAATTTCACCGTTCTCAATATGCCCCCATATACGTAATGGCTCTTGCTCGCTCTTTTCTTCTTCTCCGCCGATAAACGGGATAATGTTCCCTTCCATTTCAGGCCACTCTTTAAATGTCCTGCCTGCGCCTGAAATTGCCTGGTATGTTGTTGCAACTACTGTCTTTGGCATAAAACCTGCTTTTTTCAGTGCATGGAGTGCAGGTGTGTAGCTTTGTATGGAGCAGTTCGGCTTAACGGCAATAAATCCCCTTTTTGTGCCAAGACGCTTCTTCTGGCTGCTTATAACCTCTAAATGTTCCGGGTTAAGTTCAGGCACAACCATAGGGACATCAGGCGTCCATCTGTGGGCGCTGTTATTAGAAACAACTGGAGTTTCTGTTTTAGCATATTCTTCTTCAATCCTCTTAATCTCATCTTTAGACATATCAACTGCACTAAAAACAAAATCTGCCTCTGAAGCTACACCTCTAACATCACTGACATCTTTAACAATAATATCCTTAACTGCTTCTGGCATAGGTGTCTGCATCTTCCAGCGGCCGCCTGCTGCTTCCTCATACCTTTTCCCTGCACTTCTCGGGCTTGCTGCTATAGCAGTTACTTCAAACCAGGGATGGTTCTCTAATAATGAAATAAACCTCTGTCCCACCATTCCAGTACCACCAAGGATACCAGCTCTTAATTTTTTATCCATGTCATCCTCCATAGTCTTATCTCACCGTAAGTACGGCTCTATTTATACCACTTCTGTTCCATCAGGACACAGTATATTGTTAATAAATTTTACACTATATTGCTTTATAAGTCAAACTAAAATACCATAAAATATCCAAGTACAAGCACACCAAGTATAATCCTGTACCATCCAAACACTTTAAAGTCATGTTTCTTAATATATCCCATAAGGAATTTTATAACCACAAGTGATACTATAAATGCTGTTGCCATGCCTGTTAAAAGTATTAATGCTTCATTTCCTGTAAATGACAGCCCGAATTTAAGGATTTTTATAAGGCTTGCACCAAACATTACAGGTATTGCAAGGTAAAATGTAAACTCTGCTGCTACCGTCCTTGTTAATCCAAGTACAAGGCCGCCTATAATTGTTGCACCAGAACGTGATGTCCCTGGAAATACTGCTGCCACCAGCTGGAATACACCTATAAGGAATGCTGTCTGGTATGTAATCCCTGGTATCCCTGTTACCCTGGCTTCCTGGCCTTTATTCCTGTTTTCAATAAGTATAAAAATTATCCCGACAGCTATAAGCATAATTGCAACTGTCTGGTAATTATAAAACATTTCCTCCAGCTTATCCCCCATTGCAAGCTCTATTATTACTGCCGGGATACATGCTGCTGCTATTTTAAACCACATTATAAAAGTATCTTTTCTTATGTATCCCATAATGCCGCTGCTGTTATTGCCTGATGGCAGGCAGAATGGCCATATCTGGTTCCAGAACAATATAACAACTGCAAGTATTGCACCAAGCTGTATAACTACAAGATACATTTCTTTAAATGCGTCTGCTGCATCCAGTGTTATAAATTCATCAAGAAGAATCATATGTCCTGTGCTGCTTATAGGAAGCCACTCTGTAATGCCCTCCACAATCCCAAATAAAATTGATTTTAAAATTTCAAGCATAAATATACCTTACCTTCCTTCTTTACAGAAATTTTTTTGCCAGAAGCCCTTTGATAGCTTATATCTTTACAGGCATGTTAGTCAAGTATTATCCCCGGAAAATTTTAATGTTGACAAATATATATATTCTAGTAGAATTGATATTGAAATAGAAATTATCCAGGTTTATGGTATTTTAAGCCGGACAGAAAAAACTGGGAGGAAAATTTATGAAGAAACGAGTTTTATCATTAGTGCTTGTGGCTTCGCTTGCCACAGGACTTATGCCTGGCATGGCATCTGCAGAGGAAACAGTTGTGGCAGAAGTGCGTTACAGCACAGATTCAGGCCTGTCATGGACTGAGGCAGGGCTTATGGATGCACTGGGGTCTTCTGCTGAAGGCAATGTACAGGTTGAACTGCTGCAGGATATTACATTAACTACAGGCAACTGGGGAAGCAGCCCGGTGTCTGTTGCAGGAAAGGAAAACAGCAAACTTGTAATAGATGGCAAAGGCCATACTGTTAAAAGGGGTACTGGTATTTCAACAGGTTTATTTAGTGCAAGTGCTGCTGGAAGTGTTGTAACATTCAGGAATATAACCATTGACGGTGGTGCGGTATGGCAGACAGATGACCTTGCACTGCGCAGCAACAGCGGAATAAAGACAGGCCCTGATGCCAGTCTTGTTTATGTATCTGGCGGTGCAACAGTAGTCCTTGGCAATGGTACTACCCTGCAGAATAATGATACTGGTGAAAATGGTGAAGGTGCTGCTGTTATGGCTGGTAATTCTGGAAGCCCTGGCACACTGGTTATGGATGGCGGGACAGCAATTAAGAATAACTCCGCAAAAAATGGTACTGCTGTTTATGTTTACAATGAAAATTCTTTCTTTAAAATGAACGGCGGCGAAATATACGGAAATACTGCTACTGCATCTGATGGCGGTGTTGTTTATAACAATGGTACTTTTGAGATGTATGGCGGCAAAATCCATGACAATGCCGGTGGTGTTGTGTCTGTACATAACAGTTCAGTTAATATTCCAGGTATGCCAACGGTTATAGGCAATACCAGCATTGGCACAACAGATGTAGTTTATACTTATGTAACAGGCGTAACACTCAACACTGGTTCTTTAACATTTACACGTGATGGTGAAAGCAGGCAGCTTACAGCATCCGTTGTACCATCTACAGCAGAAAATAAAAATGTAAAATGGTTATCAAGTGATACAAATATTGCAACTGTAGATGATAAAGGAAATGTAACAGCAATTTCTAATGGTACATGTACAGTTACTGCAGTTACAGAGGACAATAATTTAATGGCTGTATGTAAGGTAACTGTAAATATACCAGCAAAACCTACTACTGTACCAACAGTAGTTCCTACTACAGAACCTACTACAGTTCCAACAGTAGTTCCTACTACAGAACCTACCACAGTTCCAACAGTAGTTCCTACTACAGAGCCTACTACTGCTCCAACAGTAGTTCCTACTACAGAGCCTACTACTGCTCCAACAGTAGTTCCTACTACAGAGCCTACTACTGCTCCAACTACAGCACCAACAATGGCTCCTGAAAATCTTACTGCTATAAAATTAAATTCAGGGCTTTATGGCAGCCAGACTGGTAATAAGATTAATATTACATGGGGCATAGCAGATGACGCAGACGGTTATGATGTATATGTACAGTATTGCGGCAAGGAATTTACTGCTAAATCATTATATTCTGTAAATGATGGTGAAATAACAAAATTAAGTGTCAAGAAAATTAATGGTAAGGCAATAAACAAAAAGAAAAGCTATAAAGCTTATGTTGTTGCGTATAAGATAATAGATGGTGAAAAGGTAAGGCTTGGCAGAAGCATTTATATACATTTTGCAGGAAGCCAGAGCAAGAAATTTACTGATGTAAAGAGTGTAAACGCAGATAATAGTTCTTATACATTAAATAATGGCGGGACAGCACAGATTAATGCAGATGTAGTGTTAAATGATACAAGCAAAGAAGAGCTTTATGAAAACCATACAAGACAATTCCGTTATGCAACAGATAATAAAGCAGTTGCAACAGTATCAAAGACAGGACAGATAACTGCAGCAGGAACAGGTTCATGTATAATTTATGTATACGCTAAAAACGGACGTTCAAAGCAGATTAATGTAACAGTGGAATAAGCCTGCTGTTGAAAAAAATTTAAAAACGCCCAGAAGGGTATAAAAAGGTGTACCACTTAGAAGTTTTTACTTCATTACGGTACACCTTAATTTATTATAAAAAAGAATCCTTAATTATTTTCTTATCCTTATTTATATCTATAATAAATTACCTCCCTGGATTTTATTATGGCATAGTTCTATATTTTTTACAAGTAAGTTAGTGCATATGGGGCTTCCCCGCCATCAGAAGTGTTAGGGAAAGAAAAAGCCTTGAAGACAACTTT